>NZ_JBVJVY010000011.1:19028-167447 GCF_055603265.1 Streptomyces sp. NPDC037288
ACACTGGGGACGGCAGCGGGGGGGGGTGTGGTGTGGGGGGGGGGGGGGGGCGAGGGGGGGGGGGGGGGGGGGCCCCCCCCCCCCCCCCCCCCCCCCCCCCCTCCCTCATGTCTTCTACTGGTTGCCGGGGTCGAGCGGGTCCTCGGGTGTGACGGGGTCCGTCGGCGGCGGGGTCGTCGGCGGCTCGGTCGTGGGCTGCGTGGGCGGCGGGGTCGTCGGCGGCTCGGTCGGCTTGTGCGAGTGCTTCGGCTTCGGCTTCGGCGAGTGCGACGGCTTGGGCGCCTTGCTGGTCGGCGTGTGCGACGGTGTGCTGGACGGCGTCGGGGAGTGCGACGGCGGCACGGTCGGCTGGATCGCCGCGCCCTGGGTGGTGTCCAGGTCGAACTTGGTGACGCCGTCCATCGCCTCGAAGGTGTAGGCGGCCCAGATCTTCGCCGGAATGGCGCCGCCGTTGATGCGGGCGGGGCGGCCCAGGTTGTCGAGCATGCCGGTCGCACCGGTCAGCGGCACCTGCGCGTGGGTCTTGGAGTCCTCGCCGAACAGGCCGACCGAGGTGACGAGGTCGGGCGTGTAGCCGGTGAACCAGGCCGACTTGTTCTTGTCGGACGTACCGGTCTTGCCGGCGACCTGCTGGCCGTCGCGCGCCGGGTTGGCCGCCACCGACTGGCTGGCCGTACCGTCGTCGACCACGCCGGTGAGCACGGAGGTGACCGTGTCGGCGGCCTCTTCGGGGATCACCTGGTCGCCGATCGGGTTCGGGATGTCGACGGTGCGGTCCTTGTGGTCGGCCGACTTGATGATCGCCGGGGTGACCTTCTTGCCGTGGTTGTCGAGGGTCGCGTAGATGCCGGCCATCTCCAGCGGGCTGGCGCCCATGGAGCCCAGCGTCTGCGCGGGCACCGGCTCCATGCCCTTGGTGTCCATACCGAGCTTGCCGGCGACGTCCATCACCTTGTCCATGCCCACGTCGATGCCCATCTGCGCGAAGACGGAGTTGACGGACTGGTTCATGGCCTTCTGGACGGTGATGGGGCCGTAGCTCTTGTCGTCCTCGTTCGGCGGGCCGAAGCCGACCTTGCTGCCGTGGTCCACGGCCTGGCGGCCGCTGGTGCCGTCGTAGATCGTGCTGGCGGTGATGGGCTGGCCGTCCTGCGTCGTGGCCCCCTCGGCCAGCGCGGCGGCCAGGATCACCGGCTTGAAGGTGGAGGCGGGCTGGTAGTCGGTGCGCGTGGCGTTGTTGCGGTAGTGCTTGAAGTAGTCCGCGCCGCCGTACATGGCGAGGACCCTGCCCGTCTTCGGGTCGACGGACACGGCACCCGGCTGGACGTCGGCGTCGACGGAGCGCTTCTTCGCGTTCAGCTGGCCGGTCAGCTGTTCCTTGACGGCCTGCTCCAGCTGGTGCTGCTTCTTCTTGTCGACGTTGAGCGTGATGGTCCAGCCGCCCTTTCTCACCAGCGCCTCGGCGTCACCGATGGTGGCGGCCTGGCCCTGGGCGACCAGCTGCTTCTCCAGCGCCGCGTTGGCCGCGTCCACCAGGTAGCCGGTCTGGCCCTTCATGCCGGGTGCGGCCTTGGGCGCCTTGGGCGTCGGGAACTGCATGGCCTGGCGCTTGCCCGCGTCCAGCCAGTGCTGCTTGACCATGTTGTCCAGCACGTAGTTCCAGCGGGCCACCGCCAGCTTCTTGCCGGTGTCGGTGGCGAGCGCGAAGTCGTACTGGTTCGGCGCCTGGAGCAGCGCGGCGAGGTAGGCGCCCTCCTGGACCTTGAGGTCCTTGGCGTCCTTGTGGTAGTACGCCTGCGCCGCAGCCTGGATGCCGTAGGCGCCGCGGCCGTAGTAGCTGGTGTTGATGTAGCCCGCGAGGATGTAGTCCTTGGACTTCTGGCGGTCCAGCTTCAGCGAGATGACCAGTTCCTTCAGCTTGCGCGAGACGGTCTGGTTCTGGTCCAGGTAGTAGTTCTTGACGTACTGCTGGGTGATCGTCGAACCGCCCTGCGTGCCGCGCCCCATGACGGTGTTGAGCACACCGCGGGCGGTGCCCCTCAGGTCGACGCCGGAGTCGTGGTAGAAGCTCTTGTTCTCGGCCGCGACGAAGGTGCGCTGGACGTCCTTGGGGACTTCGGCGAGGTCGACGCTCTCCCGGTTGAGCTGGCCGGTGCGGGCGAGCATCGTGCCGTCGCTGTACTTGTAGATGTTGCTCTGCAACTGGGCGTCGGCGTTGCCCTTCGGGATGTCCACGTACATGTACAGCCCGATGAAGGCCGCGATCACCAGCAGGCAGAGCGTGAAGAACGTGCCGAGCACCTTCTTCCAGGTGAACAGCCGGCGTATTCGGCCCTTGGGCGGCTTGCCGCCTGCGGGAGCGGCCGCCGCGGGCGCGGAGCGGCGGCGCTGGGGCGCCGCGCGGCGGCCACCGCGCTGTCGCGCTCGTCTCTCTTCCGCTCGTCCCATGGGTCCCTACGCTCGCTTCCGTCTCGGGGTCAGCTTCGAAAGCTAACACTCGCCTATATGACAAAGGGCGTCCGATCCGTTCTTTTGCGGACGTGAGAATCAGCACCTGCCCCGAGAGAACCGACGGTTCTGGCAGCCCCGGGGTTGCTTCGGGCGCTAAAAGTGCTATCACTTAGCTAGACGCAAGCTAGGCCTGCCGCCGCGGCAGGCCTCAATGAGAAACGGGCAGCACCCATGTCCGCACACGACCCGGCCGGATCGCCGAGGCGGACATCGTGGAACTGGACGAGGAACGGAAGGCGGCGATGGTGTCCAACCTGATGGTCGTGCTGTGCGGGGACCGGGCCCCGCAACCGGTCCTCAACACCGGGACCCTCTACCAGTGACGGACCCCTCGGAGACTCCGAAGCGACGACCGCAGCAGCGCAAGCAGGTGCTGCTGCGGCTGGACCCGTCGGTCTACGAGGCGCTGGCCCGCTGGGCCGGTGACGAGCTGCGGTCGGCCAACGCGCAGATCGAGTTCCTCCTCAGGAAGGCACTGGCGGAGGCGGGACGGCTGCCGAAGGAGACCGGCCCGCTGCCGCGCCGGGGCAGGCCTCCTGTGTCATAACCGTGACAATAGGCCGCCACCTGCACCGCCGTACCGCCCGCCATGATCTCCCCACTCCGCGTATACATGCGGCGTATACACCATGTGTAGAGTGCTCTGCATGTCCATCGGTCACACTCTTCTGGGGCTCCTGGAGTCCGGCCCGCGTCACGGTTACGACCTCAAGCGGGCCTTCGACGAGAAGTTCGGTCACGACCGGCCGCTGCACTACGGCCAGGTCTACTCCACGATGTCCCGGCTGCTGAAGCACGGCCTCGTGGAAGTCGACGGGATCGAGGCGGGCGGCGGGCCCGAGCGCAAGCGGTACGCAATCACCGACGCGGGCATCACCGACGTCGACCGATGGCTCGGCACCCCGGAGAAGCCCGAGGAGTACCTGCAGTCGACCCTCTACACCAAGGTCGTCCTCGCCCTCCTCACCCACCGCGACGCCTCCCTCATCCTCGACACCCAGCGCGCCGAGCACCTGCGCAGCATGCGCATCCTGACCGACCGCAAGCGCAAGGGCGACCTCGCGGACCAGCTGGTCTGCGACCACGCGCTGTTCCACCTGGAGGCCGACCTGCGCTGGCTGGAACTGGCCGCGGCCCGCCTGGACAAGCTGCGTGCGGCGGTGGCCGCGTGACTCCTCCCCCCGGCTCCCTGCTCGCCGCCGAGAACCTGTGCAAGGCCTACGGCCCGACGGTCGCGCTCGACGGCGCCGAGTTCTCCATCCACGCCGGCGAGGTCGTCGCCGTGATGGGCCCCTCCGGCTCCGGCAAGTCGACCCTGCTGCACTGCCTCGCCGGCATCGTGCCGCCCGACTCCGGGTCCATCACCTACGACGGCCGGGAACTGACCGGCATGAGCGACACCGAACGCAGTGCGCTGCGGCGCAGCGAGTTCGGGTTCGTCTTCCAGTTCGGTCAGCTCGTCCCGGAGCTGACCTGTGTGGAGAACGTGGCGCTGCCGCTGCGGCTGAACGGCGCCTCCCGCAAGCAGGCCGAGCGGGCCGCGCTCACCTGGATGGAACGGCTGGAGGTGGACGACCTCAAGGCCAAGCGGCCCGGCGAGGTCTCGGGCGGCCAGGGGCAGCGCGTCGCGGTGGCACGGGCGCTGGTCACCGGACCCCGGGTGGTGTTCGCCGACGAGCCGACCGGCGCCCTCGACTCCCTCAACGGCGAACGCGTGATGGAGTTGCTGACCGACGCGGCCCGCTCCACCAACGCGGCCGTCGTCCTGGTCACGCACGAGGCCCGGGTGGCCGCCTACTCCGACCGCGAGATCGTCGTACGCGACGGCAAGTCCCGGGACATGGAGCGCGCCGTATGAACGCCCGCCAGTGGTCCAGAGACCTCGGTATGGGCGTCCGGTTCGCCTTCACCGGCGGGCGCGAGGGCTGGATCCGGGTCCTGCTGACGGCGGTCGGGGTCGGCCTCGGCGTGGCACTGCTGCTGCTGACGACCGCGATCCCGAACGCGCTGGCCGTACGGCAACAGCGCGAGGACGCTCGCCAGGACTACACCTACGGCCCGTACCGGCCGAAGGCCGCCGACACCCTGCTGATCTCCGACGCCGACACCGTCTACCGCGGCAGCGACATCCGCGGCCGGCTGGTGGAACCGGAGGGGCCGCGGGCGCCGCTCGCACCGGGCCTGTCGAAGTACCCGGCGCCGGGCGAGATGGTCGTCTCCCCCGCGCTGAAGGACCTCCTCGGCTCCGATGCCGGAAAGCTGCTGCGCGAGCGGCTGCCGTACCGGATCGTCGGCACCATCGGCGAGCCCGGACTCATCGGCTCGCACGATCTCGCCTACTACGCCGGGGGGAAAGACCTGGCCCCGCAAGTCAACGGCTGGCGGACGGCCCGTATCACCCGCTTCGGACCGCCGCAGGAGGTCCCGCCCGACAAGACGGACCCGATCCTCCTGCTGCTCGTACTGGTCGTCTTCGTGGTGCTGCTGACACCGGTCGCCGTGTTCATCGCCACGGCCGTACGGTTCGGCGGCGAGCGGCGCGACCGCAGGCTGGCCGCGCTGCGGCTGGTGGGCTCCGACAGCCGGATGACCCGGCGGATCGCGGCGGGCGAAGCGCTCGCCGGCTCCCTGGTCGGACTGGTCTTCGGCACCGTCTTCTTCCTGCTCGGCCGTCAGCTCGCTGGCTCGGTCGAGATCCTGGACATCAGCGTCTTCCCCAGCTACCTCGACCCCTCCCCGGCGCTGGCCGCCCTGGTCGCGGTCGCCGTTCCGGCGGCGGCGGTGCTGGTCACCCTGTTCGCGCTGCGCGGGGTGGTCATCGAGCCGCTGGGCGTGGTCCGTGCGGCCAGGCCCAGGCGCCGCCGGCTGTGGTGGCGGCTGCTGCTGCCGCTGGGCGGACTGGCGTGCCTCGCGCCGATGATCGGACAGGGCCGCCAGGGCGACTTCAACCGGTATCTGGTGGTCGGCGGCGTCCTGCTGCTGCTCTTCGGCCTGACGGCGCTGCTGCCGTGGGCGGTCGAGGCGGCGGTGGCCCGGCTCGGGCGCGGCGGGGTGGCCTGGCAACTGGCGGTACGGCGGCTGCAGTTGAGCAGCGGTTCGGCGGCCCGGATGGTGAACGGCATCGCGGTCGCGGTGGCCGGGGCGATCGCGCTGCAGATGCTGTTCGCGGGCGTCCAGGGCGACTTCACCAAGTCCACCGGGCAGGACACCGACCGGGTGCAGATGCAGGTCAACCTGTCCCAGGGTCTCCCCTTCCGCCCGGCGGCCGAGAAGTTCGCCACGACCAAGGGCGTGCGCAAGGTCACCGCGCTGGGCAGCACCGACCTCGGCGACCGGCGCTTCCGCTCCGACGAGGGGCCGGAGAACTCCGTCGGCCTCACCGTCGGCACCTGCGCCGCGCTGCGCGAGGTGGCCGACCTGCCGGACTGCCACGACGGGGACGTCTTCACGGCGACCGGCGGGGAACGGGACGCCGACGTGGCGAAGCTCGCCCGTCCGGGCCGCACCCTCCACGCCAACTCGAGCGACGGCCTGCGCGACGGCCGCGACGTCGTGTGGACCGTGCCGAGGGGGCTGAAGCAGGCCCGGGCGATCACCAGCCCGAACGGGATCAAGGAGAGCGGCCTGCTGATGACACCGGCCGCCGTGCCCGGCCGGTTGAGCAGCACGCTGACCGGAGCGATGTACCTCTCGCTCGACGAGTCGGTGCCGGACGTGCACGACCACGTCCGCAACACGGCCGCCCGGATCGACCCGTTGGCGGACACGATGGTGTATTCGGCCATCGACCGGTCGGCTCAGTTCACCTCCATCCGCACCGGAACGTTCGCCGGCGCCCTCTGTGTGCTCGCGCTGATCGGTGTGAGCCTGCTGGTCTCCCAGCTGGAGCAGTTGCGCGAGCGCAGGAAGCTGCTGTCGGCGCTGGTCGCCTTCGGCACCCGGCGGCGCACCCTGGGCATGTCGGTGCTCTGGCAGACGGCGATCCCGATCGCCCTGGGCCTGCTGCTCGCCCTGGCCATGGGGCTGACGCTGGGCGCGGTGCTGCTGAACATGGTGGGCACGGCGGTGAGCGTGGACTGGCCGGGCGTGCTGTCGATGACCGGCGCGGGTGCGGCCGTCATCCTGGCCGTGACCTTGCTGAGCCTGCCGCCGCTGCTGCGGTTGATGCGGCCGGAGGGGCTGCGGACGGAGTAGAGCGGGGCTGGGACCCCGTCCCCGCAGCGCTAGTCCAGCACCCGTACCGGCAACGCGCACAGCGCCTCGCGCAAAGCGGCGGCCAGCTCCTCGTACTCCGCGGAGCGCGCCGCCCCCGACCGCATCGCCAGGGCGACCCGGCGGCTGGGGGCGGGCTCGGCGAAGGAGCCGGTGAGGAGCTGGCTGCTGCGGGTCGTCTCCAGCCTGAGCGCCGTACGCGGGAGCAGGGTGCACCCGAGGCCGCCCGCGACCAGCTGGACAAGGGTCGACAGTCCGGCGGCCGTGGTCGTCACCGGCGCGTCCTCACGCCCCGCCTCCCGGCAGATGTCCAGGGCCTGGTCGCGCAGGCAGTGGCCCTCGTCCAGGAGGAGCAGGTTCAGCTCCTTCAGCGCCTCGCGCGGAATGCCCTCACGACCCCCGAGCCAGTGGTCGAGCGGGGTGACGAGCACGAAGTCCTCGTCGAACAGGGGGAGTTCGACGACTCCGGGGACACCTAGCGGGACCGCCAGCAACAGCAGGTCGAGACGGCCGGAGCCCAGGCCGTCGATCAGGCTGGCCGTCTGCTCCTCGTGGACCTGGAGGTCGAGGTGCGGGTAGCGGTCGTGGACGAGCCGCAGCACCGTCGGCAGCAGATACGGCGCGACCGTGGGGATCACGCCGAGGCGCAGGACTCCGGTGAAGGGCGCCCGGACCGCCTCGGCCTCCTCCAGCAGCACCCCGACCGCGTCCAGCACCGCCTTCGCCCGTACGGCAAGACGCTCCCCGGCGGGCGAGAGCAGCACCTTGCGCGTCGTACGCTCGAGGAGGGTCACGCCCAGGGTCTCCTCCAGCGCCGAGACGGCGCCCGACAGGGCGGGCTGGCTCATCCCGATGGCCGCCGCCGCGTCCCGGAAGTGCAGATGCTCGGCGACGGCGGCGAAGGCACGCAGCTGCGCGAGGCTCGGCTGCCTCCGCTTCCCGTTACTCATGGTCACTGATAACCACCTCCGATCAACCTGACCGAGTGTAGCTATTTCACTAATCAATGCACCCTGTGCCAACATCGACAAAGTCCAACCCATGGGAAACATCCTCAAAAGGGGTGTTTCTTCGCTGCAAGGAGAGCATGTGCTCACTGTCGGTGACAAGTTCCCCGAGTTCGAACTGACCGCCTGCGTCTCGCTGGAGAAGGGCAAGGAGTTCGAGCAGATCCACCACAAGTCCTACGAGGGCAAGTGGCTGGTCGTGTTCGCATGGCCGAAGGACTTCACCTTCGTCTGCCCGACCGAGATCGCCGCGTTCGGGAAGCTGAACGACGAGTTCGCCGACCGCGACGCCCAGATCCTCGGCTTCTCCGGTGACTCCGAGTTCGTCCACCACGCCTGGCGCAAGGACCACCCGGACCTGACCGACCTGCCGTTCCCGATGATGGCCGACTCCAAGCACGAGCTGATGCGCGACCTGGGCATCGAGGGCGAGGACGGCTTCGCGCAGCGCGCCGTCTTCGTCGTCGACCCGAACCGCGAGATCCAGTTCACGATGGTCACCGCCGGTTCCGTGGGCCGTAACCCCAAGGAGGTCCTGCGGGTCCTGGACGCCCTGCAGACCGACGAGCTGTGCCCGTGCAACTGGAGCAAGGGCGAGGACACCCTGGACCCGGTCGCGCTGCTGGCTGGTGAGTGACCCATGTCGCTCGACTCGCTGAAGTCCCGCGTTCCGGACTACGCCAAGGACCTCAAGCTCAACCTGGGCTCGGTCATCGGCAACTCCGACCTGCCGGCGCAGCAGCTGTGGGGCACGGTGCTGGCGACCGCCATCGCCTCCCGTTCCCCGATCGTGCTGCGGGAGCTGGAGCCGGAGGCCAAGGCGAACCTCTCGCCGGAGGCGTACACGGCCGCCAAGTCGGCCGCCGCGATCATGGCGATGAACAACGTCTTCTACCGGACGCGTCACCTGCTGTCCGACCACGAGTACGGCACCCTGCGCGCCGGTCTGCGGATGAACGTCATCGGCAACCCGGGCGTTGAGAAGGCCGACTTCGAGCTGTGGTCGTTCGCGGTCTCCGCCATCAACGGCTGCGGCCTGTGCCTGGACTCGCACGAGCAGGTGCTGCGCAAGGCCGGCGTGGAGCGCGAGGTCGTCCAGGAGGCGTTCAAGATCGCTTCGGTGATCCAGGCGGTCGGCGTCACCCTCGACGCGGAGGCCGTGCTGGCCGAGTAGGGCCCGCGGCTCCACAGGCCCCGCTCACCCCACGTGAGCGGGGCCTTCCGCGTTCTCCTCGACGGTCCCGTCCGCGAGCTCCGCGGCGGCCTTCCGCTGCTGCAACTCCTCCGAGTACTGCCGCAGATACCCCACCACCGTGTTCGCCACCGCCACCAGCGGTACGGCCACCACCGCGCCGCCGATGCCGGCCACCATGCCGCCGGCCGCGACCGTGAGGACGACCGCCAGCGGGTGGACGCGGACCGCGCGGCCGAGGATGAACGGCTGCAGGACGTGGCCCTCGATCTGCTGCACCGCGAGGACGACCACCAGGGTCATGACGGCCGTGAAGACGCCCTGGGTCACCAGCGCCACGATCACCGCGAGCGCGCCGGAGGCGACCGCGCCGACCAGCGGGATGAAGGAGAACAGGAAGATGAAGACGGCCAGCGGGACGGCCATCGGCACGTCCAGGAAGTAGATGCCGATGCCGATGAAGATGGCGTCGATCAGGGCGACCAGGACCGTGCCGCGGACGTAGGCGGTCAGGGTGCGCCAGGCGCGCGGACCGGCGCCCGCCACGCCCGGGCGGGCCGCGGCGGGCACCAGCCTCAGGAACCACTCCCAGATGCGCTTGCCGTCGTAGAGCAGGAACAGCGTCGAGAAGAACACCAGCAGGATGCTGGTGAGGGTCTCGATGATGACCTGAACGCCCTCCAGGCCCGCGGACGTTATCTGGTCGGCGTTGGCGCCGATCGCCTCGCGGAGGTTCTTGGCGATCTGGTTGATCTGCTTGTCGGTGACGTGGAAGGGGCTCTTCAGCAGCCAGTCGCGCAGGTCGTCGATGCCGGACTGGATCTGGGTGGAGAGCGTGTCGATGTTCTCCATGACCTGCCAGGTCACGAACCAGCCCATCAGCCCGATGACGACGAACCCGCTGATCGCGGTGAGCGCGGTGGCGAGGCCGCGCGGGACTCCGCGGCGGGTGAGCCGGGCGACCGTCGGCTGCAGCAGCGCGGTGACGAGCAGGGCGATGACGAAGGCGAACACCACCAGCTGGACGGCGCTGATGACGCGCATCAGGACCCAGACGGTGCCGGCGAGGACCAGCAACCGCCAGCCGGCCTCGGCCGCCACCCGTACGCCCCAGGGCACGGCCTCGGCGGGGTCGGGGCGGGGACCGCCGGCCGGGGGTGCGGGCCGGCTGGCGGGGGGCGGGGTCTCGGCGGCGGCCGGGGCGGGAGGCGGGGACGCGGCGAGCGGATCGCTGTCCTGCTCCACCTCCGCGCGCCGCTCGTCGAGGCGCTCGCTCATCTCGGTGAGACCGGCGCCCAGCCGGCCGAGCCACCCTGGCACTCGCGACATGATCCGTCCTCTTCCCCCGCGTCCCCGCGTGCTCGCCACCTCTCCTCCCCCTGGAGGTATGCCGGGTACGACCGTACAGGGCGAAAGCCCCTCCCCTGAGGACGGGGAGGGGCTGCGCAAGGTTGAGCGTGGCCGACCGGGCCTAGTACCAGTGGTTGGCCGACCAGAACGACCAGGCCTGGCACGGACTGCCGTACCGGCTGTTCATGTAGTTGAGGCCCCACTTGATCTGGGTGGCCGGGTTGGTCTGCCAGTCGGCACCGGCGGACGAGTACTTACCGGCGGGCAGGGCCTGGAACAGGCCGTAGGCACCGGAGGAGGCGTTGACCGCCTGGTAGTTCCAGCTGGACTCGTGGTCCACGATGTTGCTGAAGCACTGGAACTGGTCGCCCGCCACCATCTGACGCGCCATCGCCTGGATCTGCGCGACGGTGTAGCTGCTCCGGACGGGGAAGCTGGAGGAATCGCGCGCGGCGGAGCGGCTGGCCACCTTCTTGGCCTCGGCGCGTTCCTTGGCCTCCTTGGCCGCCTGCTCGGCCGCCGCCTTCTTGGCGACCGCGGTCTCGGCGGCAGCCTTGCGGGCCGCCTCCTCGGCGTCCTTCTTGGCGCTCGTGTCCGCGGCGATGGCCTGGGCGTCGGCCTGCTGCGTCAGGGACGCGGACTGCACCTGGGCCTGCTGGCCCGCGGGTATGTCCGCGAGGAGCGTGGTGTCGGCTGCCGTCGCCTCGGCGTCGTTGTTGTTCTGCTGCGCGACGCTGCCCGAGGCAACTCCGACGACGCTTCCGACGGCGGTGACCGCGGTGGCCGAGGCCACTGCGAATCCCCGGACCGAAATCCGGCTCACACGGTTTCCTTCCAGCATCGCCCGCTTCGGTGACCCTGGCGGACGCAATCGTGCCCCTGACACTGGCCTCCCAACTGCGGGGTCACGGGAGGCACGGGCCCGGTGGGCAACTCCCCTTCGGGGAGCGCCGCGTGGTGCTCGGGCGGCATACGACGAACTCTATGGAGTTGGTGGTGCTTCTGTGGTGCTGTACCGCTGGGGGTACAGGTGTGTCGTATGCGGGGCCTGACAGGACTGAGACTCTGCCGTAACCGGACGCCGAGTGGCAATTCTGCGTTGAGTGTGAAAGGTCACATCTCGTTTGGCCCTCGGGATTTTCGGAAAGCTCCACACGCCGAGGCGCCGCCCGGCTAGGCTCTGATGCCTTTGCCGGACGGCGCCAACTGCGGTGCGGAACGGGTCAGATGTGGCCGTCCTCCAGCATTTCGGTCACAAGCGCGGCAATCTGGGACCTCTCGGACCGGGTCAGTGTCACGTGCGCGAAGAGCGGGTGTCCCTTCAGCTTCTCCACGACGGCGACCACACCGTCGTAGCGACCGACGCGCAGATTGTCCCGCTGTGCCACGTCATGAGTGAGAACCACTCGTGAATTGGCGCCGATTCGGGACAGAACGGTGAGAAGTACGTTCCGTTCGAGCGACTGCGCCTCGTCCACGATCACGAACGCGTCGTGCAGCGAACGGCCGCGGATGTGGGTGAGCGGGAGCACCTCCAGCATGCCGCGCGCGGTGACCTCCTCGATGACCTCGCGGCTGGTGACCGCGGACAGCGTGTCGAAGACGGCCTGCGCCCACGGGCTCATCTTCTCCGCCTCGGAACCGGGCAGATAGCCCAGCTCCTGTCCGCCGACCGCGTACAGCGGCCGGAAGACCATCACCTTCTGGTGCTGACGGCGTTCCAGGACCGCCTCCAGCCCGGCGCACAGCGCCAGCGCCGACTTGCCGGTGCCGGCCCGGCCGCCCATCGAGACGATCCCGACGTCCGGGTCGAGCAGCAGGTCGAGCGCGATGCGCTGCTCGGCGCTGCGGCCCTTGATGCCGAACGCCTCCCGGTCGCCGCGCACCAGACGGACGTTCCCCTCCGCGGTGATGCGGCCGAGGGCCTTGCCGCGCTCGGACTGGATGGTCAGGCCGGTGTGCACGGGGAGGCCCGAAGCCTCCGGGACATACACATGGCCTTCCTCGAAGAGGATGTCCACCTGTTCCCCGGGCAGCGTCAGTTCGGACATTCCGGTCCAGCCGGAGTTCTCCGTGATGGCGAGTTCGGCCCGGTACTCCTCGGCGAGCAGCCCGACGGAGGACGCCTTGATCCTCAGGGGCAGGTCCTTCGACACGACCGTGACGTCGTACCCCTCGGCCTGCAGGTTGCGGGCCACCGCGAGGATGCGGGAGTCGTTGTCCCCCAGGCGGTAGCCGGTGGGCAACACGCTGGGGTCCGAGTGGTTGAGCTCGACACGGACGGTCCCGCCCAGCTCCCCGATCGGGATGGGGGCGTCGAGGCGACCGTTCTTCACCCGGTAGTCGTCCAGCAGGCGCAGGGCCTGGCGGGCGAAGTAGCCGAGTTCCGGATGGTGCCGCTTGGCCTCCAGTTCCGTGACCACCACGATGGGGAGCACGACCTCGTGCTCGTCGAAGCGGGTCAGGGCGTTCGGGTCGGCCAGCAGGACGCTGGTGTCGAGAACATAGGTGCGCCGATCTGGCTTGTGGCGCTTTGTGCTGGTCACCACGGAAGGACGTACCCCCTCGGATGAGGTCGGGGAGCGACGAGGCTGAGCTGGACCGGTGTCTGGCCCCCGCGTACGGCGGGCCGTGAACCGGCCCTCCGCGGCTGCTTCCGTGCAGTGACCGCACGATCGGGCTGGTGCAAAGGGCCTCCCGGGCGGACGGCCCCGAGCCGCCCGCTGAGATCCGACACCCGTGGTTCGGGTGTCGACCTGTTTGCCTTATGCCCTCGAACATGCGCCGCCATGCAAAAGCGGCCATCGGCGTGCCGGTGAACTCCTTGTTAAGTCCGCCCGAACCGGGGTAAGCGGAACGCCCCGCTGCCGTGGCGGCCAGCGGGGCGTCCGGTGTGTCTCAGCCGCCGTAACGGCGGTGACGTGCGGCGTAGTCGCGCAGGGCGCGCAGGAAGTCGACCTTGCGGAAGGCGGGCCAGAAGACCTCGCAGAAGTAGTACTCGGAGTGCGCGGTCTGCCACAGCATGAATCCGGACAGCCGCTGTTCGCCGCTGGTGCGGATGACGAGGTCCGGGTCGGGCTGGTCGCCGGTGTAGAGGTGACGGCCGATCATGTCGACGTCGACGGACTCGGCGAGGTCCTCCATCGCGACGCCCTTGTCCCGGGCGTCGAGGAGCATGGAGCGCACGGCGTCGGCGATCTCCTGCCGTCCGCCGTAGCCGATGGCCACGTTGACGACTATGCCGTCGATGGGGGCGGTGGCCTCCTCGGCCTCCTTCAGGGTGCGCTGCATCCCGGCCGGCAGCAGGTCCATCGTGCCGACGTGGTGCACGCGCCAGCGGCCGTCGGCGGCCAGGGTGCGGACGACGTCCTCGATGATGCCGAGCAGCGGGACCAGTTCGTCCTGGGGCCGGTCGAAGTTGTCCGTGGACAGCAGCCACAGGGTGACGACCTCGACGTCGGTCTCGGTGCACCAGCCGAGGAACTCCTCGATCTTCTCGGCACCGGCCCGGTGGCCGTGGACGGTGGTGGAGCCGGACGCCTTCGCCCAGCGGCGGTTGCCGTCCATGATGACGCCGATGTGCTTGGGCACCTGATCGTGGTCCAGGTGTCCCTCCACCCGGCGCGCGTAGAGCCTGACGAGCAGGCTGCGCAGGTTGTCGCGCAGGTTCACGTGGCCCTCCGGGGTCTGGCGTGGGGGTCGGTGCGGACGGTTGCCCGAGCAGTTGAGCCTACCCCCGCCGGGGGCTTGGTTCTGGCCCGGGTTCGGGGATCGGGGGGCCGGTGTGGCCGCAACCTCGTCGCCGCCTGCCGGCCCGCCGTGGCCGGTCGCGCCCACGCTGCGGAACCGCATACCGAGCACAGTCCCGCGCCCCTGGGACTGGGACGCTCGTCGCATGCCGAGGGGTTCCCGGGGATTCCCGGAGTTCCCGGGGAAAGGCCCGCCGTCTGCCGGGGGACGAAAAAACGGGCCGGTCCGTGGGGGGGAGACGGACCGGCCCGAGGGGGGTTTCCACCATAACCCTTCGTAAGGGATGGTGGGTGCATCGGCGACCGACAACTACTCTCCGAAGTCACCCGGCGACGCCTCGGTGGGTGCGGAACGGTGGATTCAGGGGTGTTTCATGGCCGGTTCACAGCGCAATCCCAGGGAAAACCGGTCGGATACGAAAGGATTCGGAGGGGTTCCGGAAGGTTTGAGCCATCTTGAGGAGGGTCGGCGGGTCGCGGGCGGGGTCCCCCCGACGGGCTACCCGTGGGTGAATGCCGACTTGACGGTTCCGCTACGGGACGCGGGGGAGGACCACCCGGTTCACAGCGCCGCGCAGCCCCCTCCACTGCGCGGCGCCGCCCGCGCAGCTTTGCTTGCGCGAATAACCTTGGTCTGAACTTACGTGACCGGTGGGACAGGTGTGAACCGGAGCCGATAACAATGTGGAAACCCCAGGGAACGTCAGGGTGAACGACGTCGGTTTTCAGCTGTTTTCTCCGGATCGCCCGGTGCCTCAGCGAGTCGGCTTGCGGGCGTCGAAGAGGTGCCGGGAACTGTGCGCCACGAAGGGGCCCTCCTGCTGGATCCGCCCGTGCAGTGCGCGATCGACGGCGCGACCGGTGACCGTCCTGCGGTCACCGGCTCGGGCTCCGGCTGACCGTGTCGTACACCGTCTCGTGACTGACAACGCCCTGCAACGCCCCGCCACGTGCGGTTACGGCACCAGCGGCCGGACCTCCTCCGCCGCGAACCGCACGAACCCCTCCGGGTCGGGCTCGTCCCCGGTCGGCTGCAGTACGACGGTGTGGGCACCGGCCTCGGCGAGCCGTCGTACGGCCGCGGCGACGGCACCCGCGTCCCCCGCGACGCCCACATCCGTGGCTGCCTGCAGCCCCTCGGCGGCGAGTTCGGCCCGCAGCCGGTCATCGGCTCCGGCCCCGGTGGCAGCCAGCAGATAGACAACGACCCTGTGCTGCTCACTGCGCCCCGCCTCCCGCTGCCCCTCCTCGATGAGCCGCCGGGCCTGTCGTACGCCGTCCGGGGAGGTGGAGGCGGTGAGGAGCGTACCGTCCGCCTTGGCGCCGGAGAGGCGGAGCGTGCGTGGCCCGGTGGCGCCGGCGAAGACCGGCACGGCGTGCTCCGGGGGCCAGTCGAGGGCCACGCCGTCCAGCGTGACGTACCGCCCCTGGACGCTGAGCGTCTCCCCGTTCAACAGGGCACGCAGGGCGTCGAGATGCTCGCCGAGGAGGGTGAGCGGCGAGGCGGCCCGTGCCCCGACCTGCCCCATCCAGTCCTGCACGCCGTGCCCGACGACGACGGTCGCGCGGCCGGGGAACATCCGGTGCAGCGACGCGGTCTCCATCGCGGTCACGGCGACGTTCCTCAGGGGCACGGGCAGCAGCCCGACACCCACGCGCACACGTTCCGTCCACGCGAGCGCCGCGGCGGCCGTCGAGATCCCGCCCTCCAGGAAACAGTCCTCCCACAACCACAGCTCTTCGAGCCCCACGTCATCCGCTGTGCGGGCCACCGCCCGCAGCCGCTCGGGCGGAAGCTGGGGGCGAAACACGACACCGAGTCCTGTCATGGGTCTCTTCCTAGTGGGAGGCGGTCGCCCGGGCAACTCCTTTGATTTCTCGGCACCTTCCACCTGCAGGCGTCGCCCGCAGCGCTGTGGGTACCGTCACTGCGGAGGTGGCCTTCGGATGGCACGGTGGCGGGACGGACGGGGTCGGCTGGTCGTGCAGGGGAGCGGTGACGACGCCGCGGTCTCCGTTCCCCTGGAAATCGCGACCTCCTACCGGGCCCGTACCAGGGGGTTGTTGGGCCGCGACTCGGTAAAGGGGGCCATGCTGCTCTCCCCCGCCGGCGGAGTGCACACCTTCCGTATGCGGATCCCCATCGACGTCGCCTACCTCGACCGCACCCTCACCGTCATCGCCGTCCGGACAATGAAGCCGGGCCGCCTGGGCCTGCCTCGGCTGCGGTCGCGGCATGTACTGGAGGCGGAGGCGGGGGCAATGGCGGGCTGGGGAATGAAGACAGGCGTTCGGGTCGCCGTCGAGGCCGAGTAGACCTACCAAGTCACCAACGCGACCCTGGCGAGGGATTTGCGTTCTGGTTCGACGAACCGGCGGGCGGCCCGTCTCCAGTGCTTCGACCACGGAGGTGAACATGGCCCGCACGCTCGGTCACACCACAGCGCAGCGGTCGACCAGGTCCGGTTCGACTGGGACCCCGGAAAGGCCACTCCGATCGGACCGACGACCGTGACCGATGCGGACATGGCTCGTCTGCACAGGACGGGACTGGCGAAGGAGTACGACATGAGAGGCAGTGGGACGGTGCGGCACTACGACTTGGGCACCGGGTCGGGTTCGCTGCCTGCCCCCGCCGATCCCGGACGGGACGGGACGCGCACGGGCATCGGGCGCAACGGAGACGCCCGATGAGGAACACGCCCTCTCGCCCGATCTGCTCCGCGCGCCGACGCCGAGCGGTTCTCGGCGCCCTGTGTGCGGCCCTGGCCTGCTCGCTGGTTGCCTGTTCATCGTCTGCCGCACCAAGGTCACCGGCACATGAGGGGTCCGAAGGCGGACGCCGCATCCCGTACTGGGTCGAAGGCAAGACCCCCGCGCAGGTCGCGACACTCATGAATGTGACGCTTCCAGCGCGGGCCGCCGATCTCAGAGCCGCATACCAGCGAGGGTTCCAGGACGACGGCGTACTACTCGCCTTCACGCTGCCCAACGCCGACACCAAGGCATTCATTCGAAAGCTGCGTCCCGAGAGCCCCCTGCTGCATCGGAACACCCCTGTTACCTCGGGAAGGGAACAGTCGCCGACCACCCCCTTCGCCCACCTGGGCTTGAAGGAGCCGGAGACACTCGCCGATGTCAATGAAGGCCCGGTGTGCACCGTCTGTGACGGAAACTTGAACTGGCTGAACATCGCTGTGCATCCCATCAACGCTCAGCGCAACCAGGTGTACCTCAGCGGCGCCGTTTAGTTCTCAGGCCTGGGTCCGGGGGAACGACACCTCCACCCGGCGGTTCTTCCTCCGGCCCTCCTCCGTGGAGTTGTCGGCGATCGGGTACTGCTCGCCGTAGCCGCGGACCTCGAAGGTGATGTCCGGGTCGTTCAGGTCCTGGTCCAGGACGGCCTGTACGGCGTTGGCCCGCTGCCTGGACAGGATGTCGCCGTGGGCGGAGGAACCGAGGTCGTCCGTGAAGCCGAAGACGCGGACCTGGGTCGCGTTCTGCTTCTTGATCTCCTCGGCGATGGTGGCGATCCGGGCCTTCGCCTCGTCGCCGAGCTTGGCACTGTCCTTGCCGAAGAGGACCTCGGCCTGGAGTGCGAAGGTGACGTCGGCGTTGGTGTCCTCGCGGCGCTCGTCCCCGCTCTGGTCCTCGACGACCGACTTGATGTCCAGCACCTTGGGCGCGGCGAGGGTGGCGCCCTCGGGCAGCTTGAGGTCGGGGTCGGTGGGGTCGATTCTGACGGGGGCGGTGGCGGACGGTGCGGTGCCGGGGGGCTGACTCGGGTCCGTGCCGCCGGCGTGGGCCGGGGTGGCGGTGAGGAGGAGGGCGGCGGCGAGGGCGAAGGTGGCGACGGGGAGGCGGGTGGGGGTCACTTTGGCCTCATCAGGAGATCTTGATGGTGGCAGAGGAGAACGTCGGCAGCTGGAAGTCCACCTCGGCGGTGTTCGCGGGAGGGGAAGGGAACTGCATGAACACCGCCAGGGTGTCTCCGGCCTTGAGTGCGGAGAAGCCGGTGGTGGTCAGCGGCCGGCCCTCGGTGTCGCGCAGCACGTAGTACCGCTTCTTGCCCTGCGGATCGACCAGCGTGGCGCCGCCGAAGGACTTGCCGTTCTTGATGATCTCTGTTTCGTTTCCGCTCAGCGCGGAGGGAATCACCACGGTCTGAGCCCCGTCGTTCTTCAGGGTGCCGTTGACCGTCACGAAGCCGCCCGCATCACGTTGAGCGGAGGCGATCTGGAACAGCAGACCGTCGGTACCCTTCAGTTCGGCCAGCGGCTGGTCCGACTGCCCCTCCTGCGCGCTTGGCGCGGAACCACTTGTCCTGGAAGCCGACGCTGAACCGTCCGGCTTCTTGTCGTCTCCGCCGCTTCCACCACAACCGGCCACGCCCATGGCCAGACCAGCCGCAACGGTCAATGCGACCATCCCCCTGCGGGCCTTCGCAGTGAACCGAATGCTCATCGCTCCGCTTCCTTCGTCATCATTGATCGTTCGCTGGTGAGTCGGCCAGGTGGACGTCGAAGAGGTCTTCAGGCTTCGGGAGTCCTGCGGTGTCGTCCGGCTTCAGACGCCAGACCTTGCCGCCCCTGCAGGTGAGTTCGGGCAGCTCATCACCCTTGGCACCCTCATCGGGGAGCTTGAACTCGCAGAGGCGTTGGACCTCGGCGACGGCGGAAGCCGTGGACTTGTGGTTCTCACTGCCGGGTACGACAGATCGGCCGACGTCCTTGTTCGTCTGCACGTCCACCCGGTACTTCAGCAAGCCCGACGGAGAGCAGTTGTTCAGCGAGGCGTCGTTCAGTACCGCGAGCTGGCCGGCCTGTCGACATGGCTTGTCGGGGTCGTCGAGCGGCATCCTGCCGTCGAAGACGTTCTGCCACTTCGTGGGGTCGCGTAGCACCTTGCGCCACTCATCCGTGAGTTGGTGACGCTCGTCCTGGGCCGCCGCGAGCGCTGCCGCATCCGCCGCTGTCTGGGCCCCGCTCCGGTTCACCGACGCCTGTCCGACGGCGAGGTAGGCCAATGCAAGAAAGAGCAGGCCCGCCACCACCGTGAGGTATATGGGGAAGGCCTGCCCAGCGTCGCTACCTGGAGGAATCAGCCGCCGGTCACCTCGGTGATCTTGTTGGTGATCGCATCGAAGATCGTCTGACCGATACTCGTCCCGGTGATCGCCAACACGATCGCCACCACCACCGCGATGATGCCGAGGTACTCCACCGCGGTCTGACCCCTGTCGCTGCGAGCAACACGGGCCTGCAGATACGCGACGGTGGTGTTGAACCAGTTGCTCATGGTGGTCCCCTCCGGGTTCGCCTCCGATCCGGAAAACGTATGCCCGGCGGTGGCACCCGTCAGAGGGCCCCAGGACCCAACCCCGGACCCATTCACGGCCCTTGCCGCTCCCCCGCGCCCCCACCTCAGACCACCCCCAGCCACTTCGCGGCCGCCTGTGACCGGGTGGTGGTCTGGAGTTTGGCGAAGATGCGGTTGATGTGGTTCTTGACCGTCTTCTCGGAGATGAAGCAGGCGGCGGCGATCTGCTGGTTGGTCATGCCGGACGCGATGAGGTCCATGATCTCCGCCTCCCTCGTACTCAGCCGGAAACGCGAACGGAACGACTCTCCCACAGGGGATTGCAGTTGCGAAAGGGTTTGACTCCAGTTTTCCGCCAGAATGTCCGGCACTTGAGAATCTGTGTGTGCAGGTGCACTTATCCGTAAGGTCGCCAGCAACGCCTTCGCCGCCCCCGGTGTCACATGCGGCCGGCCCTCCCTGACATCCCGCACCGCCCGCACCAACTGCTCCGTCGTGAACTCGCCGTGCACCAGGTATCCCCCCGCGCCCAGCCGCAACGCCTCCCGCACGGTCTCCGTCTCGTGGCTGTAGGTGAGCATCATGACCGGCGCCAGCCGCACCAGGTGCGGCAATGCCGAGATTCCGTCGACTCGGGGCATCCGGACGTCGAGGAGGATCACGTCGGGGCGGTGTCGCAGGGCCGCCTCGTAGGCCTCGCGGCCGTCCGCGGCCTCCGCCACGACCGTGGTGTCCCCGCGGTCCGAGAGCAGGGCCGTCAGGCCCGCCCGGACCACCGGGTTGTCGTCGGCCACCAACAGCCGCAGCGGCGGAGGCGGCGGCGCGGGGGGATCCGGCCACGGGTGACTGTGCTGCATGGTCTGCCTCCTCTCAGGGGTTCCGGGGGGATGGACCGGGGCAGTGCGGGGCCGGTAGGGGGACTTCCACGCGGACCTCCGTGCCCCGTTCACGGCCGCCCCGGCCGATACGGATCCGGGCGCCCGCCTGCGCGGCCCGTTCCACCATGCCGAGCAGGCCGAAGTGGCCACGCTCACGGAGTCGTTCGAGCGTCGTACCGGGCGGGAGGCCGTGGCCGTCGTCGTGGATCGTCAGGCGCAGTACGTTGCCGTACACCGCCGCGTGGACGTCGACGCGGGTCGCGCCCGCGTGGCGGTGGGCGTTCTCCAGCGCTTCCGTGGCGATGGAGAAGAGGTCGCGGGCCACGGGTGCGGGCAACGAGGGAAGTGCGGGATCCGCATCCGGGGTGTCCGGCGGATTCGGCCAGGAGCAGGTGACCCGGAGGCCCGTGCGCCGTGCGAAGTCGCGGGTGAATGTGGTCAGCTCCGCCCAGAGGGCCGTCTCCCCCGGCGCGTCCGGGCGCTCCCGTCGCAGGTCCGCCAGCAGTTCCCTCGACTCCGCCGCCGCCCTGCGCGCCGAGCGGGAGACCAGTTCCGCCTGTTCCCTGATGCGGGCCGGATCGGGGGCCTCGGCCGAGGCCGTCGCCGCCAGGCCGTCCGCCGCGAGGGCCACGCCGTAGAGGGTCTTGGCCACGGAGTCGTGCATCTCGCGGGCCAGCCGGGCGCGTTCCGCGCTCACCGCCTCCGCCGCGGCCAGGCGTGCCCGGACCGTCGTCAGGGCCTGGGTCGCCGCACCGAAACGGAGCATCAGGTTGCGCAGGGTCGAGCCCATGGCCCCGGCGATGACGCACAGGCCGGGCAGGAGCAACGCCTCGGCGACCGGCGCGTGGCGGTCGGCCTTCAGGGTGGCGTGGACCAGCAGCAGGATCAGGGACTGGAGGGAGGCGAAGAACGCCGCGCCGCGCCAGCTGTAGACGAGGCCTGCCAGAAGCGGGGTGCAGACGCTGACGTAGGCCAGGGTGGTGTCCGGGCCGGCCGAGATCAGCAGGAACGAGCCGAAGAGGGTGTCGGCGGCCAGGAGGCTGGGGTGGCGCAGGAGGAGGGGGCCGAAGCGTTCCCAGTCGCGGAAGAGGACGTAGGACACCATGAAGGTGATGACGACGGCCGCGCCGACCAGGCGGACGCCCAGGCCGGGGGCCGCGTTGAGCAGGGCGGCGGGGGCGGCCACGGCGATCATGGCCAGGCGGAAGCCGAAGACCTGCCGGCACATCGCCTGCAGCGCGCTGACCTGGATCTTCTCCGAGGGTTCGGCAGAAGCGGTGGCGGGATGCGTCGTACCTGCGGTCGGCCTCCGGCGCCGTGACAACCAGCCCGTCATCCCCTTCAGCCGGCTCAGGCGGCCCTCGAAGGCCGAGTTCCCTCCACGCCCCGTCCACCCCATCACCGTCACGTCCGCCTCACTTCCCCGTGAGGGATCCGAAGTCCACTCCGGAGCCGAGGATCAGGCCCGCGCCCAGCAGGAGCATCGTGGCCGGGACCATGAAGGTGGTGATCATCAGCGTTGCCTTGGGCACCGCGCGGGCGGCCTTGCGGCGGGCGTTCTGCGCGTCGGTCCGACGCATGTCCTTCGCCAGGGAGACCAGCGTGTCCACGATGGGCGCGCCGAGTTCCTCCCCCTGCTGCAGTGCCGTCACGAACATCGCCACCTGTTCCGAGTCGTTGCGCCGCCTCAGTTCCGCGAAGGCCTGGCGGCGGCTCATGCCCAGGTCCATCTGGCGGAGCGTGATGCGCAGTTCGTCCGCCCAGGGGCCCTCGTAGCGGGAGGCCACCCGGTCCAGGGCCTGGCGGAAGCCGAGCCCCGCGCTGACCACCACCGCCAGCACGTCCAGGAAGTCCGGCAGGGTGCGCTCGATGACGTCCTTGCGGACCCGGATCGCCGACCAGATGCCGACCTCCGTCCAGAACGCCCCGAACAACAGCAGGAGTACGGCCACGAACCACTGGCCGCGCAGCAGGAAGACCAGGAAACCGACGGATCCGAGCGCGCCGTAGACCGCGCGGCGGGCCGCGTAGCGGTCGATGGTCAGGCCTCCGGGGTTGCCGGCGAGGTCGATCTTGCGGCGGTACCTGGCGACCAGGCGCGGGCCCATCAGGCGCAGCACGGCGGGGGCGTAGCGCATGCCCATCCGGTCGATGACCGAGCCCACGGCGCCGGTGCGGGTGGCGCCGACCTCCAGGGCCACCGCCAGGTCCCCGGGGAGTTTCGCGTCCGCGCGGTACATGCGGATGCCCGCGAAGGCGCCCCAGACGCCGAGGCCCGTCAGCAGTGCCAGCAGGAATCCCACCATCAGGCCTGCCCTCCCCTCACACGTCGATCCGGCTCAGGCGCCGGATGAGGACGAAACCGACCGCGTACATCCCGAAGGCGATGAGTACGCAGGCCTGGCCGACCGGTGAGCCGGTCATACGGGCCAGCGCGCCGTCCTTGACGCCGTTCATCAGGAAGAGCGCGCCGACGCCCAGGACGGGGACGGCGTACGACGTCATCGTCACCTGACTCAGCTGGGTGCGGATCTCACGCCGGGTCTCCTTGCGTTCCTCCAGGGTCTCGGTGAGGTTCCGCAGGGCGGACACGACCTGGCCGCCGGCGCGGTTCGAGAGGACCAGGGTGGTGACCAGGACGACCAGCTCGCGGGACGGGAGGCGGTCGGCCAGCTCACCGAGCGCGTCGTCGAGGGACTGGCCGATGGCCAGTTGGTCGGCCACCTTGCCCAGTTCCTCGCCCGCCGGGGCCTCCAGTTCCTCCGCCGCCATGCCGATCGCGGTGCGCAGGGCCAGGCCTGCCTGGGTGGCGTTGGCCAGGATGCGGGCCAGTTCGGGGAGTTGGTTGATGAAGCGCTCGATGCGTTTCTGACGCTGCCAGTTGAGGAACTGGACCGCCGCCCAGATGCCGAGCAGGCCGGCGAGCGGGCCGAAGAAGGGGGCCAGGGTGGCCTGGCCGATCAGCCAGAGCGCGGCGACCGTGGCGAGCATGTGGACGAAGAACTCGCCCGGGGTGACGTCCAGACCGGTCGCCGCCAGGCGCAGCTCCAGCCAGCGGCCGACGCGGGTACGGCGCAGCCGCCGGTCGAGGTCGCGGAAGCGGCGCCTGCGGCCGGTCCCCGGGACCGGACCGGTGTGGGTGAGCCGGTCCACGAGGGCGGCGCGCTGGGCCCGGCCCGAGGCGTAGGCGTGCACGCCGGCCACCGCCAGTGCGCAGGTCAGCAGTGTCACGCCGGTGGTGAGCTGGACGAGGGTGTGGAGTTCCATGGGGGCCTACCTGGCTTCTCGGGTGGCGAGCTGGTCCGCGGAGTGGGCGACTCCGAAGGCCTGCGGGATGGGCTGGCTCGCCATGTAGAGGCGGTCGGCGGTGCGGCGGGGCAGCGGGAAGTACTGGAAGGCGCCGTACACGCGGCCGTCCGGGGTCATGGGCCGGGCGTCGAACCGGGCCGCGGTCGCGAGCCGGTACGGCTCGCCGCCGTGGCTGTCGAGGAGGGCGATCTCGGTGATCCGGCGGGCCCCGTCGGCGAACCGGGTGAGCTGGACGATGACGTCGACCGCACTGTTGATCTGGTCGTGCAGCGCGACGAAGGGGACCTCGACGTCGGACATGGAGGCGAGGGTCTGGAGCCGGGTGAGCGCGTCCTCCGCGCTGTTCGCGTGCACCGTCGCGAGCGATCCGTCGTGCCCCGTCGACATCGCCTGGAGCATGTCGAGGGACTCGCCGCCGCGGACCTCGCCGACCACGATCCGGTCCGGGCGCATCCGCAGCGAGTTGCGGACCAGGTCGCGGATGGTGACCTGCCCCTTGCCCTCGACGTTCGGCGGCCGGGACTCCAGACGGACCACGTGCGTCTGCTGGAGCTGGAGTTCGGCGGAGTCCTCGATGGTGATGATGCGCTCGTGGGAGGGGATCAGCCCGGAGAGGGCGTTCAGCAGGGTCGTCTTCCCGGTGCCCGTGGCGCCCGACACGATGACGTTGAACTTCGCCTGCACCAGCCCCGCCAGCAGATACACCATGTGCTCGTCCAGCGAGCCGAAGGAGACCAGCTCCTGCAGGGTGAAGGAGCGCGGGAAGCGGCGGATGGTCAGGATCGGGCCGGTGAGCGACAGCGGCGGGATGATGACGTTGACGCGCTCGCCGGAGGGCAGGCGGGCGTCCACCATCGGGTTCGACTCGTCGACCCTGCGGTTCACCGTCGAGACGATCCGCTCGATGGTCTGCATCAGCTGGTCGGCGGAGACGAAGCGGAGCGGCAGCTGCTCCACGCGGCCGCCTCGTTCGACGAAGATCGCGTCGGGGCCGTTCACCATGATCTCGGTGATCGACGCGTCCTCCAGCAACGGCTCCAGGATGCCCAGGCCCAGCGCCTCGTCCACGACCCGGCGGATCAGCTGCGAGCGCTCGGCCGTGGAGAGCACCGGGCCCTCACGGCTGATGATGTGCCCGAGCACCCGCTCAAGGCGCGCCCGGCGTTCGGCCGCCGCGAGCGAACTCATCTCCGCGAGGTCGATCTCCTCCAGCAGCTTGGCCCGGTAGGAGGCGACCAGATGCCCGTCCTCACCCCGGCTGCCGTGCTCCTCCGGAGTGCTGATGCGTGCCCGCAGGCTCATGTCGGCATCTCCTCGCCTAGTGGTCGAGCGGCATGGTGGCGGACTTGACGGCGCGGCCGAAATCCCAGCCGGGGACGATCCGGGGGATGTCCACGGTGGCGGTGACGGTGACCGTGCCGGCGCCCTTGGCGTCGCCGCACGACACCCTGAGCGGCCCGCTGACGGCCTCCGCGCAGGCCTGCGTGTACGACTGCCCGAGCGAAGCCGCCCGCGCCCCGGCCCTGGCCGCCGTACCGGCCTGCTCGGCGGCGTAGGCGATCGCCCCGATCTGGATGCCCGCCATGGCCACGATCAGGAGGACCGGGACGAACCCGAGGTACTCGATGGCCACCTGGCCCGCGTCCCGTCGTCTGCGCCGGTACGACATCTCAGTCCTTCACCTCCTCGACGGCTCCGGCGTGGCCGTGCACGGTGGCGGGGAAGGAGATCAGTCCGGGAAACAGGACCGGGACCGTGAGCGAGACGTCGGCCGTGACATACCCGGACCGACTGCAGTCCACCGACGCGTCCCCCTTCCACGCTCCCGACAGGTGCTTGATCGCCGCCGCCGAGCAGGCCGCCTGCCGTGCGTCACCCCGCGGCGCCGCCGTCCCGGCCCGTACCCCTTCGTCCGCAGCGTTCCCGGCCAGCGTGAAGGTGTATCCCACCAGTACGGCCTGCCACACGAGCACCAGGGTCAGAATGATCAGCGGGGTCATGCCCAGGAACTCGATGCTCACCTGTCCCCGGTCCCCGCCCGGCCTTCTCCTTCTCATGGAGCGCTCACTCCTTCCGCCGCCGGAATCCGGCCGAGCCCCGCCCGCTTCCGCGATGCGTCCCCTCGGCCGCCTTCACCAGTCCCAGCTCTCCGGCGAGCGCCCACAGCGCCTGCTTCACCGTGCTCCTGCCGTCCAGCTCGTGCAGCCGTCCCGCGTCCACCACCCCCTGCAGCTCCTTGAAGTTGGCGGGGACGGCGGTACGCGCCAGAGCGGTCCCGGTGATGCGCTGCACCAGCGCCGGCTGGATCTCCGTGCTGCGCGTGTGCCGGTTGACGACCGCCGTGGTCTCCTCGGCCTTGCGGATCTGCAGCCGGTCCCACATCCGTACCGTCCGCTTGGCCGCCCGTACGGAGATCACGTCCGGGGTGGTCACCAGCAGCGCGGTGTCGGCCATCTCCACCGCCGCCGCACCCGCACCGCTCAACTGGGCTCCGCAGTCCACCACGACCACCTCGTAGCGGGAGCGCAGCGCGCTGACGATCTGGCGGGCGGCGCGGTCGGTGACCTCCTCGCCGCGTTCGCCCTCGGCGGGGGCGAGGAGCAGGGCGAGCCCGGTGTCGTGGCGGAAGACGGCGTCGGCGAGGACGCGTGGCGAGATGTCGGTGATGGTGGCGAGGTCGACCACGGACCGGCGGAACTGGATGTCCAGGTAGGAGGCGATGTCACCGGTCTGCAGGTCCAGGTCGACCAGGGCGGTCGCCCGCCCGGAGGCCTGCGCGGCGAGGGCCAGCTGGATGGCCGCCAGCGTCGCTCCCACGCCCCCCTTGGCACCGCTGACCGTGACGACCGTGCCGCCGACTCCGCCGAAGACGTCCGCGCTGTGGCCCAGGTGGCGGCGTACCCCCGTCGACCACTGGGCGACGGCCTGGACGCGGCTGGCGAGTTCCTCGTACGACAGCGGGAGGGCGACCAGGCCGCGGGCGCCGGAGTCCATCGCGGCGGAGAACAGGCCGGGGCTCGTGTCGGTGGTGACGAGGATGACGCCGACGGCGGGGAAGCGGAGCGCGACCTCGCGGATCAGTTCCAGGGCCGGGACCGGGCCGATCCGCTCATGGACGACGACGACCTCGGGCAGTTCGTCCACGGACTCGGCGGCGAGCCGGGCCAGGGTGTCGACGAGCTGGGTGGAGTCGCCGACCGGTGGCTGCGGCTCGGCGTCCGGGAGCTGGCTGAGCAGAGTGGTGAGGGAGCGTACGGCGTCCGGGTCGGCTCCGGCCGGAAGGATCCTGGTAGGCATGCGGGCCGCCTCTCACTTGTCCGTCGCGAGTTCGTAGGTGCGGTCCTTGTCCGGGACGCTGGTCTCGCTGCCGGGGGCCACCAGCGCGAGCCGGACGCGCTGGGCGAACGACTCGGCGTAGGTGATGCGCTGGGCGTCGAGGGTGGACAGCGCGAAGGTGATGGGGACGGCCTGGCTGGGCTGCTGCTGGTTCTTGCTCTGGTCCGGGTCGAGGGCGGTGATCTGGCCGACGTCGAGGACCCGGGCGTCGGTGACGATGATCTTCGACTGGTCCGGGTCGCCCTCCTTCTTTCCCGCGAAGGTGGCGAACACGTTGACGTGCGATCCCGGAGTGATCTTCCCGGCCACGCCCGTCGCCGCGTCGATCATGATGGCGACCTCCTGCTGTCCGGGCTGGAGGGCGGGCTGGTCGACGATCATGTCGCTCTGGAGCAGTGAGCCCGCGCGCAGGGTGGTGACGGCGATCTTGCCCTGGATCTGCCGCAGGTCGGTGACCGCGTTCCCGGACAGCCAGCGCTTCGGCATCGTGGTCTTCTCGAACTGACCGGCGTCCAGCGCGGTGTACGGCTTCACGTCGGACCGGACCCGGTAGGCGGTGACCTCGGGTCCGACCTTGGAGTTCACGTCGTGGACGACGGAGAGCACGCCGGCGAACGCGCCGAGAGCGCACAGGACCGACAGGATCAGGAGTATCACGCCGCGGCGCTGACGGGAGTTCATGAGCCGTGCAACCTCATTGGGGGAATCGGTCGAGCGGGGTGTGGACTGGCGGAGCTGGTCAGGCGGACGTGCGCTGTTCCAGGGCGCGGGGTGCGGCGGGTTCGTAGCCGGGCGGGGTGGCGGAGCAGAAGACACAGCGGTCGCCGATGACGTCCAGGCCGCACCAGTGGCAGCCGGCCTGCCGGACCGACGTGACGAGTTGATACAGAACGGACAGGTCGGCGAGGTAGCTGCAGAACTCGGTGATCCGGGCCGTCCCCCACCACGCCGCGGACTCGGCGGGCAGGGGGACCTCGCGCAGACCGTGCACGCTCCACTGCCCGGCGAGTCCGGCGACCCAGTCGCCCTGCATCTGCCGCGCCTTGGCGACGAGCATCCAGGTGTTGAACTCGGGCCCCTTGAGGGTGACGCCTGGCACGACCTTGACCAGCTGCGGCTCCGGATGGGCGAGTACGGCGAACTGACTGCCGGGCATCCAGGACTTGGCGTGCGCCTTCAGCCCGACCGGCACCCGGTCCAGCTTGGCGACGGAGCCCAGGACGGCTCCGGCGTGGACGTAGTGGGTGAGCAGCCGCCCGGCGGAGGCGAGGACACCCGGGCTCAGGTCGCAGGAGGCGAGCTGGCGGAGCTGACGGGCGAGCACGGCGACGCCGAGGGGCGGCAGTTCGGGCCGGAAGAGGGCGATGCGGTCGCTCTCCAGCAGCGAGCGCAGGGTGTGCAGGCGCCGTACGACGGGTTCGGGAGTGGCGGCCGAGCAGACGACGACGACATAGCCGTACTGCTCGGTCAGGGCGTGCAGTTCGGTGAGCGCCTGCTCCAGTGGCCGCTGGTCGAGGCCGCTGAGCACGACGGCCGGCATGGTCCGTTCGTCCTGCGCCGGCAGCGCCATGTCGGCACTGGTCACGGCGATGGCAGTTGGCACGCGCAGCTCCCCGCTCTTCACACCCGCCGGCCCACCGGGGTAACTCCCGTGTGCCAGGACGACTTCACTGCGTGACTACCTGAGCACTGTATCCACGGCCCTATGGCCGGAGAACAGCGTTTGTGAAGCTCGCGTGGAACTTCCCGGTCACAACTCCGGCCAAATCCGGGCAGCTTGAGCGGATACCCGGAAACAGTTTTGGTCTGAACCTCTTGACACCCAGATTGGTCTGGACCAACTTGTAGCCCAACGGTGGCCACCGCCCTTCTCCCCTTCCCCAGGCTCCCTCGCGCGCCGAACTCGACGACTTCCCCACGGAGGCCCCAGTGGACCATGCACCAGGCATACCCAGACCCCGCGGACGCCGAATCACCCTGTGGTCCGCCGCCACGGCCCTGGCCCTCTCCGCAGCGGGCCTCGCCGCCGCCCCGGCCACCGCGGCGGACGTCGACAACGTCAGGAACGCGGGCTTCGAGTCGGGCCTCGCCGACTGGACGTGCACGGCGGGCAGCGGTACGGCCGTCTCGTCCCCGGTGCACAGCGGAACCGCCGCCCTGAAGGCGACCCCGGCCGGCCAGGACGACGCCCGGTGCACCCAGACGGTCGCGGTCAAGCCCGGCTCGACGTACACGCTGAGCGCATGGGTGCAGGGCGGCTACTCCTACCTGGGCGTGACGGGCACGGGCACGACGGACGTGTCCACGTGGACGCCGGACACCTCTACCTGGAAGCAGCTGTCGACGACGTTCACGACGGGCGCGTCGACGACATCCGTCACGATCTACACGCACGGCTGGTACGGCCAGGCGCCCTACTATGCCGACGACGTCTCGGTCTACGGCCCCGACGGCGGCGGAGGCGGCGACCCGGCGCCCACGGTCCCCTCGGCTCCCACCGGCCTGACGGTCTCGGGTACGACCTCCTCCTCGGCTTCCCTTTCCTGGTCCCCGGTGTCCGGCGCGACGGGCTACAGCGTCTACCAGGACGGCACGAAGGTGACGGCGGTGTCCGGCACTTCTGCGACGGTGACCGGCCTGTCGCCCTCGACCTCGTACTACTTCCAGGTGACGGCGACGAACGCGGCGGGCGAGTCGGCGAAGTCGGCGTCGGTGACGGGCACGACGGCCTCCGGCGGCAGCAGTGGTGGTGGCGGCTCCCTGCCCAAGCACGCGGTGACCGGCTACTGGCAGAACTTCAACAACGGCGCCACGGTCCAGAAGCTGTCAAACGTCCCGTCGTCGTACGACATCATCGCGGTCGCCTTCGCGGACGCCACCTCGACGCCGGGCGCGGTGACCTTCAACCTGGACTCGTCCGGCCTCGGCGGCTACACGGCCGACCAGTTCAAGGCGGACATCAAGGCGAAGCAGGCGGCCGGCAAGAAGGTCGTCATCTCGATCGGCGGCCAGAACGGCACGGTGTCGATCAGCGACTCGGCCTCGGCGGCGAACTTCGCGAACTCCGTGTACGGGTTGATGCAGACGTACGGCTTCGACGGCGTGGACATCGACCTGGAGAACGGCCTGAACGCCACCTACATGACGCAGGCACTGCGCGCCCTGTCCGCAAAGGCCGGCTCTTCTCTCGTCATCACGATGGCCCCGCAGACGATCGACATGCAGTCGACGTCGAACTCCTACTTCCAGACGGCCCTGAACGTCAAGGACATCCTCACGGTCGTCAACATGCAGTACTACAACAGCGGTTCGATGCTGGGCTGCGACGGCAAGGTCTACAGCCAGGGCTCGGTCGACTTCCTCACCGCCCTCGCCTGCATCCAGCTCCAGGGCGGCCTCGCCCCGTCCCAGGTGGGCCTCGGCCTCCCGGCCTCGACCAGCGCGGCGGGCAGCGGCTACGTCTCACCGTCCGTGGTGAACAACGCCCTGGACTGCCTGACGGCCGGCACCCACTGCGGCACGTTCAAGCCGTCGAAGACCTATCCGGACCTGCGGGGCGCGATGACCTGGTCGACGAACTGGGACGCGTCGGCGGGGAACGCGTGGTCGAACGCGGTGGGGGCGCACGTGCATGCACTGCCGTAGCCAGTCCGGTTCTGATGTTGCGCGCGTTCCGCCCGCCCGGTCGAGACCAGGGCGGGCGGAACGCCCGTAGGAACAGCGCAAGCCCCTACGCGGACCCTTCGACCGCGGAGTCCTCGAAGTACGCGTCCATGACCGCGTCCAACTGCTCGTCCCACTCCTTGAAGCGGGACTTCGACGTCGCCTCGATCTCGATCGGGTACCAGCGGCGGTCCGGGGTGTGGACGGTCACCGTGAAGCGCTTGCCGAAGCGGGGGGACTCCGTCTCGACCGCGGCGATCTCGTCCCAGCGGAACTCGCAGGCCTCCTCGTCCAGCCGGAGGCGGACGCCCTTGTGGTCGGCCACGATCTTCGCGCGGCGGTCGGAGGCCTCGAAGACCGGACCGCCGGAGGCCGGTTCGTCGGTCTCCGCGGGTTCCGGGGTGTCCTCGGAACCCGACAGGACGTCCGGCGTCACCGAGTCCTCCGGGTGGCCCGGGGCCTCGGCGTCCCGCCGCTCCGGCTCGGCGTCCTGCCGCTCCGGATCGGCGTCCGCCGGCTTCGCCTGCGCCGGGGCCGTGATGCCGGGGATGAACGCCGGGTCGAAACCGGCGCCCGTCACGGGCTCGGCCTTCAACGGCTCACCCTTGGACGGCTTGCTGCTCGCTCCTATGCGCTGCTCCACGGCGGCAGTATGGACGACTTCCCTGTGCCGGAACCAGTCAGCCCGCTCATCCCGTGCTTCACTCACGTCACACTCACACGCACACCCACCCTCACACGAACACACTCACCGCCGCCGCCACCGCGAATCCCGCCACCGACAGCACCGACTCCAGGACCGTCCACGTCCGCAGGGTGTCGCGTTCGCTGATGCCGAAGTACTTGGCCACCATCCAGAAGCCGCCGTCGTTGACGTGCGAGGCGAAGATCGAGCCTGCGGAGATGGCGATGATGACCAGGGCCACGAAGGGCTGGGAGTGGTGGTCCTCCGCCAGAAGGGGAGCCACGATGCCCGCCGTCGTCACGATCGCGACCGTCGCCGAGCCCTGGGCGACCCGCAGGACCAGGGAGATCAGGTACGACAGGGCGATCACCGGCAGGCCCACGCCGTGGAAGGTGTCCGACAGCGCCTGCGCCACCCCGCTCGCCTTCAGTACGGCGCCGAAGATCCCGCCCGCGCCGACCACCAGCAGGATGTTGCCGACCGGCTTGAGCGAGGAAGTCGACACCGTCTCCAGGGACTTGCGGGACCAGCCCCGGCGGATTCCCAGGAGGTGGGAGGCGAGGAGGAGGGCCAGGGTCAGGGCCACGAACGGGTTGCCGAAGAACTCCAGGACCGAGCGGGCGGGGGACGGGTCGAGGGCGACCGAGGAGAAGGTGGCCGCGAGGATGAGGATCAGGGGTGTGCCGATGATGACCAGGACCGTGGCGAGCGGTACCGGGTGCTCCCGGGCTGTCACCCCCTGGGCTCGCTGCTCCGCCACGACCGCCCGCCTCGCCTCCTCCGCCGCCTCGACCATGTCCTGCGGTACGGCGACGAAGATCCGCTGTCCGATCCAGGCGGAGTAGGCCCAGGCGGCCAGTACGGCCGGGATGCCGCAGACGACGCCCATGAGGATGATCCAGCCGAGCTGGACGTGCAGCAGGCCCGCGGCGGCGACCGGGCCGGGGTGCGGGGGCAGGAAGGCATGGGTCATGGAGAGGCCGGCGAGCAGCGGGAGGCAGTAGAGGAGGATCGACTTGCCGCCGCGCTTGGCGGCCGCGTAGACGAGCGGCGCCAGGACGAAGATGCCCACGTCGAAGAAGACCGGGATGCCGAAGATCAGGCCGGTCAGGCCCATGGCCAGCGGGGCGCGGCGTTCACCGGACAGCCCCAGCAGGCGGGCCGTCAGAACCTCTGCGGCGCCGCTGACTTCCAGGATCGCGCCGAGCATCGTACCGAGGCCGATGATGATCGCGACGTGGCCGAGGATGCCGCCCATGCCGGACTCGACGGTGGAGACGGCGTCGGAGCGCTGGACGGTGCCGAAGAGTTCGGTGACCGAGAGGCCGGCCAGCAGGCCCACGGCTGTGGAGACGGCAAGGAGCGCTACGAAGGGCTGCAGCCGGACCTTGATGATCAGGAAGAGGAGGAGGGCTATGCCGAGGGCGGCGACGGTGAGGAGGCCGGGAGTGCCGTCGAGGAGGAGGAGCAGGCCTCCGGTGTGGGGTGGCGGGGCGGTGGGCGCGGTTGCGGCGAGCAGGGTGAGCGGGAAGGACATACGGGGGTCCTCTTCGTCCATGCATGGGGATTTCCGGCAGGGGGGATCGCGGTACGGCGGCCCGGGGGGTGGGCGTGGGGGCCGCCGTACCGTCGACGCAGGTGCGGGAGGTGCGGGAGGTGAGGGGTCGTCAGGGGCTCAGCCGAGTACGGCGAGCGCGTCGGTCTCGATGAGGAGGCCGGCCGGGAGACCGACGTAGACCGTGGTCCGGGCGGCGGGCGGCTGGGTGAGGCCCTGCTCCTCGAAGTAGGTGTTGTAGATGTCGTTCATCTCCGCGAAGTGGTCCACGTCCGTCAGATAGACGCGGATCATCATCACGTCGTCCCAGCTCGCGCCGCCCTCTTCGAGGATCGCCTTGACGTTGGCGAGGGTCTGGAGGGTCTGCTCGCGCAAGGTGGGGCCGGCCGGGGTCGGGGGCTTGCCCTCTTCGGCGGGCAGGAAGCCGACCTGGCCGGCGACCTGGAGGATGTTGCCCTTCCTCACGCCGTGGGAGAACCGGGCGGGCGGGGTGGTGTGCGTCTTCGGGGTGAGCGCGGTCTTGTCCGTCATTCAGGGTCCCTTACTGGAGTTCTGCCGGAGTACTCGCCGCTGATCGCGTCCGCGGTACGGCGGACCTGCGGGAGCAGGGTGAGGAGGTCCTCGGCGGTGACGACCACGTTCGGCGCGGACACCGACATGGCGGCGACCACCCGGCCGTCGGCGCCGCGGATCGGGGCGGCGACGCAGTTGATGGACTCCTCGTGGCCACCGAGGTCGGTGGCCCACCCCTGTTCGCGCACTGTGGCCAGTTCCCTGAGGAATGCCTCGGCGTTCGGGGTCGAACGGGCCGTGTAGTGGGGGTAGTCGAGCTTGTCCGCGACGGCGCGGCGCTCGTGCTCGGGGAGGTCGGCGAGGAGGAGTTTCGCGACGGCCGCGACCGTGATGGCGACGGGCTTGCCGATCCGCGAGTACATGCGGACGGGGTAGCGGCTCTCCACCTTGTCGATGTAGAGGACCTCGTTCTCCTCGTAGACGGCGAGGTGCACGGTGTGGCCGCAGGTCTCGTTCAGCCGTACGAGGTGGGGGTGGGCGATCTCGCGGATGTCGAGGTTCTCCATCGCCTCCTGGGCGAGGGCGAAGAGGCGGGCGCCGAGGCGGTAGCGCTGGTCGGACTGGCGGTAGACCAGGCCGTGCTCGTGCAGGGTGCGCAGGAGGCGCAGTGCCGTTGATTTGTGCACGCCCAGGCGGTCGGCGACCTGGCCGAGGTCGGCGGGGCCCTCTGCGAGCAGCGGCAGGATGCTCAGGGCGCGGTCGACGGTCTGGCTCATGGGGTGTTCGCCTCCTCCTCGTCCCACTCGGCCTGGGTCCAGCCGGGGGCGAGTCGAAGTCTCCCCCATGCGGTGTCGTCCAGGGCGGTCAGGCGGTCGGCGTGGTCCCGGGCGGGCGGGGTGGCCAGGTCGGCGGGGGTGGTGAGGGTCGCGGCGGCGAAGAGGTGGCCGTATCTCAGCCGCGTCTTGAGGGGCAGGCCGCGCAGGGTGCCGGAGAGGAATCCCGCGGCGAAGGCGTCGCCCGCACCGACGTGGGCGACGACGTCGACCTTCGGTGCGCGGACGAACGTCGCGGTGCCGTCGGCGTCCTCCATGCCGTCGCTGTTCCTGTCGAAGGCGGTTGCTCCGCCCTTTCCCTGCTTGACGACGACGGTCGCCGGTCCGGGCAGCGCTTCGGCAACGGCTCGCCCGCCGTGCAGTCCCCAGGCCTCGCGTGCCTCGTCGTCGCCCACGAACACGAGGTCCGCGCGTCGCGCCAGTTCCAGCAGCGCGCGCGGCCCGTCAGGGGTGTGGCGCCACAGCGCGGGCCGGTAGTTGACGTCGAAGGAGACCAGGGGGCGGCCGGGACGGGGTGCCGTCAGCGCGTACATCAGCTCCAGGCACTCAGCGGAGAGTGCCGCCGTGATCCCCGACAGATGCAGCACCCGTCCCGCCCGCACCGCCACCAGGTCCACGTCGGCCACGGACATCGCCGACGCCGCCGAACCGGCCCGGTAGTACGCCACCTCGTGCGCACCGGTGCCGCGGTCGCCGGCCGTGCGGAAGTACACCCCGGTGGGCCGGAACGGGTCCCGGCGCACGGACGAGACGTCGACGCCGTACCCGGCGATCCGCTCCACCAGGTGGTCGCCGAAACCGTCCGCGCCGACCCGGCCGACCCAGCGGGCGGTGTGGCCGGCGGCGGCCAGCAGGCAGGCCACGTTGGACTCGGCGCCGCCGATCGCGCGGTGGAAGCAGGGCACGTCCGCGAGGCGGCCCGGCCGGCCGGGCAGGAAGGTGACCATGGACTCGCCGAGCGCCACGACGTCCACGGTCGCCACAAGGCCCACGCGGTCGTGCGCAACGGGCGAGACGTAAGCAGCGTCGTTGATGATGACTCCTGTCCGATGACCGGGTGGCGGCTCCGTTGACCCGGTGTCGGCGAGATGCTAGACACCCGTCAGCAGTACATGCAATGACCGTTGCAGGTAGTGCAACGGTCGAGAGAGGGGCTCCATGAGCACCGAAGCGCTCGCCCGGCTGGCCGAGGACCGCCTCGACCACCGCTTCAAGGGCCTCCCGCCGGACGCCGACGGCCTCACCGTCGGCGAGCTGGCCGCCCAGCGCCGCAACCTCTTCACGGACGGCTTCCCCACCCCCGTCCTCGTCCTCTCCGCCGAGCGGCTCGCGCACAACCTGGCGCTCATGCAGACGTACACCGCCCGGCACGGCCTCGCCTTCGCCCCGCACGGCAAGACCTCCATGGCTCCGCAGCTCTTCCACCGCCAGATCGAGCACGGCGCCTGGGGCATCACGCTCGCGATGCCGCACCAGGTCCGCGTCGCCCGGGCGTTCGGCGTCCAGCGGGTCTTTCTCGCCAACGAGCTGGTGGACGCCCCGGCGCTTGGGTGGATCGCCGCGGAACTCGCCGCCGACCCCGGCTTCCGGTTCGTCTGCTACGTCGACTCCGTGCGCGGCGTCGAGCTGATGGACACCGCCCTGCGCGACGGCGGCGGCACCCGTCCCGTGGACGTCGTGGTCGAGCTGGGTGCGGGCGACAGGGCCCGGACCGGTGTGCGCACGGAGGCGGAGGCGCAGGCCGTCGCCGCTGCGGTGGCCCGGACCGGGACGCTGCGGCTCGTGGGTGTGGCGGGCTACGAGGGCGAGGTGCCGCGGGCGGACCCGGAGCGCGTGCGGGCGTATCTGCGGCGGCTGGTGGCGCTCGCCGTGGAGCTCGACAAGGGCGGACGGTTCGGGAAGGCCGAGGAGATCATCGTCAGCGCGGGCGGCAGCGCCTGGTTCGACGCGGTGTCCGACGTCCTCGCCGAGCTCCCCGGGCTGTCCGCGCCCGTGCTGAAGCTGCTGCGTTCGGGGGCGTACGTCTCGCACGACGACGGGCACTACCGCAGGCTCACCCCTTTCACCCGCGTGCCCGAGGAGGGCGCCCTGGAGCCCGCCTTCCGGCTGTGGGCGCAGGTCGTCTCCCGGCCCACCCCCGAGCAGGCCTTCGCCAACGCGGGCAAGCGCGACGCCGCCCACGACCTGGACCTGCCCACCGCGCAGGTGGTACGCCGGAACGGTGTCGAGCGACCGGCCGCCGGCATCACCGTGTCCGGCCTGTCCGATCAGCACACCTGGCTGCGCACGGAACCGGGCGCGGACATCGAGGCGGGCGACTGGATCGGCCTCGGTCTGTCCCACCCGTGCACGTCCTTCGACAAGTGGCAGCTGATCCCGGTGGCCGAGGCGGACGGGACGGTCGTCGACTACATCCGTACGTTCTTCTAGGAGCCGGTGAGAGGGAGGCGGGACATGGAGGACCTGGTCATCCGGGACGCCGACGTCGTCGACGGCAGCGGCGAGGCGTCGTACCGGGCCGACGTGGTGATCGACGGCGGCCGGATCGTCTCGATCGTCAAGGAGGCCGCCGCGGCCGGCTGCCAGCGCCCGTGCGCCGTGCGGGAGCTGGACGCCGAGGGCCTGGTCCTCTCCCCCGGCTTCATCGACATGCACGCCCACTCCGACCTCGCCCTGCTGCGCGATCCCGACCACGGCGCGAAGGCGGCGCAGGGGGTCACGCTGGAGGTCATCGGCCAGGACGGGCTGTCGTACGCGCCGGTGGACGACCGCACCCTGGAGGAGGTGCGGCGGGCGATCACCGGGTGGAACGGGTACGGCGAGGACATCGACTTCGACTGGCGGTCGACCGGCGAGTACCTGGACCGGCTCGACCGGGGGATCGCCGTCAACGCCGCGTACCTCATCCCCCAGGGAACCGTCCGCGCCCTCGTCGTCGGCTGGGAGGACCGCCCGGCCACCCCCGAAGAGCTGGACCGGATGCGGCAGTCGGTCGCGGAGGGACTGGAGCAGGGCGCGGTCGGGCTCTCCTCCGGGCTCACCTACACGCCCGGCATGTACGCCCCGGACGCGGAACTGACCGACCTGTGCCGGGTGGTGGCGTCGTACGGCGGCTACTACTGCCCGCACCACCGCTCCTACGGCGCCGGTGCCCTGGAGGCGTACGCCGAGATGGTCGCCCTCACCCGGGAGGCCGGCTGTCCGCTCCACCTGGCCCACGCCACGATGAACTTCGCCGTGAACGAGGGCCGGGCGCCGCAGCTGCTGACCCTGCTGGACCAGGCCCTGGACGCGGGCGCGGACATCACCCTCGACACCTATCCCTACACGCCCGGCTGCACCACCCTGGCCGCGCTGCTGCCGGGCTGGGCGGGCGAGGGCGGTCCGGAGAGGATCCTGGCGCGGCTCACCGACCCGGCGACGGCCGCGCGGATCCGGCACGACCTGGAGGTGACCGGCTCGGACGGCTGCCACGGCGTGCCCGTGGAGTGGGAGACGATCGAGATCTCCGGGGTCACGGACGCGGTCACCGATCCGGCGCTCGGCGACCTCGTGGGCCGTACCGTCCGGGAGGCGGCCGAGATGCGCGGCGAAGCCCCCTGGGACACGGCCCGCCGCCTCCTGATCGAGGACCGGCTCGGTACGACGGTCCTCCAGCACGTCGGCCACGAGGACAACGTCCGCACGATCATGCGGCACCGCACGCACACGGGCGGCTCCGACGGCATCCTGCGGGGCGACAAGCCGCACCCGCGCGCCTACGGCACCTTCCCGCGCTATCTCGGCCACTACGTACGGGAGTTGGGAATCCTCTCGTTGGAGGAGTGCGTCGCCCACCTCACGTCCCGGCCCGCGGCCCGGCTGCGACTGCCGGACCGCGGGCTGGTGCGCGAGGGGTACCGGGCCGACCTGGTGCTGTTCGACCCGCGGACGGTGGCGCCCGGCGCGACCTTCGCCGCGCCGCGCACGCTTCCCACGGGGATCCCGCACGTCCTCGTCGACGGCCGGTTCGTCATCGAGGACGGGAAGCGGACGGACGTGCTCGCGGGCCGGTCCGTCCGCCGTACGCCGGTGTGAGCGCCCTTACGGCTTCGGCAGGGTGCAGCCGGCCGCGCCGAGGTCGAGCTTGTTGCCGGTGGTGAAGCAGGCCGGGATGTCGTACGTCTCCTCGGCGTAGTTGATCCCCTTGCGGACGGTGACGTTGCCGCTCTCGTCGACCTCGCAGGGGTTGTTCTCGGTGCAGCGCTCGCCGTCCTCGTTGCCGGTGTTGTTGACGGCGACGACCTTGCCGGTGGCGGTGTCGATCACCGGGGAACCCGAGGTGCCGCCGATCGTGTTGCAGGAGGAGGTGTAACGGACCGAGTCCTTCCAGGTCCAGTCGCCCTCCTTCAGCCGGTACACGAACCCGTCGACGTTGCAGCTGTAGGTGCGCTTCCAGTAACCGGAGACGACCTTGATGGCGGTGCCGGCGGCCGGGTGCGTGTCCTGCACGGTGAGCGGGGAGATGCCGTACGAGTTCTTGATCGCCGCGTAGGTGGTGGTGGTGCGGTAGATCGTGACGTCCGTGTCCGTCATGGTCGAGTAGACGACCTGGTTGGCGCGGAGGGTGGCGACCTTGCCGCCGTTGGCGTTGAGCAGGCCGAAGCTACGGCTGGAGGACTGGCCGGTGATGACCTCGCCGGGCTCGGGGAAGCCGGTCTCCAGGCAGTGGCCGTTGGTCAGCACGAGCGCCGGGTCGGTGTCCGCGGAGTTGGGGAAGCGGATGACCGAGCCGGAGCAGTTGCTGAGCGAGACGGTGCCGGCGAAGTTCACCGTGACCGCGGGGGCCTTGGCGGCGTGCGGCGCGGCGACCGCGGGGGTGGCGCCCAGCCCGGCCAGGGCCAGGGAGGAGAGTGCGGCAAGGAGAGGCTTGTTCATGTGGGGGTCCCCTCTGACGACTTGGGCGGCCGGACATCTTCCGGCCCCCCTACTTGTCATGCGCATTCTCAGTGCTGGGCGGGGTGCGAACAAGGAACGGCGTCAGGTCATAGGGGTTTCCCTGTGCCTAGGCCCCATGCAACTCCGTTACTTCTCGGGTGCTTTGGTGACAACAGCCCCGAACCGGGCGAGACCCTTGACGACTTGACCTCGACGTCGATGTCGTCCGGGACGACGATCCCGGTGCCGCCCCACAGGGCGACGGCCCGGATCACGGTCTCCTGCGCGGCGAAGCGGGCCTCGGTCAGATCGAGCCGGCCGCCGCCTGCGTCATCGCGAGCGTGACCAGCTCGGCGTCGGTCAGCTGCGGCACGGTCCCTGCCATGGGCCGCCATGGCGTGAGATGCGGCGACTCCTTCAGCAGGGCGTCGGTTTGGCATGGAGCGCGGTCGCGAGGGGGCCCAAGTCGGGCGCCGCCACCAGACCGTGGGCCTTCTCGCCCTGTGCGGGCCGGGACGGGCCGAGCGTTGTCAGTGGTGACATATAGCGTGCGTGGACCGACTGGTGCGACGCGACGGGGGATGTACGGATGGAGTTCCAGATCGAGCGCGGCGCTCTCGCCGAGGCCGTGGGCTGGGCGGCAAGGTCGTTGCCCGCACGTTCGCCTGTACCTGTCCTGGGCGGCTTGATGCTGGACGCGGCGGAGGGACGGCTGCGTATCTCGGGCTTCGACTACGAGGCGTCCGCGACCATCGAGGTCCCGGCGGAGACGCCGACAGCCGGTCGGGTGCTCGTGCTCGGGCGCAGACTGCTGGACATCTGCCGGGTATTGCCCGATGCGATGGTGGCGTGCGCGCTGGAAGGAACACGCTTCACGATGGAAGGGGGCGGTACGCGCTTTGGGCTGTCGACCTTGCCCACGCAGGAGTATCCGGCCCTTCCCGAGCTTCCCGACTTTCGCGGAACGTTGGATGCGGCGGAGTTCGCGGCGGCGGTCGCACAGGTCGTGGTAGCCGCCAGCCGTGACGACTTCCTCCCGGTGCTCACGGGGATCCAGCTCCGGCTGGATGGCGAGTCCATGACGTTGGCCGCTACGGACCGATACCGGTATGCCGTGCGTATGGTGCCGTGGAAGCCGGAGGGGGCGGTTTCCGACGCGGTGGAGGTGGTGGTTCCCGGCCGCAGGCTGACCGAGATCTCCCGGGCACTGGCGAAGTCGGGGCTGATCCGCATCGGGCTGAACGGCACGGGTGGCTCGGGTGGTGGCTTGATCGCCTTCGAGGGAACCGGGATGCGTACGACACTGCGGTTGCTGGAGGGGCGGCTGCCGCGCTACGACACGTTGTTCACACTGGACAGCCCGGCAGTCGCGGTCACACAGCGGGAGGCGCTCGCCGACGCGGTCCGCCGTGTCGCGGTCGTCGCGGAGCCGAACAGCCCGGTCCGGCTCGACTTCTCCACCCGGGGAACCGTCCTCCTGCAAGCGGGGTACGGAGACGACATCGCTTCGCAGCAGCTCGCGGCTACGTTGGCCGACGCCGATGACATGGCGGTCGCCTTCAACCCCGCGTACTTGCTGGACGCCCTCAACTCCTTCAACGCCTCCCAAGTGCGCCTTGAACTTCTGGGCCCCGGCCAGCGGGCACTACTCAGTGGCGTACCGGACGAGGATGACGCGGCACACGAAGACCACCGGCACCTACTCATTTCCGTACGGCAACTGAGCTGACGAACCCCCGGAGCGACCCCTTGGAACAGATCTAGGCGGTTGGACCGGCCACCGACGCGGTGGAGTGGCCGGAGCACAGGACGAAGCGGCCCTGGGGCCACCCGCCCGGCCGACACGGAAGCGGCCCCGCCGGTCAGCGGGGGCGTTTGGTGGCGCCGTGACCGCGGCCCCGGCTGCTGGGCAAGCTCGATGGGGAGGCGGTCGGGGTGGCCGTCGTTGTGGTGAGGGTGGGCGTGGGGGTGGGGGGAGCGGTGGGCGCGGCGGTCGTGGTGCCGCTCGGGCCGCCGGTTGACTGGGACGCGCGGACGGCCGGGGCGGCCGTCGAGCCGGACGACACGACCGAGGGCGAGCCGGCGGCGGCCGTCGAGACGGGCGGGGGCGGGGAGCCGTTGTCCGTGCGGGGGCTCGCGGTGGCCGAGTCACCGACGGCGACGCGTCCGGCACCGGCCGGCCGGGACCCGTCCGGGGGTGCGGAATCCGAGCCGCCCGCCACAGCGGCGATCACCGCGACCGCGCCGGCCACACCCAGCACCCCGGCGACGGCCGCCACCCGCCGGCGACCGCCCGCGCGCTTCCCGGCGCGCCGCCGCGCGGCCCTGCCCTCACCCGGCGGGGCCGGCTCGGTCAGCGGGGGCAGCTCGCGCGTCTCGTCGTAGGCGCTCTGCCAGCCGTGCGCGGCGGCCGGGTCGGTGTACTCCTCGTACGCCGGCGCCGGGGCCGGCCGGAGGTACACGCTCGGCGGTGCCGGAGGCGACGGCTGTGCGAGGGGCGTGTCCGGCAGCTCCCGATGCTCACCGCCCGGGCCCTGTGCGCCGTACGCCCCCGCCTGGTGCTCCCGTTCGGTGGACATGACAGCGGATTGTAGGGACGCAAGTGACCGCTGAGACAGCCTTCGGCGATATCCGGGCAAACCTCCGGTCTCACGTGGTGGAAAACACGACCCATGAGGCATTACCGGGCCGTAAGCTCACGACATGCAGGTGATCCAGTCGACCAAGCTCGCCAACGTCTGTTACGAGATCCGGGGCCCGGTTCTCGAGGAGGCCATGCGGCTCGAGGCGGCGGGACACCGCATTCTCAAGCTCAACACGGGCAACCCGGCCGCCTTCGGCTTCGAGTGCCCGCCGGAGATCCTCGAGGACGTCCTCCGCAACGTCTCCAGCGCGCACGGCTACGGCGACGCCAAGGGCCTGCTGGCCGCCCGCCGCGCGGTCGTCATGCACAACCAGACCCTCGGCATCGAGACGGACGTCGAGCACGTCTTCATCGGCAACGGCGTCTCCGAGCTGATCGTGATGGCCATGCAGGGCCTTCTCGACGACGGCGACGAGGTCCTCGTCCCGGCCCCGGACTACCCCCTGTGGACGGCGGCCGTCTCCCTCTCCGGCGGTACGGCGGTGCACTACCGCTGTGACGAGCAGTCCGACTGGATGCCCGACCTCGCCGACGTCGAACGCAAGGTCACCGACCGCACCAAGGCGATCGTGATCATCAACCCCAACAATCCGACGGGGGCCGTGTACGACGAGGCGATGCTCAAGGGGCTCACCGACATCGCCCGCCGGCACAACCTGCTGGTGTGCTCCGACGAGATCTACGACAAGATCCTCTACGACGGCGCCACCCACACCCCGACCGCCAAGGTCGCCCCCGACCTGCTCACCCTCACCTTCAACGGCATGTCGAAGGCGTACCGGGTGGCCGGCTACCGGGTCGGCTGGATGTCGGTCTCCGGCCCGCGCGCCCACGCCGACTCCTACATCGAGGGCCTGACGATCCTGGCGAACATGCGCCTGTGCGCGAACATGCCGGGACAGCACGGGGTGGTCGCCGCGCTCAGCGGACGCCAGTCGATCAACGACCTGGTGCTGCCGGGCGGCCGGCTGAAGGAGCAGGTGGACACCGCCTACGAGCTGCTGACGCAGATCCCGGGCGTGAGCTGTGTACGGCCCAAGGGCGCGCTGTATCTCTTCCCGCGCCTCGACCCCCAGGTCTTCAAGATCAAGGACGACCGGCGGATGGTCCTGGACCTGCTGCGCCAGGAGAAGATCATGGTCGTCCAGGGCACGGGCTTCAACTGGCCGGAGCCGGACCACTTCCGCGTGGTGACCCTGCCCACGGTCGGCGATCTCCGGGACGCGATCACCCGGATCGGGCACTTCCTGGACGGGTACGGCCAGCCTTGACGCCCTCACCCGGCCCGGGGTGGGAGCTCGACCGGGGCAATCCGTGACCCGACTCAACTTTAGACGAAATCCAAGCTAGGATGGCTTCCTGTCAGAGCACAGGAGGCCATCACCCATGTACGAGCCGATCCGCACCAAGTCGGTCCACCGCACGATGGCCGGCACCACCTCCGACTTCCCCCACCGCTCGCGCGAGGAGGAGCTGGACATCCAGCTCGCCGGGCACCTCGCGGCCCTGCTCGCCGTGACCGACGAGCTGCGCGGGCTGACTCCGTCGGCCGACCTGGAGACCTCCGCCGAGCGGCTCGCCGCCCAGGTGGCCCGGCTCCGGGGAGGACGCGCCCCGCTGCGGGCGACGCCGTCCGCCGCCGGGGACCCCGCAGCGCTGCACCGGCGCGCGCACGCCCTCGCCGGGCGCGCGCTCGTGGTCGCCGCCTCGCGCGCGGACACGGCGGCGGCGATCCTCGCGGCCGAACGGATGGACGCCCACGGTGCCGCCTTGCCGGCCGACCCGAAGGAACTCAGCACGGCCCACTGACCCCACCTGCGGGGTCCCTCGATCGGCCCCGGTCCGCGTGCACCCGCAGCGACGCGCGGACCGGGCGCCCCTGCACTGCGCCGACTCCGGCTCCGGCTCCGGCCGGCTTCCCGGGGTGTAGCCGGGGCCCCGCACTCCGTTGTGCGGGGCCCCGGTGGGTGGTCACCACGGCCGGCCGTGACGATCGCTGGTCAGGGCATCCGGACCGGCCGTGGGGTCGCAGGCGGGACTAGCCCAGGCGCTCCACCAGCGCGCGGTACTGGTCCCACAGCTCCTTCGGGGTGTGGTCGCCGAAGGTGTTGAGGTGCTCGGGGACCAGGGCGGCCTCCTCGCGCCAGACCTCCTTGTCGACCGTGAGAAGGAAGTCCAGGTCGGACTCGGACAGTTCGAGGCCCTTGGTGTCCAGCGCGCCCTTGGCCGGCAGCACGCCGATCGGGGTCTCGACGCCCTCGGCCTTGCCGTCCAGGCGCTCCACGATCCACTTCAGGACACGGGAGTTCTCGCCGAAGCCCGGCCAGACGAACTTGCCCTCGTCGTTCTTGCGGAACCAGTTGACGTAGTAGATCTTCGGCAGCTTGGCCTGGTCCTTGCCCTTGGCGACGTCGACCCAGTGGCCCATGTAGTCGCCCATGTTGTAGCCGCAGAACGGCAGCATCGCGAACGGGTCGCGGCGCAGCTCGCCGACCTTGCCCTCGGCGGCGGCGGTCTTCTCGGAGGCCACGTTGGCGCCCAGGAAGACCCCGTGGTTCCAGTCGAAGGACTCCGTCACCAGCGGCACCGCGCTGGCGCGCCGGCCGCCGAAGAGGATCGCCGAGATCGGCACGCCCTTCGGGTCCTCCCACTCCGGCGCGATGATCGGGCACTGGGACGCGGGGACCGTGAAACGGGCGTTGGGGTGCGCGGCCGGGGTCTCGGACGCCGGCGTCCAGTCGTTGCCCTTCCAGTCGGTCAGGTGGGCCGGAGCCTCCTCGGTCATACCCTCCCACCACACGTCGCCGTCGTCGGTGAGCGCGACGTTGGTGAAGACCGCGTTGCCCCACAGGGTCTTCATCGCGTTGGCGTTGGTGTGCTCGCCGGTGCCGGGCGCGACGCCGAAGAAGCCGGCCTCGGGGTTGATCGCGTACAGGCGGCCGTCCTCGCCGAACCGCATCCAGGCGATGTCGTCGCCGATGGTCTCCACGGTCCAGCCGGAGATCGTGGGCTCCAGCATGGCGAGGTTGGTCTTGCCGCAGGCGCTCGGGAAGGCGGCGGCGACGTACCTGGACTCGCCCTGCGGCGGGGTGAGCTTGAGGATCAGCATGTGCTCGGCCAGCCAGCCCTCGTCACGCGCCATGACCGAGGCGATACGCAGCGCGTAGCACTTCTTGCCGAGCAGGGCGTTGCCGCCGTAGCCGGAGCCGTAGGACCAGATCTCGCGGTCCTCGGGGAAGTGGGAGATGTACTTGGTGGAGTTGCACGGCCACGGGACGTCGTCCTGGCCCTCCTCCAGCGGGGCGCCGAGGGAGTGGACGGCCTTGACGAAGAAGCCGCTGTCGCCGAGTTCGTCCAGGACGGCCTGGCCCATGCGCGTCATCGTGCGCATGGAGACGGCGACGTAGGCGGAGTCGGTGATCTCCACGCCGATCGCGGACAGCGGGGAGCCGAGCGGGCCCATGCAGAACGGGACGACGTACATGGTGCGGCCCCGCATGGAGCCGCGGAACAGGCCCTTGTCGCCGCTGAAGATCTCCCGCATCTCGGCGGGGGCCTTCCAGTGGTTGGTCGGGCCGGCGTCCTCCTCCTTCTCGGAGCAGATGAACGTCCGGTCCTCGACACGCGCGACATCGGTCGGGTCGGAGGCGGCGTAGTAGGAGTTGGGGCGCTTGATCGGGTCGAGCCTCTTGAAGGTGCCCCTGGCCACCAGCTCCGCGGACAGCCGGTCGTACTCGGCCTCGGAGCCGTCACACCAGACCACGCTGTCCGGCTGCGTCAGTTCGGCGATCTCGTCGACCCACGAGATCAGTTCCTGGTGTCGGGTGGGAACGCTGGAAGCCGAGTTGTCGCGCGCCACGGTTGCTCCTAAGTGAGGGATTCATGCCCTTGTAAGGGATTTTTTCCTTGTTGCCCCGTGGGGGCTGCGACCCGGACGCTTCACTGATGCTCATCCGGTGCCGACTGCACTCATTTGATCATCCGACGCGAGTGCCCATATGTCCAGGGGGCCTCACAGGTGAGCGACGTGAGGAAAACCACGGTTTCCAGGCCCGTTTACGTTTCCTTTACGTCCAGGTTTGCGACACCTGAAGGTCTTTTTGCGTTCGATCGACCAAGAGCCGCACTGATAGCCGACTTACGGCGCCGTAGGTACCATGCCCGCATGACTGCGTCCGCCCCCGACGCGCCCACGGAGACGCCGGCCAGCGGCCGCGGTCCCGTCGCGCTCTCCTTGTCGCACCCGGTCAAACCCAGGCTCCGCGGCTGGCTGCACCTCGGCATGTTCCCGGCCGTACTCATCGCGGGCCTCGTGCTCACCGCCCTCGCCGACTCCGGCAGAGGCCGCATCGCCTGCGGGATCTACGTCCTGACGGCCTGCCTGCTCTTCGGCGTCAGCGCGCTGTACCACCGGGGCGACTGGAGCCCCCGCATGGACGGTGTCCTGCGCCGCCTGGACCACGCCAACATCTTCCTGATCATCGCGGGCACCTACACCCCGCTGACCCTGCTGCTCCTGCCCGGCGCGAAGGGCCAGTGGCTGCTGTGGAGCATCTGGGCCGCCGCCGCGGCCGGCATCGTCTTCCGCGTCTTCTGGGTCGGCGCCCCGCGCTGGCTCTACACGCCCTGCTACATCGCGATGGGCTGGGCAGCCGTGTTCTTCCTGCCCGACTTCCTGCGCACCGGCGGCATCGCGGTACTGGTCCTGGTGATCGTCGGCGGCCTGCTCTACAGCGTCGGCGGCGTGGTCTACGGCATCAAGCGGCCGAACCCGTCCCCGCGCTGGTTCGGCTTCCACGAGGTCTTCCACTCCTTCACGCTCGCCGCGTTCGTCGTCCACTACGTCGGCATCTCGCTGGTGGCCTACCAGCACGCGTAACCCCACTCCCCCGCTCCTTTCCGGCCACGGCTCACCTGCCGTGGCCGTTTTCGTGCGCCTGAGACCAGCTCGCCATTGACAGGCTGACCATTTTGAGAGTTACTCTCAATTCATGGTTACAGTCACGCACGTCGATGAGACGCGGCACGACCCCCGCCGCTGGTGGGCCCTCGGGGCCCTGGTCGCGAGCATGCTGGTGCTCGGTTTCGACACCACGATCCTCAACGTGGCGCTGCCGACGATGGCCGGGCAGCTCGGCGCCACGACGGGCCAGCAGCAGTGGATGGCGGACGCGTACGTCGTCGTCTTCGCCGCGCTGATGCTCCCGGCCGGACTGCTCGGGGACCGGTTCGGGCGCCGCCGGATGCTGATCACCGGGCTCCTGGTCTTCCTGGCCGGCTCCCTACTGGGCACCCTGGCCGGCGAGGTGAACGTGGTGACCGCCGCGCGCGCGGTGATGGGCGTCGGCGCGGCGCTGATCATGCCGCTGGCGATGTCCGTGCTGCCGTCGCTGTTCACGCCCGACGAGCAGGGCAGGGCCATCGCCCTCGTCTCCACCGGCTCGGCGCTGGGGATGCCCCTGGGCCCGATCATCGGCGGCTGGCTGCTGGAGCACTTCTGGTGGGGCTCGATCTTCCTGATCAACGTCCCGATGGTCGCGATCGCCGTCCTCGCCTGCGTGTTCCTGCTGCCCGAGACCCGAGACCCGGCCACTCCGAGGGTCGACGCGCTGTCCACCGCGTTCACCACCGCCGGCCTCGGCGCCCTCATCTACGCGATCATCGAGGCACCCGACCGAGGCTGGGGCGGCCCGCTGGTTATCGGCATGTTCGCCGGGTCGGCCGTCCTGCTCGCCGGGCTGGTCCTGCGCTCGCGCCGCGTCGAGCGCCCCATGCTCGACATGACACTCCTGGCCCACCGCGGTTTCCTGCTCAACACCGTCGCCGCGACCCTGGTGATGTTCGTCCTGTCCGGCCTGATGTTCGTACTGCCGCCCTATCTGCAGGCGGTCCTCGGCAACGACACCCTCGGCACCGGCGTACGGATGCTGCCGATGGTCCTCGGTCTGTCCGTCGCCGCGAAGCTCGCCCCGCCGGTCGCCGCCCGCTTCGGTGCGCGCGCCTCGGTCAGCGCCGGCCTGGTGGTCCTCGCCTTCGCCGCGCTCCTCGGCAGTCGTACGACGACCGACTCCGGCTACGGTTTCACCGCACTGTGGCTCACCGTCGCCGGACTGGGCTTCGGCTTCGCGCTCGTCCCGGCCATGACCGGGGCGCTCGCCACCCTGCCCCGGGACCGGGCCGGCAGCGGCTCCGGGCTGCTGATGACCCTGCGCCAGGTCGGCTCCGCCACAGGCATCGCCCTGCTCGGCAGCCTGCTGGCCAACGCCTTCCGCGACCGGCTCGACGTGGCCGGCCTTCCCGCACCCGCCGCCGACACCGCCGGGGACTCGGTCGTCGCCGCCCGAGTGATCGCCGAGAAGACCCACTCCGCCCACCTCGCCGCCTCCGCGAACAGCGCGTACGTCCACGGCATGACCGTCGTCCTGCTGGTGTGCGGTGCCGCCGCCCTGGTCTCCGCGCTGCTGGCGGCGGCGTTCCTGCCCGGGACGGCGGCGGCGCGGCCCACGGAGGCCGTCGCTCCCGGCGTGGCCGCTCCCGCGGAGGATGCCCGACAATGACCCGCATGACGGCCGCACGTTCCCCCCTCTCCCCCGCCGACCGCCCGCAGCTGAGTCTCCGCGAGCGCAAGAAGATCAAGACCCGGGAGGCGATCCGCACCGCGACGTACGAACTGGTCACGGAGCAGGGGTACGACGCCACGACGATCGACCAGATCGCCGATCGGGCCGAGGTGTCGCCGTCGACCGTCTTCCGGTACTTCCCGACCAAGGAGGACATCGTCCTCACGGACGAGTACGACCCGCTCATCCTGGAGGAGATCCGGGCGCGGCCCGCCGACGAACCCTGGTTCGAGACCATGCGGTACGTCCTGCACCGGGCCGTCGAGTTCGGCATCGACAACGACCCCGCGGTCTCCCGGCTGCGCACCCACCTCATGGTCCAGGTCCCGGCGGTGCGCTCGCGGATGATGGAGAGCATGTCGTCCACCGGTCGCATGCTCTGCCAGGCCATCGGCGAGCGCACCGGACGCGACCCCGACGGCCTGGAGGTCCGGGTACACGCCATGTCCCTGATCGGCGCCCTGATGGAGACGTCCATGTACTGGGCGGAGAACGACCACCGGGACGACTTCCACGGCCTGATCGACCGCGCCCTCGACGTCCTGGAGCACGGCCTGCCCACCGAAAACCACTGAGGTCCGGGCAGCGCCCCGTGCGATGCTGACGGGGTGAACCGACCCGAGATCCACGTCGAAGTCGCCCCCGCGCTCCACCTGTTCGTGCCGGCCGCCCGCCGGACCGGCGCCACGCCGCTCGGCACCGACGGCGTCTCGACGCTCGGCCATGTCATCGAGTCCCTCGGCGTGCCGTTGACCGAGGTCGGCGCACTGGTCGTGGACGGCCGCGAAGTACCCGTCTCGCACATCCCGGCGGCGGGCGAGACGGTGTCCGTCCGTCCCGTCCCCCGCCCCCAGCAGGTCCCCGGCGCCCCGCTCCGCTTCCTCCTGGACGTCCATCTCGGCACCCTGGCCCGCCGGCTGCGCCTGCTCGGCGTGGACACGGCGTACGAGTCGACGGACATCGGCGACCCGGCGCTGGCCGCTCGCTCGGCGGCCGAAAAGCGGGTGCTGCTGAGCCGCGACCGGGGCCTGCTGCGCCGCCGCGAACTGTGGGCGGGGGCCTTCGTCTACAGCACCCGCCCCGACGACCAGCTGCACGACGTCCTCGACCGCTTCGCCCCCGACCTGAACCCCTGGACCCGCTGCACCGCCTGCAACGGTCTGCTGAAGCAGGCCACGAAGGCCGAGGTCGCCCACCAGCTCAAACACGGCTCACAACGCTCGTACGACGTCTTCGCCCAGTGCACGGCATGCGGCCGCGCCTACTGGAAGGGCGCACACCACGACCGGCTGGAGGCGGTCGTGGAGCGGGCGTTGAACATGCGTACCCAGGGGAATTGACCACGGCGCCGGACTCGGCACCGGCTCAGCGGCGCGTGACGTCCCCCTTCCCGCACGCCACCCCGTCCCGGTTGCGGTCCAGGCCCAGCGGGTCGTCGCCGCCGTCTTCTTCACCCTGGGCGGGAAGACCGTCGGCACACAGACATTTGGACAGTTCACCCGCATGACGCTCCCGCGCGCTCACGCAGCTCGGCGATCTTCCGGACTGTTCCCGGACCGCTCCGGGACTGTTCCGGACCGCTCCCGGACTGTTCAGCGGCCGGCGAGTACGGCCCGCAGCCGCTCGGGATCGGTCGTCGGCGCGTCGCAGGTGAAGTGCCGGCAGACGTACGCCGCCGGTTCACCGGCCGCGAGCGGGCGGCCGGCGAGAAGCGGGAACTCGTCGCTCTCCGCAGCGCCGACCGCGACCACGGCACCCGGGGCGGTACCCAGAAGTGCCGTACGGTGCAGGAGGGTTGTCCGCTCGTCCGCGAGGTCGGGACCGACGACGGCGACCTCCTTCGGCCCGTCGAGGAGGGCCTCGGCGACGGCGAGCCCCCAGCCGATGAACCTGGGCACACGCGGTCCGAGGGTCTTCACGACGCCCAACGCGCGTTCCGCCGCGGTGCGATGGGCCTCGGACCCGGTGTGGGCGGCATAGCCCAGCAGGGCGCCGGCCGCGGCGGTCCAGCCGGACGGGGTGGCGTTGTCGGTGGGGTCCTGCGGCCGGCGGATGAGCCGCTCGGCGTCGGAGGCGGTGTCGTAGAGCGCACCGGTCTCCGGGTCGGCGAAACGGGCGAGCACATGGTCGAGGAGAAGCCCGGTGAAATCGAGCCAGACGCCCTCCCCCGTTACGGACGCGAGCGCGAGGAAGCCCTCGGCGACATCGGCGTAGTCCTCCAGCACACCGGCGTTGGGGCCGACCCGGCCGTCCTTGCTGGTACGGGCGAGGCGGGCGTGTTCGTCGAGGTGGACGCGGACGAGGAGGTCGGCGGCGCCGAGGGCGGCCTCGATCAGGTCGGGCCGGTCGAAGTAGGCGCCGGTCTCGGCGAGCGCGGCGACGGCGAGTCCGTTCCAGGCGGCGACGACCTTGTCGTCCCGGCCGGGCGCGGCTCGCTGCGCCCGCTTCCGGAGCAGGCGTTCCCTGATGGAGGCGATCCTCCGGGCGTCGGACAGGACGTCTTCCTGGGGGAGCTGGAGGACGGACTGCCCGTGCTCGAAGGTCCCTTCGTCGGTCACGCCGAAGTACTGGGCGGCGAGTTCCCCGTCCGCGTCCCCGAGGAGCGCGCGCAGCTGCTCGGGCGTCCACACGTAGTACGCGCCCTCGACATGCCGCCCGCTGCCGTCGTCACTGTCGGCGTCGAGCGCGGAGGCGAACCCGCCATCTTCCGTACGCAGTTCACGTACGAGGAAGTCGGCGGTCTCCACGGCGACACGCCGGGCGAGGTCCGAGCCGGTGGCCCGCCACAGGTGCGCGTACACCCGGCACAGCAGGGCGTTGTCGTACAGCATCTTCTCGAAGTGCGGCACGACCCAGTCGCGGTCGACGGAGTAGCGGGCGAACCCGCCGCCGAGCTGGTCGTAGATACCGCCCCGGGCCATGCGCTCACAGGTGTCCTGCGCCATCTGCAGCGCGCCCTCGGCGCCCGTGCGCGCGTGATGCCGCAGCAGGAACTCCAGCACCATGGACGGCGGGAACTTCGGCGCCCCGCCGAATCCGCCGCGCTGCGGGTCGTACTCGCGGGTCAGCCCGAGGAGGGCCTGGGCGAGTTCCGCTTCGCCGGGCGGCTGCGGGGCGTGGCGCACGATCTCCCGCTGCGCGAGGTCACGGACGATCTTCCCGGCCACCTCGGAGACCTCGTCACGCCGGGTGTCCCAGGCCTGCCGGACCCCTTCCAGCACCTGCCGGAAGGAGGGCATCCCGTGCCGCGGCGCGGGCGGGAAGTACGTCCCGAAGTAGAACGGCTCGGCATCCGGGGTGAGGAACACCGTCATGGGCCAGCCACCCTGACCGGTGGCGGCCTGCACGGCTTCCATGTAGACGGCGTCGACGTCGGGCCGCTCCTCGCGGTCGACCTTGATGCTGACGAAGTGCTCGTTGAGGTAGTCGGCGGTGGCCTGGTCCTCGAAGGATTCGTGAGCCATGACATGACACCAGTGACAGCTGCTGTATCCGACGCTCAGCAGCAAGGGTTTGCCGGTCCTGCGGGCCTCGTCGAAGGCCTCGGCCGACCAGGGCCACCAGTCGACGGGGTTGTCGGCGTGCTGGAGCAGGTACGGGGACGTCTCATGGGCCAGTCGGTTCACCGTTCCACTCTCCCACGGGCTCGGGTACCGCGTAGAAACGCATGGACACCGGGCGCGCCTCGTCCGGGGCCTCCTCGCGCGGGCGGCCGTACCGACCGAGCAGGGCGTGGTACTCCCGCATGAAATCGAGCAGTTCCTCCCTGGTCATCCAGGTGCCGTGGCGCTGGATCTGGGCCCAGCCCTCGGGGCCGCGGTACTCCTGGTAGGCGCGGCGGTAGAGGGCGGTGTCCAACTCGATCTTGATGTGGGCGACCTCGGTGGCGGCCGCGTACTCCTCCGGGGGCATCGCGGCCGGGTCGGGGGTGGTGTGGTCGAAGGGCAGGCTCCGCCACCAGCGCTCCCGGCCGCCGGACTTCTCCGGGATCTCCTCGATGAGCCGCTGCTCGGCGAGTTTGCGCAGGTGGTAGCTGGTGGTGCCGGAGCTTTCGCCGAGTTCGCGGGCGAGGACGGTGGAGTTCGCCTCGCCGTGCCGGCCGAGGTACTCGAGGATCCGGCGGCGCAGGGGGTTGCCGAGGGACTTGTAGAGGGCGGTGCGCTCCAGGCTGGTCATCTCGGGCATGCCGTCGGTCATGCGGCCACCGTAACCCTGGAGAACCCTGAGAAGTCCCTGAGGTCCGCCTACTTTTCTTTGCAGAATTTTCTCTGCGGTCTACGGTGGAGGCAGTCGGGAGACGACGGTGAAGGGGAGGGCGTGACCGTGCGGAAGAAGTGGCTGTGGGTCCTGCTGGGGGCGGCGGGGGCTTCACTGGTGCCGTGGATGGTGGTGCTGGCCCTGACCCTGCCGGGCAGCACCAAGGTGGACAACTGGCCGCTGACCTGGATCGGTCTCGACGTCCTCATGGCGGCGGGCTGCGCGGCAACCGCCTCGCTCGGCCTGCGCGGCGACGCCAGGGCCCGCCTGACGGCCTCGGCGACGGCGTCGGTGGCGGTGCTGGACGCCTGGTTCGACATAACGACGGCGGGCACGGGAGCTCCGCTGGCCGAGGCGCTGCTGTGCGCGGTGGCGGAGGGGGCACTGGCAGGGGCGTGCGTGTACCTGGCGGTGTCCGAACGGCGAGGACCGGTGGACACCCGCTGAGACGCCCGAGCACGCCCCGGGACGCGCTCAGCCGGTGAGCGTGCCCGGCACCCGCACCGGGTTTCTCCGGATCACCACACGCGTCACCTCCGGTGACAGTGCCCGATACTCCCGGCCGGCGCCCCCCTCGTACTCGACGTAACGCGGCGGGTCCGCCGGGCCGTACAGGGTCAGCCTCACTCGCGCGTCCCGGCGGCCGTTCCGTTCCCTGGGCCGCCCGGCGGCCGTTGAGCACGAGCGGGTCATCCCCCTCCCTCCCCGCCCGGACGACCGAGGCCCGGGGCTCCCGTCCGCGTTGACGGTGGCCAGGACCGCCGGGACCGGATCGTCCGGCAGCTTGCGTACGGCATCGTCCAAGGGGACTGTCACAACCGGAACCCAGACCGCCCGGCGACTGCCTGCCACTCGGATCACCTCCGCCCGACCGCCTTTCCCGCACACCGAACGGCACCCGCCCGCAGGGACGTTGCCGCACCCGCCCGACTCGCCGTCGATGACCACCCCTCCCGCTTCCGCCCCCGCCGAAGGACACTCGTACGCAATGACGGTGCGGCCGGAGGGGGACGGGACATGCGGGACGGGCATCGGGCGGAGGCCGAGCGGCTGCTGGTGCGGGCGGTCGAGGAGGAGGTCCGGCGCTCGGGCGGGCGGATCGACGGGCAGGTGCTGCTGTCCCGGGCGCGCGGTGCGCTGGACACGATGGCGGGGGCGGCCGGCGAGGAGTACGAGACCTACACCCGCGCCCTGGACGAGGCCGAGGCGGGCCGGCTGACCTTCGGGCAGCGGTACGCCCGCCAGGGCGCCGGAACCGCCTTACTGGTGGCGGCCGTTGCCGCGGTGGCCGCCACCGTGGCCGACCTGTCGCTCGGCACCGGTACCGGTACGGCCGTCGGCGCGGGCGTCACCGCGGGCGTGGTCGGGGCCGCCGGCTCCGTGGTGAAGGCGGCCGGGACCCATGTGCCCGCCGCGCATCACCGCGCGGGCGCCGCCGGACAGCCGGGCGGAGCCGAGCAGTTGCGGCTGCAGTGGCTGACCGCGCTGGAGGTGCGCGGCATCCGCCCGTTCCTCGACCAACAGCGGGTGATCAGCGCCTCCACGGGCCCGAAGAAGACCGGCGGCCCCGCGCTGCGCGGCGCGGACAAGAGCGCCGCGGCCCGCCGGCGCACGGTGCTGGAGCAGTCCTTCGGGCAACTCCCGGAACCGGACGGCCCGTTCGCGGGGCGCCGGGCGGAGCTGGCACGGATCCGGCAGTGGGCGCAGGCGGCCAGAGCGGCCACGGAGACGCGGCCGACCGTCGTCGTGCTGCACGGCGAGCCCGGCTCCGGCCGGACCACGCTCGCGGTGCGCGCGGCGCACGATCTGCGGGACCACTTCCGCGGCGCGGTGGTCGTGGACCTGCGCGGCGGCACCCGCGGGGAGGCACCGCTCGCCACCCGGGACGCCCTGCTGCATCTGCTCAACCGGCTCGGCGCACCCCGCGAACAGCTGCTGTTCCGGGAGCGCTCCTCCCCCGACCAGCAGGTCAAGCGACTCGGCGAGCTGTACCACCAGCAGCTGACCGGGCTGCCGGTGACGATCGTGCTGGACGACGCCTCGGACCCGGAGCAGGTGCGGGCGCTGGTGCCCGAGCGCTCCGACAGTCTGATCCTGGTCACCGCCCGTACCGCCCTCGACCTCCCGGCCGACCTGCCGGCCTGGGTGCACCACCTGCCGGTCGAGGCACTGGACGCGGCCGGTGCCGAGGAACTGCTCGGCGCGGCGGCCGAGGACGCGTCGGGTCCGTACGACGCCGAGTCCGCCGAACGGATCCAGGCGTTGTGCGCGGGGCTGCCGCTGGCGCTCAGGATCGCGGGCTCCGCGCTCGGCCCTCGCTCGCCCCGGCAGCTGGCCGCGGACCTGGGCGCGTACGGCCCGGTGGAGCCGGTGGAGCGGGCCCTGTGGCTGCGCTACACCGACCAGCCGGAGCCCGCGCGCCGGCTGCTGCGCAGGCTCGCGCTCGCGGGCCGGGCCTCGCTGGGCGCCGCTGCGGCTGCCGCCCTGCTCGCCACGAACGAGGCGGAGGCCACGCGCCACCTCGCCGCGCTCGCCGCAGCCGGCCTCATCGACCATGTGCGCGGCAGCCGCTACCGGCTGCACGACCTGGTGCGCGCCTTCGCCCAGGCCCGGCTGCTGGACGAGGAGGACCCGGCCGAGCGCACGGCGGCGCAGGAACGGCTGATCGTGAACTACGCCGAGCTGGCCGATTCGGTGCTGCGCCTGGTCGACGGGAACATGTCGACGCGCGCGCACCAGTTCGGTTCGCACGGCTTCACCTCGCTGGACGAGGCGCTGCGCTGGCTGGACGACGAGTCCAGCTTCATCACCGCGGCGCTGCGGCACGCGGAGGGCGTGGACCAGTCGGCGGTGCTGAACCTTCTGGGCGCGCTGTGCGACTACTGCCTGCTGCGCGGCGACCTGTACCGGCTCGGCGAGATCAGCGAGCTGACGCAGGCCGTGGACCAGGGGCTGCTGGTGCGGTCGGTCCAGTGGCGTACCGGTATCGCGGCCCGGCAGCTGGGCGAGCTGGACAAGGCGCGCGCCACGCTGACCTCGGTGGTGGACCTGTACCGGGAGGCGCACCACGACGCCGGTGCGGCCCGCGCCCTGTGCTCCCTGGGAATCACGCTGCACCACCAGGGCAACCTCACCGAGGCCGCCGCCAGGCTGCAGGAGGCGCTGGACCTGCAGGCGGCGCCGGAGCTGGCGACGGACCGGGCGTGGACGATGCACGCCCTGGCCGCCGTCCAGCGCGACCGGGCCCGGCTGGCCGAGGCGCTGGAGCTGCTCACCCGCTCCCTGGTCCTGCACCGCGAGGGCGGCTCGCTGCACGGTGAGGCCTGGGCGCACTTCCAGCTCGGACAGCTGGCCCTGCGACTGGGGGACGCGCCGCGCGCGGAGACCGAGCTGCGGGCCGCCCTGGAGCGGTACGGCCGAACGCACGACGCACGCGGCGAGGCCTGGGCGCTGACCCAGCTGGCCCGGGCCCGCCTGGTGGACGGCGACGCCTCGCCGGCCGTGGAGGGCCTGAGGCGGGCCGCCGCCCGGCACCGGGAGAACGAGGACGCGCGCGGCGAGGCGTGGACGTTGTACTACCTGGGCCAGGCGCTGGAGGAGACCGGCGAGCTGGATCCCGCGGTCCGCGACCTGGAGCGGTCCCGGACGATGTTCTCCCGGATGCGGGACGTCTACGGCCTGGCCTGCGCCCGGCACCACTCGGCCCGGGTCACCCGCGACCAGCGGGCCGCGCAGACCGGCTCGCTGCGCAACTCCGGCTTCGCCCGGCAGCTCCTCGTGGACGCCCGAGCCGACTTCCAGCGCATCGGCGTCGCCCACGGCGAGGCGTGGACCTGCCTGGAGCTGGCGGTGGTCGACGCCGGCAATGCCCGTACACAGGCGGCGCTGGCCCTGTGCGACGAGGCGCTGGACCTGTTCGCCTCCTACGGCGACCGGCGCGGCGAGGACTGGGCCCGCTTCCTGCGCTGCACCCTGCTGCCGTACGCGGCGCCGGGCGGGGTGGAGGTGGGCACGGCGGTCGCCCAGGAGGAGCTGGCCCAGCTGGCCCGTGCCGACCACGCCCTGCGGGACGAGAAACTCGCCGACTACGTCTCGGCGTACGCCCTGCTGCTGGAACGCGGCGTCAGCCTGGAGGACGGCTGGCAGGCCTGGCGCCTGCGCATGACTCCGGACCGCCACGCCCGGGAGGTGATGGGGGTGGCGGTACCGGCGTGGCGCTGAGGCTCGGCGTCAGCCCTGTCGTGCCGTGGAGTCGGCCTTCTCGGCCTGCTTCTCGCCGGGCTCCGGGGCCTCCTTGAAGTCGACCTTCCGCATGTGCTTGCTCATCGACTTCATCAGGCCCCACACCGCCAGGGCCATCACCGCGAAGACGATGAAGCCGAGGACACCGGGGGTGACCTTGTTCTGGTCGACCTCCTTGGCGAGGGGGACGAGGTGCGTCACTGCCAGGCTCACGCTTGCGCTCATGTCAGGCATTGTCGCGGATGCCCGCGAAGAGGTCGTCCTCGGGGAGGGAGGTATCGACGAGGGACTTCGCCAGCTCGTACTCCTCCGTCGGCCAGACCTCCTTCTGCAGCTCCATCGGCACCTTGAACCAGCCGCCGTCGGGGTCGATCTGCGTGGCGTGCGCGATCAGCGCCTTGTCGCGGATCTCGAAGAAGTCCGCGCACGGGATGTGGGTGGTCAGCGTGCGCTCGGTGCGCTCGAACTCCTTCCAGCGCTTGAGCCACTCCCCGTACGGCGACTCCATGCCGCGCTCCAGCAGGGCGTTGTGCAGGGCCTCGGTGCGGGGCCGGTTGAAGCCCTGGTTGTAGTACAGCTTCAGCGGCTGGTAGGCGGGGCCGAACTCGGCCTCCGGGTACTTCTCGGTGTCCGCCGCGCCCTCGAACGCCACCATGGAGATCTTGTGGGTCATGATGTGGTCGGGGTGCGGGTATCCGCCGTTCTCGTCGTAGGTGGTGATCACCTGCGGGCGGAAGGAACGGATCTTGCGCACCAGCTCGCCGGCCGCCTTGTCGACGTCCTCCAGGGCGAAGCAGCCCTCGGGCAGCGGCGGCAGCGGGTCGCCCTCGGGCAGGCCCGAGTCGACGAAGCCGAGCCACTCCTGCCCCACGCCGAGGATCTCCCGGGCCTCGTCCATCTCCTTCTTGCGTACCTCGTGGATGTGCTCCTCGATGTACGCGTCGCCCTGCAGCTTGGGATTGAGGATGGACCCGCGCTCTCCGCCGGTGCAGGTCACCACCAGCACGTCCACCCCCTCGGACACGTACTTCGCCATGGTGGCCGCGCCCTTGCTCGACTCGTCGTCGGGGTGCGCGTGAACGGCCATCAGTCGCAACTGGTCAGTCAAGACTCAATCCTCGGTAAGTCGGCGCCCCATGTCTCCGGCGCGATCGCAGGCTTCTATAGTGACCGAATCGGGGGGCGAATAATTCCGGGTTCGGTTCCTGCCGAGAGGACGATCATGAGTACGGCGAGCGCACGGCTGCCCGAGGGCCGCTACGGCCGTTCCTCGGACGAGCGTGCCGACCGCAAGCTCAGGGTCGCCGGTGCGGTGCTCGGCGCGGTGCTGCTCGCACTGGTCGGTTACTTCGCCTACCACTACGTCGTCCAGGCCAGGATCAGCGCCCAGGTGATCACCTTCGACGCCACGGACAACGCCGTCGAGGTGCATCTGGAGGTCCACAAGGACTCCGGCACCTCGGGCTACTGCACCCTGCGCTCCCAGTCGGCGGACGGCGCCGAGGTGGGCCGGGCCGACTTCCGCTTCACCGGATCCGCCACGCGTATCGACCGGGTCGTCACGCTGCGTACGACGGCGAAGGGCACGACGGCCGAGCTGCTCGGCTGCCACACCGGCTGACGGCCGCCGGACACCCCAGCCGTCACCTGGAATACGTGCACGCTGACCTGCGTTGATGCAATTCTGATGGCTTATGTCCTCCCCCTTCCGGCCTTGAATTGTTAGGCTCGTGGTTTCGCCCATCCGAGAGGGAACATGCTTCTGGGTAGGGCGATGCTTTGTATTCCCAGTACCGACGAGGAGCACCCTGTGACCCAGACCAGCGAGAACGTCACCTGGCTGACCCAGGAGGCGTACAACAAGCTCAAGGTCGAGCTTGAGTACCTTACTGGTCCTGCGCGCACGGAGATCGCCGCCAAGATCGCGGCCGCGCGCGAGGAGGGCGACCTGCGCGAGAACGGCGGGTACCACGCGGCCAAGGAGGAGCAGGGCAAGCAGGAGCTGCGCGTGCGGCAGCTGACCCAGCTTCTCGAGAACGCCAAGGTGGGCGAGGCTCCGGCCTCCGCCGACGGCGCCGTCGCGCCCGGTATGGTCGTCACGATCGCCTTCGACGGTGACGAGGACGACACACTGACGTTCCTGCTCGCCTCCCGCGAGTACGCGAGCGCGGAGATCGAGACGTACTCGCCGCAGTCCCCGCTCGGCGCCGGCGTCATCGGCCACAAGGTCGGCGAGGACGCGGAGTACGAGCTGCCGAACGGCAAGAAGGCCTCGGTGAAGATCCTGAAGGCCGAGCCGTACTCGGGCTGATCCTTCCCCGACAGGACCGCCAGCCCCCGGTGTCCGCCGGATTCCGCCGGACGCCGGGGGCTTCACCGTGCCCGCAGCCGTCAGGCGGTGGCCGAGCGGTACTTGCGGACCGCGAGGGTGCGGAATATCGCGGTGATCAGGACGGAGTAGAGCAGCGAGGCCAGGACCGGGTGCTGCATGGGCCAGGCCCCTGAGGTCGACTGGCCGGGGCTGCCCATCAGGACCCGGGCCGCCTGCACGGTGGCGCTGAACGGGTTCCACTCCGCGATGTGCCGTAGCCACGGGGTCATGTTGCTGGTGTCAACGAACGCGTTGGACAGGAAGGTCACCGGGAAGAGCCAGATCAGGCCGCCGGACGTGGCCGCCTCCGGGGTGCGCACGCTCAGGCCGATCAGCGCGCCGATCCAGGTGAACGCGTAGCCGAGCAGAAGCAGCAGGCCGAAGGCCGCGAGGACCTTGCCGGCGTTGGTGTCGTGGAAGGTTCCGACCCGCCAGCCGACCAGCAGCGCGACCACGGCCAGGACGAGCAGGGTCAGCGCCGTCTGGACCAGGTCGGCCAGCGTACGGCCGGTGAGCACCGCGCCGCGCGCCATGGGCAGCGAGCGGAAGCGGTCGATGAGGCCCTTGTGCATGTCGTCGGCGATGCCCGCGCCGGAGCTGGCGGTGGCGAAGGTGACGGTCTGCGCGAAGATGCCGGCCATGAGGAAGTTCTTGTAGCCTTCGGCACTGGTGCTGCCGTCGATCTTCATGGAGCCGCCGAAGACGTAGGTGAACAGCACCACGAACATGATCGGCTGGATGAGCCCGAAGATGACCATCTCCGGGATGCGGGACATCCGGATCAGATTGCGCTTGCCGACGATCAGCGAGTCCCGGACCGACCGGGTGAGCGCGTTGCCCGGCGCCGCGATGCGCACGGTTTCCCTGACGGCACTCATTTCACGGCCTCCTTGCCGTTCGCCTCGGCCTGGTCGGCCGTCTCGGCCACGTGCCCCGTCAGCGACAGGAAGACGTCGTCGAGGGTGGGGCGGCGCAGCCCGATGTCGTCTATCTCGATCCCGCGGGTGTCCAGCTCGCGGATGATCTCGGCGAGCAGCTTGGCGCCGCCGGTGACGGGGACCGTGAGCTTGCGGGTGTGCTCCTCGACCGTGACGTCGCCCTTGCCGACGCCGCGCAGGCTGTATCGGTCCAGGAGAGCGGCGGCGTCGGCGATGTGGTCGCGCTCGTGCACCACGACCTCGACGCGCTCGCCGCCTGTCTGGGCCTTGAGCTGGTCGGAGGTGCCCTGGGCGATGACGCGGCCGTGGTCGACCACCGCTATGTCGTGGGCGAGGTGGTCGGCCTCCTCCAGATACTGCGTGGTGAGCAGCAGGGTCGTACCGCTGGAGACGAGCTGTTTGATGACCTCCCACAGCTGCTGGCGGTTGCGCGGGTCGAGGCCGGTGGTCGGCTCGTCCATGAACATCACCGGCGGCGAGACCACGAGGGCCGCGGCGAGGTCGAGCCGGCGGCGCATGCCTCCGGAGTAGGTCTTGGCGGGGCGGTCGGCGGCGTCCGCGAGGTTGAACTGCTCCAGGAGCTCGGATGCGCGCTGCTTGGCCGCCTTGGACTTCATCTGGTAAAGCTGCCCGACCATCTGCAGGTTCTCGCGGCCGGTCAGGTATTCGTCCACCGCCGCGAACTGGCCGGACAGGCCGATGGAGCGGCGCACGGCGTCGGGGTGCTTCAGCACGTCCACGCCCGCGACGACCGCCTTGCCGCTGTCGGGGCGCAGCAGGGTCGTCAGGCAGCGGACGGTCGTCGTCTTGCCGGCGCCGTTCGGCCCCAGGAGGCCGAGGACGGTGCCCTCGGGCACGTCCAGGTCTACGCCGTCGAGAGCCTTTACGTCGCCGAAGGTTTTCACCAGGCCTTCGGCATGGATGGCGCCTGGCATGTCTGTCTCCACGTCATCGGGGATGTCCGGCGGGGTTTTTCGCAGCGGGTGGAAGCTGTTCGCATCGGGCGGCAGAGGAGCTGTTCGCAAAGGCTAGATTTGATCGGCCGGTTGCGCCCGCCCTTTTCCGGTACGACAGGACGACCCGGACCGCCACAGTCACACCATAACGCGATGTATCGCGTTGCACAATGCACGCCACCCGGACGGGTGGCGCGTCGGGCTTGGCGGCGCGGGCCGCCGCAGCCGTTGGCCAGGATCAGCCGATGACCGTGTAACCAGCGTCCCGCAGGGCCTGGCCGACCTCGGCGCAGTGGGCCGGGCCCTTCGTCTCCAGGTGCAGCTCGACGTCCGCCTCCGTGAGTCCGAGCCGGGGGTCGGTACGTACGTGACTCACATCGAGGACGTTGGCGTCCACCGCCGGCAACACCCCGAGGAGGGTGGCGAGGGCGCCCGGCCGGTCGGTCAGCCGTACCCGGACGGCCAGGTAGCGGCCCTGCGCGGCCATGCCGTGGCGCAGTACGCGCTGCATCAGCACCGGGTCCACGTTCCCGCCGGAGAGCACCGCGACGACCGGGCCCTCGAAGGCGTCCGGCGCGGCCAGCAGCGCCGCGACCGGGCTCGCCCCGGCCGGCTCCACGACCAGTTTGGCCCGCTCCAGACACAGCAGCAGCGCCGCCGACAACTGGTCCTCGCTGACCGTGCGCACCTCGTCGACCAGGTCCGCGATGATCCCGAACGGGACCAGGCCCGGCCGCCCCACCTTGATGCCGTCGGCCATCGTCGCCGGGTTCCGCACCGACACCGGGTGCCCGACGGCCAGCGAGGGCGGATAGGCCGCCGCGCCCTCCGCCTGCACACCGACGATCCTGACGTCCGGCCGTATCGCCTTCACCGCGACCGCGATCCCGGCCGCGAGTCCGCCGCCACCGACACCGACGACGATCGTGCGCACCTCCGGGCACTGCTCCAGGATCTCCAGGCCGACCGTGCCCTGGCCTGCGATGATGTCCGGGTGGTCGAAGGGGTGGATGAACACCGCGCCCGTGGCGGCGGCGTACTCCTCGGCGGCGGCCAGCGTCTCGTCGACCACCTGGCCGTGCAGGCGCACCTCGGCGCCGTAGTCCCGGGTCGCGCTGACCTTCGGCAGCGGGGCGCCCTTCGGCATGAACACCGTGGAGTGCACACCGAGCAGTGCGGAGGCCAGCGCCACGCCCTGTGCGTGGTTGCCGGCGCTCGCGGCCACCACACCGGCCGCCCGCTCCTCCGGCAGCAGCCCGGCGATCCGCACATAGGCGCCGCGCAGCTTGAACGAACCGGTGCGCTGGAGGTTCTCGCACTTCAGGTGCACCGGTGCGCCGATCAGCTGGGACAGGTGCCGACTGCCCTCCATCGCCGTCACCCGTGCTACGCCCGAGAGCATCTTCTGGGCGCCGCGCACATCGTCGAGGGTGACGGAACGCAAGGTGTCAGCCGTGCGGTAGCTCATGACTCCAGCATCGCAGTTCGCGCTAGTACACGACTTGGGTGACCAAGCTCCGAGACCGGTTTGCGCAGGGCCGGTACGGCCCGGCGCCGGGCCGCGTACCCTGTCCCCCAACCCAGCAGCCCTTCATGAAGCGAGCCTCCGGCCATGCCCACAACACCTGAAATGTCGATGGACATGACGACCGTCGGTGACACCGGTCTCCTCGACACCCTCCAGCACGAGGTGGCGGTGTTCGCCCGCCGTGCCGAACAGACGCGGCTCGGCGGTGTCGGGCAGGTGCGCAACTCCATGGACCGCGCGGCGTATCTGCTGCTCAACCGCCTCGACAAGGAAGGCCCGATGGGCGTCAAGGCGCTCGCCGCGAGCATGGGCATCGACTCCTCCACGGTCACCCGGCAGGTGGCTCCGCTGGTCGACACCGGGCTCGTCAAGCGCACCTCGCACCCGGAGGACGGGCGTGCGGTGGTGCTCCAGCTGTCCCCGCGCGGGGTCGCCCGGCTCGAGGAGGTGCGCTCCTCCAGACGTCAGCTGATGGCAGAGCTGACACACGACTGGGCACCGGAGGAGCGCGAGGAGTTCTGCACGCTCCTGACCCGCTTCAACACCGCGCTGTCCACGCGGATGACGGTGCAGGGGGCCGGGCCGGTGGAACCGTCGCCGGCGTCCTGACGGCCGTGGGCCACCGCGACAGCGGGCCACCGGGCCCCCGCCGGGACCGGTCGGTTCCGGAGCCTTGACCCCGGGCCGCCGCTGGCCTCATATGAGACCGGGTCCTGTGTCGTACGCGGTTCACCTGTCCCGTACCGGGCAGCGGGGCCCCCACTGGGGGGAGGCGCGGTGCGTGATCGGCAGGTGTCCCGAGGGGCCCGCCGGGCCCGGGAGTTCGAGGCGTTCGTCGCGGGCGCGGCCGGGCGTCTGCTGCATGCCGCCACCCTGCTCACGGCGGAGGCGCCGCACGCCAACCCGCGCGCACGGCGCCTTCTGACGCTCGCGCTCGCCCACACCTACGCGCGCTGGGACCGGCTGCACGGTGAGGATCCGTACGACTGCGCCCGCCAGTACCTCGCCACCCGGTTCGCGCGCGCGACCTGGCACCGGTACGGCGCCCTCGGCCGCGCCCGCCCCGATCCGAGCAGCCCGCTCGCCGCGCTCACCCCGCAGGAGCGGCTGATCCTCGTACTGCGCCTCTACGAAGGCGTCGCCGAAGAACAGGCAGCGGCCCTGCTGGGGCTCCCCAAGGAACGTGTCCACAGCATCTGCGACCGGGCGACCGCCACGCTGCTCCATCCGTCCCGCCCTACGGGCCCTCCTGCGGCGGGCCGAAAGGTGGTGCCGTGATGAGGGGCTGCGGGGAAGGGAGCGGGCGGGGCGGGGGGAGCGTGGCGGTCGGCCGGGGCGGGGGCCGCCTTCAGGGACGGGACAGCGCTGGGGGCACCCGGCGGCGGAGACCCCCTCCGGGCACGGACATCCCTCCGCGCGAGGGGAGGGTGTGGTGAACCGGACCGAGCGGGAGGCCGCCGCACGGCGGATCATGGAGCAGGTTCCGGCGCCGGTGCCGCCGGATCTGTGCGCGGACGCGGTACGCCGTGGCGAGCGCCTGCTGCGGCGCAGGCTGATCGTCCGCCGGGTGCTGTGGCTGCTGGCGTGTGCCGCGACCGTCGCGTTCAGCGTGTGGGCGGCCCGGGTGCACCCGTGGACGGAGCCGCCCTCGCAGACGACTCCGCCGATCACGGGCTGGTGAGCGACCGGTCCACGACGGCGGGACCCGTCGCAGACCTCGGACCGGCGGCCGTACGACCGCGGACCGAGGGCAGCTACGGCGACCCGCCGCGCACCGGCGAGCCCGCCCCGTCACCCGGCCCGAGCCGGCTGTCCGGTTCGGCTAGCCCAGGGCCTGCTGCAGATCTGCCACCAGGTCGTCGACGTTTTCGATACCCACGGACAGACGTACCAGGTCGGCGGGGACCTCCAGTGCGGAACCGGCCGCGGAGGCGTGCGTCATCCGGCCGGGGTGCTCGATCAGGGACTCGACGCCGCCGAGCGACTCGCCGAGGGTGAACACCTTGGCCCGGTCGCACACCTCGACCGCGGCCTCCTCGCCGCCCTCGACGCGGAAGGACACCATGCCGCCGAACGCCCGCATCTGCTTCGCGGCGACCTCGTGGCCGGGGTGCTCGGGCAGGCCCGGGTAGAGCACGCTGGTCACGCGCGCGTGCCGGGTCAGCATGTCGGCGATCTTCGTGGCGTTCTCGCTGTGCCGGTCCATCCGCACCGCGAGGGTCTTGGTGCCGCGCAGCACCAGCCAGGAGTCGAAGGGACCGGCGACGGCGCCCATCGCGTTCTGGTGGTAGGCCAGCTCCTCGCCGAGCCCCGGGTCGGAGACGATCAGCGCGCCGCCGACCACGTCCGAGTGACCGCCCATGTACTTGGTCAGGGAGTGGACGACGACGTCCGCGCCGAGCGACAGCGGCTGCTGGAGGTAGGGCGTGGCAAAGGTGTTGTCGACGACGAGCTTCGCGCCCGCGTCGTGCGCGACCTGAGCGAGGGCGGCGATGTCGGTGATGCCGAGCAGCGGGTTGGAGGGGGTCTCCACCCAGACGGCCTTGGTCTTCGGAGTGATCGCGTCCCGTACGGCGGCCGGGTCGCTGGTGTCGGCGACGGACCACTCCACACCCCAGCGCGTGGCGACCTTGGCGAAGAGCCGGAACGTGCCGCCGTAGGCGTCGTTCGGGATCACCACGTGGTCACCGGGGGTGAGCAGCGTGCGCAGCAGGGTGTCCTCGGCCGCCAGGCCGGACGCGAAGGCGAGGCCGCGACGGCCGCCCTCCAGCGCGGCGAGGTTCTCCTCCAGGGCGGTACGGGTGGGGTTGGCGCTGCGGCTGTACTCGTAGCCGCCGCGCAGCCCGCCGACACCGTCCTGCTTGTAGGTGGAGACCTGGTAGATGGGCGGGACCACCGCGCCGGTGAGGGGATCCGCCGTGTTGCCCGCGTGGATCGCGAGGGTCTCGAAGTGCTCACTGATGTGCCTGTCGCTCATGTCCACCGAGCGTAGTGCGCTCGGCCGGATGCTGACGCCCGCGAAGCTCGAGCACGGCTGAACCGAGGGATTTCCCGCATCTGCCCGCCACCCCGCGCGCCGCCCCACCGCGGGCCGGCCCCACACACCGCCCCACCGCGGACCGGCCCCACGCCCTCTGCCTGCCGCGGACCTCAGTGGCCCGTCACCGACCCGCCCGGAGGGTCCTGTCATGCACGGGACCAGACTTTTCCACAGCTCGGCGGTGGGGTTGGCCAATTGTCGGCGGCGTCTGGTTCGCTTGAGGCATGTCGATTCTCTGGCTGCTGATGGCGCTGCTCATGCTGAGCTTCGTGCTGCTCCCGCTCATGCGGCGCAGGCGCGGGGTGATCGAGCAGGTTCCCCCGGGGCACCCGGACGCCGCCGACCCGGCGGCCTACGGCTTCGTGCGCCAGGAGGAGCTGGACGTGCGCATGCCCGGCCCCGACCAGGACCTGCTGGACGTCCTGGAGTTGGTGCAGCGCACGCAGGACTATCGTGCGGCCTCCCAACTGCTGGCCGGCACCGGGACCGAGGACGAGCAGCGCTGGCAGCGGGTGCAGGCCTTCGCGGGCGCCGCCGCGCTGGAGCTGCAGCAGCGCCCCGGCGGGGTGCACGAGACGCCGGGCGGTCAGTGGCTGCGGGTGTGGCGGGCCGAGCAGCCCAAGGACGCGGGCGGCGCCGCCGTCTACGCGGAGTTCCTGGTGCAGCAGGCCTGGCGGACGTCGACGCCGGGCACGGACGACTTCCGGATCATCATGGAGGAGGCCCGGGACGCGTGCGGGCAGGCGGCCCTGCTCGCCCCCGGTGACCCGGTGCCGTACATCATCGAGCTGTCCATCGCCCGCGGACTCGCCTATGCGCAGGCCGAGTTCGACCAGCTGTGGCTGAAGATCCTCGACCGCGTCCCGCATCACATGGGCGCGCATCTGGCCGCGCTGCACTACTGGTGCGAGAAGTGGCACGGCTCGCGCGAGGAGGCGTACTCCTTCGCCGAGGCCGCCGCGGCCCGCGCCCCGCGGGGTTCGCTGCTCGCCGCGCTGCCCCTGTTCGCGGTCTTCGAGCACCTCCCCGAGGTGAACCTGGTGGCGGGCTTCTACCAGAGCGAGGTCGTCACCAAGGCGATGCACGGCGCCCTGCACGCGGTGCACTCGGCCCGCCCCGACGACCCGATGCTCGCGCACGTCCGCCATCTGCTGATCTTCTTCCTGGTGCGCGCCGAGCGCTGGCAGGAGGCCATGCACCAGCTGATACACGTCGACGGGCACATCGGCGCACTGCCCTGGACGCTGTCCGCCGACCCGTCCGGTGAGTTCGCCGTCTACCGCGCCCTGGCGGTGGCCGGTTACGAGGCCAACGGCGGCAGCCCGGCCACCCTCCCCGGCTGAACCGACAGCCCCCCGCCACCGGACCGCCCCGCCGCACAACCAGCACCCGCACCGTGTGCAGTCGGTCTCCGTCCAGCCAGCCGGGCCCCGCATCGAATCCGGACGAGGCCACGGAAGTGGGACGGAGCCACAAGCCGTTGCAGCGGCCCGGTGCCGCCCGTCGCATCCTCGTTGCGCCGCGGGCGTTCCGGAGGGGCAGCGTCCGGGTGGGCACCGACAGAAGGCTGATCATGGGGCAGACAGGTGGTTGGGGCCGGCTGGGACAGCCCGCTCGCCGGGCCCGGATCGGAAGCGTATCGGAAGCGCGAAACCGGCTCCCACCCGTCGGATGTCGGGCAAGGTGACTCTCGCCACGCCGTTGGAACGAGCCAGACCCCGACTGTCCGCCGGGAGTTACGAGGGCCCATGAACCACACCTACGAGCCGCCGAGTCTGATACCCACCGCGGGTCAGGAACGGACGTACGCGCTCGTCATCGCCGGTGTCCCCCTTCTGATGATCTTACTGATGGCGGTCCTGCCGCTGGTCGCCCCGGGTGGCGGAAACGCATCCGGGGCCACCTCGGTGGACGGCACGGGCGGCTACAACTACGCACCGCCGCCGACGGACTCGCCGGCACCGGACACCTCCACGGCGTACGGCACGGACCCGTCGACGCCCCTCAGCGGCGACGACGGCACGGCCCTGTCCCCGACCCCGCTGTACAGCGAGAGCACGCAGAGCACAGAGGGCACAGACGGAACGGACGGCACGGACGGCACGGGCAGCGCGGACAGCAGCACCGGTCCGGGCAAGACCGTCAACGACTTCTTCGACGCCATCAACCGTCGCGACTACAAGACCGCCTGGGCGCTGGGCGGCAAGAACCTCGACATGGACTACGACTCCTTCGTCGCGGGCTTCGACACCACCGAGCACGACGACGTCACCGTCGAGTCCGTCGACGGCGACACGGTCTCCGTGGACCTGAACGCCCAGCAGACCGACGGCACGCAGAAGTCGTACACCGGTCAGTACACCGTGGTCGACGGGGTCATCACCCACGCCTCGATGACCTCGGCCGGCTGAAGAGAGCGGAGAACACAGCCATGGCGAGTGCATTCCTTTCCGTTCCCGCTCCGCCGCCGGGGTCCGGCGGGCCGGTCTCGGCCCGCCCGTCCGCGGACGCCACCAGCGACGCCACCCGGCTGCTGTGCGCGGGCACCTATCTGGATCCGGTGTACCGCGCCACCGTCATCCGCGAGCTGCTGACCCACCGGTTCCGGGTGGTGGCGCCCTCGTACGGGTACGACGCGGTTCCCGTGCTCGCGCACGCCCTGGCGGCGCGCCGGCTGCACCGGGCCCGGCTGGCCGTCCTGTTCACGGGCCTGCTCGTCACCTGCGTCCTCATGGCCGCCGGTGTCCTGAACGGGTTCACCGGGCTGCTGGCGGTGGCGTGGCTGCTGTGGGTCACCGCGTTTCTGCGGCGCGTCGTCACCCTCCAGCTGCTGACCTCCCGGCTGGGGCTGCGCACCGGTGCGGCGCGCCGGGCCAGCGGGTTCGACGGCTCCTACCCCAGACATCCGCAGCTGACGGGTGAACTGGTGGCCAAGATCAACCGCGAGCAGACCTCGGACGGCAGTCTGATCTGCTACGGCGGCTACAAGCCGTTCGTCGGCGCGGGTCAGCAGGTGCGGCGCTGGTCCACGGCCGAGCTGCTGATCGGCGCACCCGTCACCGTGTTCGAGGGCCGGCGGGAGGCGGGCCTGCCCGGTGTGCCCGGCGTGAATGGCCACGCGACCGGCGAGGAGCCCAAGCGGAAGGACATCATCCCCTTCACCGTCGAGGACCTCTCCGCCTATGTCTCCGCCCGTATGACGTCCGGGCTGCGCGACCACGCGAGCCGGTTGGCGCGGATCGAGGGGCTCGCCGTCGAGCGGAGCACGTTCACCACGGCCGTGACGACCCTCCCCGGCGCGTGGGCGGCGATCCCGGAGCAGACCGACGGACGCTGGCAGGACGCCTACGGCTCGGGGCGCGCGTACCTGTGCGTCCGGGTGGGCTCATGGAACCAGGAGCTGGTCACCACGGCGTTCGTGGGCTTCGACCTCAAGGGGAACACCCTGCACACCGAGTTCTACTCGTATGTGCTGGGGCCGATCCAGGCGAGTTTCCACCTGGTGGACCGGCTCCCCGCGGCACTCGACGCCGTCACCCTGGCCAGGGTCGGCTGGCACACCGTGCGGGCAGCGCCCCAGGCGGCGCTGCGGCCCGTCCTCTCCCGGGCCCGCTCGGCGCTGTCCGGCCTGCTGCCGTGGGCCAGGAACACCGTCCTGCTGCCGCAGCCGGCCGACACCAGTGAGTTCGGGCTCGGTCGCTACGCGGACACCCTGGTGAACCGCGGGGCGCTCACCAGCATCCGGGAGATGGCGACCAGCGACGACTTCCACGTCTTCTTCCAGGAGACGGACACGATCAAGTACACCCAGATCGTGGAGCGCCAACTCCTGCAGTTCGTCCGGGAGTTCCTGCAGGAGCACAACGTGGACCTCGCGGAGCACGAGGCCCGCCAGACGAACATCCTCAACGACTACGGGAACCACAACAACTTCGTGAACGGCGACAACAACACCACCAACTCGGGCACGCAGAACCACTACGGCGCCTCCGACGGTGGCCGGGGGACGGGATCGGCATGACGGACAGCTCCACGGGCGCGGGCTCGGGCACCGGCCCGGGCTCCGGCAACAGCAGCCACTACGGAAGCGGAAACACCTTCGGCAGCGGCAACAGCTTCGTCACCGGCAACGGCAACAGCACCAACTCGGGCACGCAGAACTTCTACGCCGGCGCCCCCGACGGCGCCCACCGGGTCCGCGGGGACGACGACCGCCTCGGACCCTCCCAGGACCGCCTCGAACCCTCCCAGGACCGTCCCGGCCCGTCCCGGGACCGCAGCCGCAACGTCTTCGTCGTCCACGGGCGGGACGAGGAGGTCCGGACGAAGATGTTCGGCCTGCTGCGCAAGCTCGATCTGCGTCCGCTGGAATGGGAGGACCTGGTCAGGGCCACCGGCAAGACGGCGCCTTTCCTCGGCGAGGTCGTCGCGAAGGCTCCCGAGCAGGCCCAGGCGGCCCTCGTGCTGCTCACTCCGGACGACATCGTCCAGCTGCACCCGGAGCTGCGGGGTGCGAACGAGCCGCCGTACGAGACCGAGCCGACCGGGCAGCCCCGGCCGAACGTGCTGATCGAACTGGGCATGGTCCTGATGGCCTACCCGGAGCGCACGCTGATGGTGGAGGTCGGTGAGCTGCGCACGATCGCCGACATCGCGGGCCGCAACGTCATCCGGTTCGACGGCTCGGAGGCCGCCCTGAGCAAGATCGTGCAGCGGTTGAAGGTCGCCGGCTGCACGGTCGACGACACCGGCTCCGAATGGCGCCAGACCTGGCCGTACAGCCATCTGTCGGCGTACGGACGGACCGGCCGGCAGCTGCCGCCGGCCCGCTGAGCCGCGGTACGGGCCCAGTGGCCGTTCGGCCACGCTCCGGGGGAGGGCCCGTACCGCCCCTGGGGCGCCCGGTGTCAGACATGGCGCCGGGCGCCCGCCGCCAGACCCGCCAGGAACGCGCCGGTCTCCGGCAGGTCGATCCGCCTCAGTTCGCCGGGGCGGATCACCACGTGCAGCTCACGGCAGACCGGCCGCTCCCACGCGTGCACCACGAACGACAGCAGGATCAGCCGCAGCAGGCTGTCCTCGTCGAGGTCGTGCAGCCGGGCGAGCCCCGCACCGGTCAGCGGCATGGTGACGCGTTCCAGCTGGCCGTGCCGGTGGACGGCGTCCCACAGCCGGTCCAGGCCGAGCCACAGCTCCTGCACCCCGGAGGAGGCGACGCAGTCGTTGCCCATCCGGCTGTAGGCGACGGCGAAGACCAGCTGTGGGCGGCTGCCGAGAACGGCCACGGTCCCGACCGGGTACCGGGCGCGCTTGCCGCGCGGCTTGTCCCGCACACTCTCCCGCACCACCGGGGCCACCCCGTCCAGCGCGGCGGCCAGCTCCGCGTCCAGCCGCTGGGCGTCCCCCGCGTAGCGGCGGGCGAGCAGCTGTCCCTGGGCGCTGTCGTCGTTGATGACGACGCCGTCGTCCACCAGGGTGTCGAAGGTGTCGGTGAACCCCACCACCAGATGGCCGGGCTGCTCGAAGAGATCGCCCTCCTCGACCACCACGGTCATGTGCGGACGGGTGAACTCCTGCCGTACGGCGGCCTGCGGACGCGCCCGGGCCAGCCCCCAGACCAGGCACAGGGCCACGGAGCCGGCCAGCACCGGACCGGGCCGGGACACGACGCGCGGGAACAGCTGGCCGGCGAACTGCACGACGGCCGACACCCCGCCGAAGGCCGCCAGCACATTGCCCAGGAACACCCGCCACCCGCGCCAGGACCGCGGCAGCCGGGATCGCGCGGGGCGCGGCAGCGATCGCACGGGGCGGGACGACGACGGGTCCGGGACGGTCGATCGCATGCGTCACTCCGAGTCATCTTGATAGGCTGAAAGCCCTGTTGACGGGCCGTCATGCGGCTGAGGGGGCGAGGCGCGTGCAGAGCCGCACACCGTCCGTACGCGTGCACGTGCTGGGCCCCGTCCGGCTGGAAGTGGACGGCGCTCCGGTCCGCCTGACCCCGCTGACCGCGCGTCTGCTGCTGCGCCTGGTCGCCGCCGACGGCGAGGCCGTGACCGCCCGCCGGCTGTACCGGGACGTCTGGCAGCAGACCGTGGAACTGCCGCACCAGGGCCTGCGCAACCGCAACGAGGTGCAGAAGCGGATCCTGGAGCTGCGGCGCGCGTTCGACCGCGCCGGACCGGGTACGGGCAACAGGATCGTACGGACCGGACAGCTGCCGACCGCTCACGGCGCCGAGGGTACCTACCAACTCGACCTGTCGGTCGAGGAGTTGGACAGTACGCAGTTCACGGGCCTGGTGGGCGACGCCCTGCGCGCGGCACCGGCCTCGGCCGTCCGGCTGCTCGCGGACGCCCTGCGGCTCTGGCACGGCCGGCCGCTGGCCGAGGTGGCGGACGAGGAGTTCGCGACCGTGCCGGTGCGACGGCTGACCCAGCTCAGGGAGACCGCACTGCGGGAACTGGTCGCCGGACACACCGCCCTGGGCCGCTACGACCTCGCCCTGCCGGTGGCCGAACAGACGGCCCGGGAACGACCGGACGACCCGGAGGCCGCCGCGGTCCTGGCCCGGCTGAACGCCCGGCTGCGCGAGCGGCACGGCGACGAACTGCTGCGGCACACCCTGCGCGGGCTGCGGGTGGACGTCGTCGTGCTCCGCGGCGACCTGTTCGAGCAGGAGGACGCCAACCTGGTCGTGGGGTTCTGCGACACCTTCGACACCTTCCCCGACGACGTGGTGATCAGCCGGGAGAGCGTGCAGGGCCAGTTGGTCGACCGGCTCTTCGAGGGCCGGTACCGGCTGCTCGACGACCGGCTGCGCCGGGGGCTGAAGGAGTTCACCCCGCTGGCCACGGAGAGCGTCCAGGCGAAGCGGCGCGGCCGGCGCACCCGGTTTCCGATCGGCACGGCGGTCGCGGTCCCGGCCGGCAGGCGCAAGGTCTTCGCCCTCGCCTACTCCCGGCTGGGCAACGACCTGCGTGCCCGGTCCGCCCCGGCGGACCTGCGGCTGAGCCTGGAACGCCTGTGGCCGGCGGTCGCCCGGCACGGCCTGTTCAAACCGGTGGCGATCCCGCTGATCGGCGCGGGCCTGTCCCGCATCGTGGAACTCGACCGCACGCAGCTGCTGTTGCTGATCGTCGGGACCTTCATCCGGAGCCTGCGCCAGGACCCGGCCGTCTCCCCCGAGTTGCGCATCGTCATCCGCGCCGACGAGCTGGAGCGGACCGACCTGTCGGCGGTCGAGGCGTTCCTGCGCAGTGCGGACGAGCAGGGGCCGGCGCTTCCGCCGACCGCTGCCGGCTGACCTCTTCACACATCCAGCAAAGATCCGCCGCCGCTTCGGCCGACAGTCACCGCCCGCTTCCGGAGCGCTTCGGGAGCGCTTCCGGTAATTGCGGCGACGGGAACAACACCTCCGCCGTACATTCGCCGTTCGTGAGCGGACAAGGGGAGGCAGCGGGGATGAGCACGTTTCTGATCGGCGGCGGCTGGGACACGGCCGAGGTGTACGAGCCGTTCGTCCGGGCGGTCGGCGGAGAGCGGCGCATCGGGTGTGTGATCGTCGACGAGGGGGACGGGGCGGCGCAGTTCGAGCGGTATGCCGAGGTGCTGCGGAAGGCGGGGCCGTGCACGCCCGTGCCGCTGCTCGTGCCGCTCGGCGGCCGGTTCGAGCCGGAACACGCGTGGGACGAAAACGACGGTCTGCTGGTGTGCGGTGGGCTGACCCCCGCCTACCAGGAGGCGCTCGAGGACGGTCTGGAGCGGTTGCCGGCGCTGCTCGCCGGGCGCGGGATGCCGTACGCGGGCTTCTCGGCGGGTGCCGCCGTGGCCGCGCGGCGGGCCGTGGTCGGCGGATGGCTGGTGGACGGCGTACCGGTGTGCCCGGAGGAGACCGGGGAGGATCTGGCGGAGGTCGAGGTGCGCGCGGGGCTGGGGCTGGTGCCGTTCGCGGTGGACGTCCATGCCGCCCAGTGGGGAACGCTCGCGCGGCTGGTCGCGGTGGTCGGGCGGGGTGCGGCGCCGTACGGGGTCGCCGTGGACGAGAACACCCTGCTGGAGGTGGCGGACGGAGAGGTCCGGGTGGCGGGGCTGGGGCGTGCGCATGTCGTACGGCCGGGCGGGGGCGGGGGTGTGCTCGTGCGGGCCTACAGACCCGGAGAGCGCTTCCCCCTCGCCCAGGGGGCGGGCGGCACACCGATCAAGTAGCCCGCAGCCCGCACCCCGCCGCTCAAGACTCAGATCGTCGCCGTGTCGATCACGAAGCGGTAGCGGACGTCGCTGTTCACGACCCGCTCGTAGGCCTCGTTGATCTGGTCGGCGCGGATCAGTTCGATCTCGGCGCCCAGCTGGTGCTCGGCGCAGAAGTCGAGCATCTCCTGGGTCTCGGGGATGCCGCCGATGCCGGAGCTGCTGATGCTGCGGCGGTGGCCGAACACCGAGGAGAGCAGGATGTTCACCGGCTCCTCGGGGATGCCGACGTTGACCATCGCGCCGTCCGTGCGCAGCAGGGACAGGTAGGCGTCGAAGTCGAGCGGCGCCGACACCGTGTTGAGGATGATGTCGAAGGTGCCCTTGAGGTCCTCGAAGGTCTTCGGGTCGCTGGTGGCGTAGTAGTGCGTGGCGCCCAGCTTCAGCCCGTCGTCCTTCTTGCGCAGGGACTGGGAGAGGACCGTGACCTCCGCGCCGAGGGCGGCGGCGATCCTCACTCCCATGTGCCCGAGGCCGCCCAGGCCGACGACCGCGACCTTCTTGCCGGGGCCGGCGTTCCAGTGCTTCAGGGGCGAGTAGGTGGTGATGCCGGCGCACAGCAGCGGGGCGGCCACGTCGAGGGAGAGGCCGTCGGGGATGCGGACGACGTAGTTCTCGTCGACGACGACCTTCTGCGCATAGCCGCCGTAGGTGGGCTGCCCGTCCTTGCCGACGGAGTTGTACGTCCAGGTGGGGCCGCCGCCGGTGCAGTACTGCTGCAGACCGGCCTTGCAGTTGTCGCACTCCCGGCAGGAGTCGACCATGCAGCCGACGCCCACACGGTCGCCGACGGCGTACTTCGTGACACCCGGGCCGACCTCGGAGACGACGCCCGCGATCTCGTGACCGGGCACCATCGGGAAGATCGCGGTGCCCCAGCCCTCCCGGGCCTGGTGGATGTCGGAGTGGCAGATACCGGCGAACTCGATGTCGATCAGGACGTCGGACTCGCCGACCGCGCGCCGCTCGATCGTGGTCCGCTCCAGCGGGGCCTTCGCGGCGGGCGCGGCGTAAGCAGCAACAGTGGTGGTCATGCCGGGGTTCTCCTAGCGATGTGATCGTGCCCGGCTGCCTTCCGCCGGGCACGCGACCAGCCTCTCCCACGCTACGACGACCACCCAGACCACGCTTCTGCGTACGACTGCCGTGCCTACCACTGGCGGGGTCAGGTTCCTGTGCGTACGACCGTGAATACTGGTTGTATGGAAAACCAGCCCCTGCCCTCCTCCCCGCCTCTGGACCGGCGGGCCGAACTGAGCGAGTTCCTGCGCAGTCGGCGGGCCCGGCTGAAGCCGGAGGACGTGGGACTGCCCGACTTCGGCCGGCACCGGCGGGTGCCGGGGCTGCGCCGCGAGGAGCTGGCACAGCTGGCCGGGGTGTCGGTGGCGTACTACACCCGCCTGGAACAGGGCAACGGGCGCAACGTCTCGGCGGAGGTCCTGGACGCGATCGCCCGGGCGCTCAGGCTGACGGACGCCGAGCACGCGCACCTCACGCATCTGGCCAAGCCGAAGTCGCACAAGAAGAAGCCGGCGGCGCGCCAGCAGCAGGTCCGCTCCTCGCTGCGGCAGCTGCTGGACACGATGGACGGCGTGCCGGCGTATGTCGTCGGGCGCCGCTCGGAGATCCTCGCCTGGAACCGGATGGCGGCGGCGCTCTTCGGCGACTGGGCGGAGCTGCCGCCTGCCGAGCGCAACTGGGCCCGCCTGGTGTTTCTGCGCCCGGACTACCGCGATCTGTTCGTCGACTGGGAGCAGAAGGCGATCGACATCGTCTGCGCCCTGCGCATGGACGCGGGCTGCTATCCGGACGACCCGCGGCTGTCGGCGCTCGTCGGGGAGCTCTCGGTCAAGAGCGAGGAGTTCCGCCGGCTGTGGGCGACGCACGACGTGAAGGAGAAGAGCCACGGCGTCAAGCGGCTGCACCATCCGCTGGTGGGTGACCTGTCCCTGAACTTCGAGTCCTTCCGCCTGACGGACGACACGGACCAGTCCCTGCTGACCTACCACGCCGAACCGGGCTCCCCGTCCGCCGACTCGCTGCGGCTCCTGGCCAGCTGGGGCACGGACGCGACGCAAGCGGTGCCTTCGGCCTGAGCCTTCCCGCGGCGAGGGGCACCCGTAGCCCGTGCTCCGGGTGCCCCTCGGCTGCGGACCGGCTACTTGCCGAAGTACGCGTCGTAGATAGTGATCTGCGACGTGTTGCCCTTCTTGTCGGTGATCTCCGAGCGGAGGGAGAGGGACCTGCCCTTCGCCGGGTTCTTGACGGTGACCCTGCCTCCCCGGACGTCGGCCTTCGTGAAGGTCCTGCCGTCGTAGGAGACGTACACGGCCAGGGACTTCAGGTTGCCGCCCGCCGCCGAGCCCTCGACGGTGACCGGGAAGGTGACCGTCCGGCCGGCCGCGACCCGGCTGTCCAGGCCGGTCGTGACGCCGTAGTGCAGGACGGAGGCGGGGAGCTGGACGACGGTGCCGGAGACCTTCTTGGAGCGGAAGGTCCAGGTCGCGTCGATCCGGGAGGAGGCCCGGGCGACCTTCGCCGAGCGCTTGACCGAGGTGGTCAGCCGGTAGGCGGCGTCACCGGCCGGCACCGTGAAGGTGGCGTCCCCGAACAGCGGGTCGTCGGTGGAGCCGACCTTGGCGCCGTCGCGGTACAGGGTCGTGTTCACCGTGGTGAAGGCCGAGTACCCGGCGTGCCTGGCGGAGTCGGCGAACAGCGGCAGCGAACCGTAGATCTCGTCGCCGGAGCGATAGAGGCCGAGGTCCTTGTCGACGTGCGGGCCGAAGACGGCGGTGTTGACCGTCCTCGTGTAGCTCTTGCCGGCCTTGAAGGAGGACTCGCCGAGGGCGTACGCGGCGTCGGACAGCGGGAACCCGTCCTGGTCGACCCCGCCGTACTGGGTGAAGTGCAGGTCCCACAGGACCCCGCCGCCGGCGGACAGGTGCAGGGTGCGGGTGCCGGGCAGCCGCTGCGGCACGTCGATGGACGAGGCGCCCACGCTGCCGGGCAGCCAGCCGGTGGCGCCGACCGAGCCGGTCCTGCCGCTCGCGGACGCACCCAGCCGGGCCTTGACGGTGGCCAGCTCACCCGCCCTGTAGTGCTTGGTGTAGCCGGTGGCGAGCCGGGTGACCGGGCCGCCGGTGGTGACGTCGTACTGCTCGCTCGTCCCCTTGGTCCAGTGGCCGTCCCACTGCTGGAACAGCCGTCCTGCGGGGAGCTTCGGGCCCAGATGGGCGGTGCGGAAGTCCTTGTAGGTGTCCAGGAACCAGCTGTAGCCGTACTCGTTGTCGCCGATCGTGAGGGTGTACCCCGGCGAGGCGAACCGCGACCTGACGCCCGAGGCCGGGACGGTGATGTCGACCGGCTTGGTCTTGCGCGCGTCGATCGTGACGGTCTGCTTCCTGGCGACGGTCAGCTTCGGCTGGGCGATCCAGTCGGTGCCGTGGGTGCCGTTCCGGTCCCCGAAGACGGCGGAGTTGAGGAGGTACGTGCCCTTGGGCACGCGTACCTTCACCGTGCCGGACGGGTCGTACGGGGTCAGCTCCGTGCCGCTCGCCAGGCCGCCCACGCCGCTGAGGCCGGCGTTGTAGTACGTGGCCGGCTTGCCGTCACGGCCGGTGAACTTCAGCGTGACGTCGTAGGACTCGACCTCGCGCTGTACCGCGGCGGCCGTACGGACGCTCTGGCCGGCGCCGGTCGCGGTCACGTACGCGGAGTAGGCGCCGTCGAGGGTGCCGCCCAGCTTCGTGTCGGCGGTGAGGCCGACGGAGGCCTTGCCGTGCGCCGGGACCGTCAGCCGCGTCGCGCCCAGCGTGAAGAAGCCCGACGGGGCCGCGTGGCCCTCGGGGTCGGTGGCGGTGCTGCTGAGGGTGAGCGTGACGTCCTGGTCGCCGAGGTTGCGGTACGTCACCTTCTTGGTGACCGCCTTGTCGTCGGTGTGCGGCCACCGCTGCACACCGAAGCTCAGCGAGACCGGGTCGGCGATCACGGTCTGCCGGTAGGCCCGGTCCACGGCGATACGGCCCGAACCCTGCTGGAACGGCGTGTACGCGCCGCCCTTGGCGGAGCCGGTCAGCGCGCCCTTCAGCTCGGCGTAGCCCCAGTCGGGGTGCTCCTGCTTCAGGATCGCGGCGGCGCCCGCGACATGCGGGGTGGCCATCGAGGTGCCGGAGAGGGTCAGGTAGCCCGCGGGCTTCTCGCCGACCTCCTTGTCGATGACGCTGCCCCCGGCCGCGGCGGCGGTGATGTCCACGCCCGGCGCGGTGACGTCCGGCTTGATGGCGCCGTCGCCGATGCGCGGGCCGGTGGAGGAGAAGTCGGCGAGCCTGTCCTTCTTGTCGACGGCGCCGACGGTGAGCGCGGCGTCCGCGCTGCCCGGCGAACCGATCGAGTGGGGGCCGTCGTTGCCCGCGGCGATCGCGAACAGGATGCCCTTGGTGGCGGCGAGCTTGTTGACCTCGGCCTCCAGGGGGTCGGTGCCGGGGCTGTCGTAGCCGCCGAGGCTGAGGTTGACGACGGAGGCGCCCTGGGAGGCCGCCCACTCCATGCCGGCGAGGATGCCGGAGTCGTCTCCGGAGCCGGTGTCGTCCAGGACCTTGCCGCTCAGGATCTCGGCGTCCGGTGCGACACCCCGGTACCTGCCATCCGACGTGGCGCCGGTGCCCGCCACGATGGAGGCGACGTGGGTGCCGTGGCCGAAGTGGTCGGAGGCGTCGGCCGCGGAGGTGAAGTTCCTGGACGCGATCACCTGGTCCTTGAGGTCCGGGTGGCCGGTGTCCACCCCGGTGTCCAGGACGGCGACCTTCACGCCCTTGCCGGTGTATCCGGCCTTCCACGCGACGGGGGCGCCGATCTGCGGCACGGACTTGTCGAGCGAGGCCCTGCGGACGCCGTCGAGCCAGACGTGCGCGATGCCGGCGGCGGCCCGGTCGCCGTCGGTGACGGCGTGCCACAGCCCGGCGGTGTCCTTGACCTGCGTCTGCACGGCGTCGGCGTCGAGGGCGCCGAGGCTGCGGCGCAGGTGGCTCGCGTCCCGGACGTCCGCCTTGGCCGCGGCGGCGGAACCGCGGTAGCCGACGATGACCTTCAGGCCGTTCTTCTGGGCCCTGCGGGTGGCGGCCTTGTTCAGCTCGGTGACGTCGAACAGGCGCTGGTCCAGCGTGCCGGAGGACACCAGGCGGGCCGCGTCGACCGGGACGACCAGGGTGTGGCCCTTGGTCCTGCGGACCTGGAAGGGTATGTGCTCGCGGCCCCCGGCCCGCCGCAGGCCGACGATCCGGCCCTTGGCGTCGAGGTCGACGCGGTCACCGGTGATGAGGGTGACGTGGGTCCTCGCGGTGAGCGCGGAGGCGGTGGTCGGGGTGCGCTCCACGGGTCTCGCCGACGCCGGGCTGGTCATGCCCGCTGCGACGGCGACGGCTGCGGCTGTGGCGACACCGGCGGCAGCAGCTCTTTTCACTTGTCTGCGCAAGTTCTCCCCCAGGAGACGGAGTACCGGGCGAATTCCCCGTTCACCCGGCCACGCAGTATGCCGGGGGGTGTTCAGCGGGCTCAACGGTTGAGAGGAGGGTAAGAGGGAGCGACGGGAAACTGTTACGCCGTGGGCGGGACACCGTTACAGACCGGCGAACTGCCGTTCTGCTTCACCGTGATCCTGCCCTCGCGTGATGGTGGCCGGCCGCGGGACCTTCTGTGCGATCGCGGAGTCGTGGGTGCCACAGGCGTTTCGAGTACGTCCATGATCTCGTCCCGCATTCCCTCGTCGAGGTTGCCGGCCGGTTCGTCGGCGAGCAGCACCTTGGGTTTCTTGACGACCAGGCCGACGGAGTGCAGTGCCTCGGCGGCGAGTTCGCTGGTCCGGAGCTGCCGGCGGTCGGCGTGGCCGCCTTGGTGACCGTCATGTCCGCACCCAGTCCGTACAGCGACTGCAGGACCTTGTCCTGGGCCTTCCGAGAAGGCTGCGGTCCGCCCGTGAAGGGCTCGGAAACGCCGGTGCCGCCCCCGACGGGGGGCGGCACCGGTGGGGTTGAGGGGGTGTCAGGCGGCCGAACCGGCCTTCCACTGGGCCCAGCTCATGTTCCAGCCGTTGAGGCCGTTGTCCGGCGCGACCGTCTTGTCGCCGGTGTTCTGGACGACCACGACGTCACCGACCAGGGAGTTGCCGTAGAACCAGGCGGCCGGTGTGTTCGCGTCGCCTGCGCCCTTGACGTCCTGCAGGCCGATGCAGCCGTGGCTGGTGTTGACGCTGCCGAAGACGGACGGCGCACCCCAGTAGTTGCCATGGATGAAGGTGCCGGAGTTGGTCAGGCGCATGGCGTGCGGTACGTCCTTGATGTCGTACTCGCCCTTGCCGTCGGAGTCCTTGAAGCCGACCGTCGCGCCGTTCATACGGGTCTGCTTGAACTTCTCCGAGATCACCATCTGGCCCTCGTACGTGGTGTGGTCGGGGGCGCCGGCGGAGATCGGGATCGTCTTGACGACCTTGCCGTCCTGCGTGACCTTCATCTGCTTGGTCTTCGCGTCGACGTAGGAGACCTGGTTGCGGCCGATGTGGAAGGTGACCGTCTTCTGCTGGATGCCGGTGATGCCGGGCGCGCCCTCGACGCCGTCGAGCGCGAGCTTCAGAGTGACGGTGGAGCCCGCCTTCCAGTACTGCTCCGGACGGCAGTCCATGCGGTTGGCGTTGAACCAGTGGCAGGCGACCTCCTGGCCGCTGCTGGAGGTGACCGTGATGCCCTTCTGCACGGCCGCCTTGTTGGTGATCGCCTTGTCGAAGTTGACCGAGACCGGCATGCCGACGCCGACGGTCGCGCCGTTGTCCGGGGTGAAGGTGCCGATGAAGCTGTGGGCCGGGGCGACCGTGGTGAAGGAGGCGTTCTCGTTGGCTATGCGGCCCTGGGCGTCCTTGGCCTCTGCGGCGATCTTGTAGGTGGTCGAGCGCTGCAGCTGGACGGTCGGCTTCCAGCTGGTCCTGTCGGCGGAGAGCTGACCGGCGACGGCCTTGCCGTCCTGGGTGGTCATCGTGACGCCGGTGAGCGTGCCCTTGGCGACCTTCACGCCGGCCGAGTTGTTGATGGATGCGTTGTCGGAGCCGTCCTTGGGTGTGATGGTGATCTGGGCCTCGGACGACTTCTTGGCCGCTGCCTCGTCGGCCTTCGCCTGCGAGTTCTTGCCGCCGTCGGTCGCCTTGGCGTTGCCGCCGCCGGAACAGCCCGCGAGTGCCAGCACCCCACCGAGCAGTGCGGACGCGACCGTCAGGCCCTTGCGCCGCTTACTGTCCGTCATCACACGCTTCTCCATCGTTGCCGAATTCGTGAAACCCCGAGGCCCCCGTGGCGAACCATCCACGCTACGGGCGGTCCGTCCCTTTCCACATGGTTCGCATGTGTTAGGCGCACCACGCTCGCCACGGTCGCCCGAGGCCGGTGGTGCGGAAGTCGTCCGTGCGCCCCCTGAGACGACGAAACCCCGGACGGCGGTTGCCGTCCGGGGTCATGGGTGCCCCGGGACGCTCAGCCGATGCCGTCCTCTTCTTCGTCGTCCTGCCCATCATCCTCGTCGAGGTCCCAGTCGGGCGAGTCAGGGTCGTAGTCGATCCGCTCACTGGACCAGGACGCCTGCTGGAGCTCCACCCCGGGCACCTCGCTGACCAGGTCGAACGGGTCCACGAGATACGCGAGGGCCTCCGCGGTGTCGTCCGTCACAGCCCCCTCGGCCTGGGCCCGCTCCGACTCCGGAAGATCCGTGTCCCGGGCGAGCCGGCGCAGCGCGGCCTTGGTCACCTCGTCCTCGTCCTGCACCTCGAGGACCAGCTCCACCCGAAGACGTACAAAACGTGATGTCTCTTCAGCGCTCATGGCGCGAGCGTACGATCGAAACCTCCCGTGACTTTCCTGTGACCCGCGACTTTCACTAACATCACCCCACACGGCCAATTCGCCAGCGTCACAAGGGGATCGATATTCCGTGTCATTCGCTCGCCGCCCGCTGCTGACCGCCACCGCCGCGGGGACCCTCCTGTGCGCGCTGTGGTTCGTCCCGTCCGCGAAGGCCTCGCAGGACCCGGCCAGAGCGAACACGGAAACCGCCACGACTCATGTGACACAGCAGGCCAGGGCGATGTCGCAGGCGGCCGCGGACAGCGCACGGGACGCGGCGGACGACACCGAACTCGCCGACACCGGAAGCCGCGACACCACTCCGTACATCGTCGGCGGCACTCTTTTCCTCGGCGTCGGTGCCGGGTTCGTGGTGTATTCGGTGCGCCGCGAACGCATGGGTTTTTAATTTCCCTTGACGGTTCTTTGACAGCGCACACATAGTTCGCCCATGAAGAGATCATCGGGCGTGCGACGGTGCGCCACCGCGGTGGTGGGTGCGCTGTCGCTCGCCCTTGTCACGGGCTGCTCCGGCGAGGACGCGGCGAAGCCGGCCGTGCAGGCGCGGAGCGCCGCGGAGTTGGAGAAGCTGGTCATCGCCGAGGGCGAGGTGCCGGGATACAAGGTGGGCCCGGTGCCGGCCGCCCGCGCCAAGCCGATCACGACCGACAACGCGCCGTGCCGGCCGCTGGTCCGCGTGATGAGCGGGCTTCCGCCGGCCGAGGCGGCGGCGAAGACCGACCGGCTCGCCACGGAGAACCCGAAGAAGGCTCCCTCGGCCAAGCCGACCTCGCTGGACGGCCTCGACGAGAAGAAGTTCGAGGAAGCGATGCACAAGTCCCTGGACCGGGACGTCACCACGGTCACCCTGGCTTCGTACGCCGGAGACGGCGCCGAGAAGGCCCTCGCGTCGGTCTCCGCCGCCGTGAAGGCCTGCGCGAGCGGCTTCTCCGGCAAGCAGGCGGGGACGAAGATGACGTTCACCGAGATCGCCGGGGAGAAGCCCACGGGCACCGGGGACGGGGCGGTGGCGTTCGCCGCGACCACGGACACGGACGACGGGGACGCGGCGCCGGTCCACGCCCAGGTCGTCCGGGCCGGGAACACCCTGTCGGTCTACTTCACGATGAACCTGGGCGCGATGATGGACAAGAAGGCGTACGCGGTCTCGCCGGAGGTCGTCAAGGCCCAGCAGGCCAAGCTGAAGTGACGTGGCGACAAGCGACACGGGAACACACGTAGGAGCAGGGGCCCTGCACGCGGCAGGGCCCCTGGTCTCGTGCGGGAACCTTACTGCAGCGGGCCGGTGACCGACTCCGCCGCGGTGACGAGGTGGCCGCCGCGCACGAACGCGTCGGCGGCGGCCAGGTCGGGCGCCAGGAACCGGTCCGGGCCCGGGCCCTGCACACCGGCGGCGCGCACCGCCTCGATGACGGCCCGGGAGGCCGGCGCCGGGGTGAGGCCCTCGCGCAGCTCGATGGCGCGGGTGGCCGCGTACAGCTCGACGGCGATGATCCGGGTGAGGTTGCCGACGGCGGTGCGCAGCTTGCGCGCGGCCGACCAGCCCATGGACACGTGGTCCTCCTGCATCGCGGAGGACGGGATGGAGTCCGCGGAGGCCGGTACGGCGAGCCGCTTCATCTCACTCACCAGGGCGGCCTGCGTGTACTGGGCGATCATGAGCCCGGAGTCGACACCCGCGTCATCGGCGAGGAACGGCGGCAGCCCGTGGCTGCGGTTCTTGTCCAGCAGCCGGTCGGTGCGGCGCTCGGCGATGGAGCCGAGGTCCGCGGCGGCGACGGCGAGGAAGTCCAGGACGTAGGCGACCGGGGCGCCGTGGAAGTTGCCGTTGGACTCCACCCGGCCGTCGGGCAGCACCACCGGGTTGTCGACGGCGGAGGCCAGCTCGCGCTCGGCGACCAGGCGGGCGTGCGCCATGGTGTCGCGTCCGGCACCGGCGACCTGCGGGGCACAGCGCACCGAGTAGGCGTCCTGGACGCGGGGCGCGTCGTCCTGGTGGTGCCCGGTGAGCTGGGAACCCTTCAGCACGGCGAGCATGTTGGCGGCGGAGGCGCCCTGCCCGGGGTGCGGCCGGATGGCGTGCAGCTCGGGCGCGAGCACCTTGTCCGTGCCGAGGAGTGCCTCCAGGCTGAGGGCGGCGGTGACGTCGGCGGACTTGTAGAGGGTGTCGAGGTCGGCGAGGGCCATGATCAGCATGCCGAGCATGCCGTCGGTGCCGTTGAGAAGGGCGAGCCCCTCCTTCTCGCGCAGTTCGACGGGCCGGATCCCGTGCGCGGCGAGCAGCTCACCGGCGGGCCGTACGACACCGTCGGGACCCTCGGCCTCTCCCTCGCCCATGAGGGTCAGGGCGCAGTGGGACAGCGGGGCCAGGTCGCCGGAGCAGCCGAGGGAGCCGTACTCGTGCACCACCGGGGTGATCCCGGCGTTCAGCACGTCGGCCATGGTCTGCGCGACCTCGGGCCGCACACCGGTGTGCCCGGAGCAGACCGTCTTGAGCCGCAGGAACATCAGGGCCCGTACGACCTCACGCTCCACCCTCGGCCCCATCCCGGCGGCGTGCGAGCGGACGATGTTGCGCTGCAGCTGGGCGCGCAGTTCCTGGCTGATGTGCCGGGTCGCCAGGGCTCCGAAGCCGGTGGAGACGCCGTAGACCGGTTCCGGTTTGGCCGCCAGGGCGTCCACGATCTCGCGGGCCGCGGCCAGCGCCGCCACCGCCTCGGCCGACAGCTCGATGCGGGCACCGCCGCGCGCCACGGCGAGAACGTCGGACGCCGTGACACCGGACGTCCCCACCACCACAGTGTGCATATCCATATTCAGGAGCGTACGCATTGAATGCAGGGATGTCACTAGTGGGGAACGGGAGCACCCCTTACCGATCCGTGTGGGCTTCGCCTCACGGCAGGCGCCCCCTGAACCGGCGCCGCTCGGCCTGCGAGGGCGGCGGCTCGTCCGCCAGCCGTACGACCGGATCCTGCGGCCCCTCCCGCCCCGCGACCACCGGCCGGTCGACACGCAGGGCCTTGGCCCGGTACTGGGCGGCGTCGGCGAGCCGGAACAGCCGCCGGGCGTCGTGCACCTCCCCGATCGGGTCCTCGGTCGAGGCGACCCCGCACGCCACACCCTCCCCGAGCTCCAACTCCCCTGACCTGCGGCACAGTTCGTCGGCGGCCTTGACCACGTCGTCGGCGGGCGACCCGACCGCCAGCAGGCAGAACTCGTCCCCGCCGAGCCGCGCCACGAGCGCACCCGGCACCATCGCACCGCACAGCGACAGCACCGAACCGAAGCGCTCCAGGAGCCGGTCGCCGACGGCGTGCCCGAGGGTGTCGTTGACCCGCTTCAGCCCGTTGAGATCACAGACGACGAGGCTGACGGCCGCGCCCTCCGTACGGTGCCGCTCGACGGCCTCTTCCAGGCGTACGTCCACGGCGCGGCGGTTGGCGAGTCCGGTGAGGGCGTCGGTGTACGCGAGCCGGCGGGCCTCCTCCAGCCGCTCGGTCTGCGCGAGCCCGGCCGCGACGACGGCGGCCAGCACGGTGGCGAAGTCGGCGTCGCCCCGGTCGAACACGGGGGCGTCGACGGGGCGGGCGACGTACAACTCGCCCCAGGCTCTGCCGTGCAGCACGACCGGCGCGACGACACAGCAGCCGCGCCCTCTGCGGCGCAGGGCGGCGACGCGCTGATGGAAGTAACCGGGGGTGCCGGCGGCGGTCCCCTCTGCGGTCTCCACCCAGGCGTTGGGGCCGCCTCCGCCGGCCCACCGCTCGTGCAGGAACTCGGTGATCTCCGGGAACTGGTGCACCGGGTAGGCCTCGGACTCGGGGAACTCATCCTCGTCCGGGCGCCGGTCCCCCACGTTCACGAGGACGCGCAGGCGGCCCAGCTCCCGCTCCCACACCGACAGCGCAGCGAAGCCGCCGTCCAGCGCCCGGCATGCACCGAGCGCTGCGGCCTGCCACGAGTCCCGCGGGGTGTGGGCCGCCGCCATCCCCTGCGCCAGCGCCACGACCGCGGCCAGCCGCCTGTCCTCGCCCATTACTCCAGGTTAGGTAGTGTTTGGGGGATTCGGGACATTGGTGCGGCGATCAGGTGGACCGTGCGGCCCGCCTACTCCCCCGGCCATGCGGGCGCCCGCTTCTCGTTGAACGCCGCCACCCCCTCCGCCCGGTCCCCCGAGAACGCCACCGAGCGCCACGCGGCGTCCTCGACCTCCAGGCCCGCCCGCAGGTCCAGCCCATGTCCGAGGCGCAGCGCCCGCTTGGCGGCCCGCAGCCCGACCGGCGAGTTGCCGGCGATACGGGCGGCCAGCGCGAGGGCCTCCTCACGATCGCGCCCCGCGTCCACGACCTGGTCGACCAGCCCCAGCCCGGCCGCCTCGGCCGCCTCCACCCGCCGCGCCGAGAAGATCAGCTCGGCCGCGCGCGCCGCCCCGACCCGCCGCGGCAGCAACTGCGTACCGCCACCGCCCGGAATCACCCCCACGGACACCTCCGGCAGCCCCACCACCGCCGTACGGTCGGCCACGATCAGGTCGCAGGACAGAGCCAGCTCGAAGCCCCCGCCCAGCGCGAACCCGTGCACCGCCGCGATCGTCGGCATCGGCAGCTCCAGCACCCCGGTGTACGCCCCGCGCGCCACCGGCCGCTGCCGCAGCAGATCCGCGTCGCTGAAGGAGTTCCGCTCCTTCAGGTCCGCCCCGACGCAGAACGCCCGCTCATGGGACGAGGTCAGGACCACCACCCGCGCGTCCCGGTCGGCGGTCAGCGCCGTGCACGCGCCGGCGAGGGAGCGGGCCATCTCCGTCGAGACGGCGTTCATGGCCTTGGGCCGGTCCAGCACCAGCTCCGCGACGAACCCGTGCCGCCGCACCAGCACGAACTCCCCGAACCGCTCCTCGCTCATGACACCCTCCGGCTCACGTGTTAACGCGGGTTAACCACTGTCGGCCCGATCATCGCAGCCGTACCCGGCCTCGGAAAAGCCCAGGGGGCTACGCCCGTTCGAGTGACATCCCGGCCGTCTCACCCCACATCGCCCACAGGAACGCATAGCGTGCGTCCGCCATGGCATACGGGGGTGCGCGGCGGGGAGGGGAACCATGTCACCGATACGTGCGCAGTCCCGTACGGAAGAGGAGCCGGAGCGGCAGCGGGAGCCGCGGGACCAGGGCGAGCCGGTCGGCGCGTCCGCCGTACGACGCGGACGGCACCGCAAGCCGCGCCCCCGCAAAGTGCTGCTCGCCGCCGGCGGACTCGCCCTGGCCGCGGGCGTGCTCAGCCTGGTCCGGGTCGCGTCGGACGCCGGCGTCGGCGTCCCGGGCACGGCGGAGGCCGAGCCGCGCCCCGACGCGGGCGGCGGCGCCACGGAACCCGCGGCGCACACCGCCGCCACGGTCGCCGCCACCCCCACCGCGCTGCCCTCGGCGACCTCCGTCATGGGCGGCCGCAGCCTCCCGGAGACGACCCCCCGTCCGGCCGGGGCCGGCCCCCACACGGCCGCACCCACGGCGCCGCCTGGCAGCACCACCGCTCCGAGCGCCGCCCCCGGCGGACCGGCCGCCACCCACGGCAACCCGTCGCGGCCCCCGGCGACGCCCTCCGCCCCGCCTCCTGCCCCGACCGCCTCGCGGTCCACACCGACCAGCCCGGCGCCCACCCACAGCACGGCGGGCCCGGCTCCGGGCGGGCCGGGCGGGCTGTGCGTGCCGGTGCTCGGCCTGTGCGTGGATCGAGGGGGTGAGGGGGCTACGCCTGGCCGTCGCGGCGGGTGAGCAGCCAGGGCTCGACCACGCCGAGCCCGCGGACCGGGCGCTGCCACATGGGCTGGAGCGCGAAGCGGTACACCGGCGGCTCCTCGCCCTCCTTCTCGGCCGCCGCCGCGGCCTCGGCCGCCTCCGCCTCGGATGCGGGCGCCTCGCCGGTGCGGATCAGCTCCTCGGCGAAGGCGCTGTCCATCAGCACGGCGTCCCGCGGCGCTATCGAGGTCAGCCGGGAGGCCAGGTTCACCGTCGTACCGAAGACATCACCCATACGAGTGGTGACCGTGCCGAACGCCATGCCGACCCGCAGCTCCGGCATGGTCTCGTCGTTCGAGAGCGTCTCGACCAGCCGCAGCGCGATGTCCGCGGCGATCCCGGCGTCGTCCGCCGCGTACAGCACCTCGTCGCCGAGGGTCTTGATCAGCCTGCCGCCGCGCGCGGCCACCAGGTCGGCGGCGGTCGTCTCGAACGCCTCGACCAGCTCGCCCAGCTCCTCCTCCTCCATCCGGCGGGTCAGCCGCGTGAACCCCACAAGGTCGGCGAAGCCGACGGCGAGCCGCCGGTCGACCATCTCCTCGTCGTCGGCCGACTGCACGACCCGTCCGGCCGAGGCGGCGAGCTGGCGGCGCCAGACGTAGACCAGGAACTCCTCCAGCTCGGGCAGGAGCAGCTCGACGATCGGGTACGTCACCTCGGTGCGGGTCATTCCCGGCTCGGGCGGCTCGGTCAGGCCCTCCAGGAAGGAATCCATCTGCCACTCGGCCAACCGGGCGGTGGTCTGCCCGGTGGACCGGGCCACCTGCACCGCCATGGCCTCGCTGAGCAGCCCCGCCTCGACCAGACCGGCCAGGCGGCGCAGGGCCAGTACGTCGGCCTCGGTGAGCGCCTTGGCCTGGCCGATGTCGGCGAAGCCCATGGCCCGCCAGAACCGTGACGCCAGCTCCATGGAGACGCCGGCGCTACGGGCCGCCTGGAACGGGGTGTAGCGGCGCTCGGCGCCCAGGATGAGCTGTTCGAGGCGCAGGGCCAGCGGATCCTCGCCGGGGTCGGCGGCGTCCGCGCCCGCGCCGGAGCCCGTGTCGTCGACGGTCACGCCTGCTGCCCTTCCGATCTGCCGCGGTCACGTTTCGACCGGCCTCAACTCTACGGCAGGTGTGCGCCAGCTCACTCCGTCGGGTTCGGCCGACGGTACGCCTCCCGGCGCCGCGTGCGCCGGGAGGCGTTGCCGCTGGCCTACCCCGGGGCCGCGCCCCCGGACCCGCGCGTCGGGGCGTGTCCGGGGGTGCCCTCACCGTCGCCGAGTCGGACCGTGCACGGCTGGTCGCGCACCCCGCACGGCGCGGGGCACCGCCGGCGCCGCACCCCCTACGCGGGACGCAGATGCACGATGTCCCCCGCCCCCACAGGTTCCCGCACCCCGGCCTCCGTCGCGATGACCAGCCGGCCGTCCCCGTCGACCGCCACCGCCTCACCCACGAGCGCGCGATCCCCGGGCAACTCCGCCCGCACCGTGCGCCCCAACGTCGCGCACCCGGCCGCATACATCTCCTGCAGCCCGCTCACCGCGGCGTCACCACCGGCGCGCCGCCACCGCCCGTACCAGTCCTCCAGCGACCGCAGCACCGCCCGCAGCAGCGGATCCCGGTCCGTGGTCACCGCCCCGGCCAGCGCCAGCGACCCCGCCTGGGGCACCGGCAGCTCCTGCGCCCGCAGCGTGACGTTGATGCCGACGCCGATGACCACACCGTCCTCTCCGGCCCGCTCGGCGAGGATGCCGCCGGCCTTGCGCTCCTCCCCGCCCACGGTCACCAGCAGGTCGTTGGGCCACTTCAGCGCCGTGTCCACGCCCGCCGCCCGGGACAGCCCGGTCGACACGGCGACACCCGTGAGCAGCGGCAGCCAGCCCCACCGCACCACCGGGACCTCGACGGGCCGCAGGAACACGGAGAAGAACAGGCCCGAGCGCGCCGGTGCCGTCCAGCGGCGGTCCAGGCGCCCCTTGCCCGCCGTCTGCTCCTCCGCCACCAGCACGGCGCCTTCCTCGGCCTTGCCGGCGGCGGCCCGGGCGACCAGGTCGGAGTTGGTGGAGCCGGTGCGCTGCACCACGTCCAGTGCGCTGTACAGGCCCCCCTCCCGGACCAGTGCGCGCCGCAGTGCCGCGGCGTTCAGGGGCGGACGGTCCAGATCGGACCAGCGACTGTCGTCTGATGCATTGTGCGGCGTCATGCAAGTCACCCTAGGTGTGGGAAACGCCGCACTGCCGACCCGCAGGCCCAGCACTACTCTACGGATGAGTAACCGTCCCCCCTTTTGAGCAGGCAGGGAGCCGCATCCCGATGTCCGAGCCGGAAGAGATCGACATCCACACGACCGCTGGCAAGCTGGCGGATCTCCAGCGCCGCATCCACGAGGCGACGCACGCCGGCTCGGAACGCGCCGTCGAGAAGCAGCATGCCAAGGGCAAACTGACGGCCCGTGAGCGCGTCGAACTCCTCCTCGACGAGGGCTCCTTCGTCGAGCTGGACGAGTTCGCCCGCCACCGCTCCACCAACTTCGGACTCGACAGGAACCGCCCCTACGGCGACGGTGTCGTGACCGGGTACGGGACCGTCGACGGACGTCCCGTCGCCGTGTTCTCGCAGGACTTCACCGTCTTCGGCGGGGCGCTGGGCGAGGTCTACGGGCAGAAGATCGTCAAGGTCATGGACTTCGCCCTCAAGACCGGCTGCCCGGTCATCGGCATCAACGACTCCGGCGGCGCCCGCATCCAGGAAGGCGTCGCCTCCCTCGGCGCCTACGGTGAGATCTTCCGCCGCAACACCCACGCCAGCGGCGTGATCCCGCAGATCAGCCTGGTCGTCGGCCCCTGTGCCGGCGGAGCCGTGTACTCCCCGGCCATCACCGACTTCACGGTCATGGTCGACCAGACCTCGCACATGTTCATCACCGGCCCGGACGTCATCAAGACCGTCACCGGCGAGGACGTCGGCTTCGAGGAGCTGGGCGGGGCCAGGACCCACAACACGGCGTCCGGTGTGGCGCATCACATGGCCGGCGACGAGAAGGACGCCGTCGAGTACGTCAAGCAGCTGCTGTCGTACCTGCCGTCCAACAACCTCTCCGAGCCCCCGGTCTTCCCCGAGGAGGCCGATCTCGCCGTCAGCGACGAGGACCGCGAGCTGGACACCGTCGTGCCCGACAGCGCGAACCAGCCGTACGACATGCACACCGTGATCGAACACATCCTGGACGACGGCGAGTTCTTCGAGACGCAGTCCCTGTTCGCGCCGAACATCCTCACCGGGTTCGGGCGGGTCGAGGGCTTCCCGGTCGGCATCGTCGCCAACCAGCCCATGCAGTTCGCCGGCTGCCTGGACATCGACGCGTCCGAGAAGGCCGCCCGGTTCGTGCGCACCTGCGACGCCTTCAACATCCCCGTGCTGACCTTCGTGGACGTGCCGGGCTTCCTGCCGGGCGTCGACCAGGAGCACACCGGCATCATCCGGCGCGGCGCCAAGCTGATCTTCGCCTACGCGGAGGCGACGGTCCCGCTGATCACCGTCATCACCCGCAAGGCCTTCGGCGGGGCGTACGACGTCATGGGCTCCAAGCACCTCGGCGCCGACCTCAACCTGGCCTGGCCCACCGCCCAGATCGCCGTCATGGGCGCCCAGGGCGCGGTCAACATCCTGCACCGCCGCACCATCGCCGAGGCCGACGACGTCGAGGGCACCCGGGCCCGGCTGATCCAGGAGTACGAGGACACCCTCCTCAACCCCTACGTGGCGGCCGAGCGCGGCTACGTCGACGCGGTGATCATGCCCTCCGACACCCGCGCCCACATCGTCCGCGGCCTGCGTCAGCTGCGCACCAAGCGGGAATCCCTGCCTCCGAAGAAGCACGGCAACATCCCCCTGTAAGGAGCCGCTGTGACGATCAAAGTCGTACGGGGCAACCCGACCCCGGAGGAGCTGGCCGCCGCCCTGGCGGTGGTCCGCGCCCGCGCCGCGGCGGCAGCGGCGACGCCGCCCGGCGCGGACGGCCCCAGGGACGCCTGGTCCGACCCGGGCAGGATCGCCTCCGCCCGCTTCCCCAAGCCGGGCCCGGCGTCGTGGACGCGCACCTACTGGCCGGGCTAGGAGCGAGACGGGGCGCCAAGTTGAGTACGTCTACTCAGGCGCCCCCCACGGCCGACGCCCCACGCTGGAGGCATGCTGTGGTCAGACCCTGAAGACGAGCCGCCGAAGGAACTGCGCGACGCGCAGGACATGATGCGGCGGCTCGGTCTCTTCATGGCCCTGGCCATGATCCTGGCCATGCTCGTCATCGGCCTGAGGTGAGCCGAACGACACCACACCTGACTAACCTGGCCGCATGACTGCCACGCCACGCCGCCGCCTGATCCTCGCCTCCGCCTCCCCCGCCCGGCTGGGCCTGCTGAGGCAGGCCGGCCTCTCACCCGAGGTGATCGTCAGCGGCGTCGACGAGGACGCCGTCACCGCGCCCACCCCGGCGGAGCTGGCGCTCGCCCTGGCCGAGGCCAAGGCCTCGGTCGTGGCGGCGAAGCCGGAGGTGCGGGGCGCCCTGGTGATCGGCTGCGACTCGGTGCTGGAGCTGGACGGGCAGGCCCTGGGCAAGCCCGCCGACGCCGAGGAGGCGACCGCCCGCTGGAAGGCGATGCGCGGGCGGGCCGGCACCCTCCAGACGGGGCACTGCATCTGGGACACGGCGGCCAAGCGGTACGTGTCCGGGACCGCGTCCACCGTCGTCCGTTTCGGTGAGCCCAGCGACGAGGAGATCGCGGCGTACGTGGCGTCCGGCGAGCCCCTCTACGTCGCCGGGGCCTTCACCCTGGACGGCCGTTCGGCGCCGTTCATCGAGGGCATCGAGGGCGACCACGGCAACGTGATCGGCATCAGCCTGCCCCTGGTGCGCAAGCTGCTGGCCGAACTGAACGTCCGGATCACGGAGTTGTGGTCGCCGGACGAGTGACCTGGGCGGGCACGGAGTCCCGCGGTTCGCCGTGCCCGTCGTCCCCGCGCTGCGGCGCCTCCGTACGGGGCCCCGGTACGGCCGCCGGGCCCGCTCCCGGGGCCGGAGCCGTGCCCGAGGCCGGCTCGGCCTCCGTCTTCCCGTCGCCGTCCTGCCCCGCTCCCCCTCCGGAGGCACCCCGTTGCGGGCCGGCGTCACGGTCGTACGTCATCAGGAGCAGGACGACGAGCCCCAGTACGACCACCATGAACAGGAACGCCGTCCAGCCGACCAGGCCCCAGGCGAAGGCGCCCAGCAGGCCGTGGACGACCGCCACGCTGATCAGCAGGACGCGTCCGAACCCCGCGGGGGCGCGGTCGCGTATCGCGACCAGGACGGCCACCAGCGCGCACAGCGCGAAGTAGAGCCCGAAGACGACGCCGCCGACCTTCGAGGACGTCGCCATCGTCGACGGGTCGAGGCCGGCCAGGGACATGTCCTGGCGGTCGACCACCACTCCGAGGAACCAGTTCAGCGCGGCGATGAAGACGCCCTCCGCCAGAAGGACGACCGCCACGACCCATGCCACCGGTCTGCGCACCACCGGTCCCCACCCACTCTCGAGCCAGCTGCTTGTTACCCCAGGTACGTTCGAGCCATAGCGAACGCTACTAACGGGTAAACCCCGGGACAAGGGTTCGTGCGCCGGCAAAGAATCATTGGGCCATTCGTAGGGACTCGACAAAGAAACTGAGTGGGCCGCAGCACGCTCTCACAGAGACCTTGACCACATGGCGGGGCTAGGGTTTCCGCGAGGAGTCCTGCGTATCCAAGGTGCGACAAGGCTTTTCGCGGGTCGAGCGAGCCTCGGATCACGCTCCGTGTGGGCAAGCTCACCATTGGGGACGGGTCGAAGTGCCGTGTCGGCAGTCCCTAAACTCGGCTTGTTTCAAGGAGGGAGCCTCAATCGTGCGCAAGGTGCTCATCGCCAACCGTGGCGAAATCGCTGTCCGCGTGGCCCGGGCCTGTCGGGACGCCGGGATCGCGAGCGTGGCCGTATACGCCGACCCGGACCGGGACGCTCTGCATGTCCGCGCCGCGGATGAGGCGTTTGCCCTGGGCGGTGACACCCCGGCCACCAGCTACCTGGTCATCGACAAGATCCTGAACGCGGCGCGCGAGTCCGGCGCGGACGCCGTCCATCCGGGGTACGGATTCCTCTCGGAGAACGCCGAGTTCGCGCAGGCGGTCCTGGACGCCGGTCTGATCTGGATCGGCCCGCCGCCGCACGCGATCCGCGATCTGGGTGACAAGGTCGCCGCCCGGCACATCGCCCAGCGCGCCGGTGCCCCGCTGGTGGCCGGTACACCCGATCCGGTGAGCGGCGCCGGGGAGGTCGTGGCCTTCGCGGAGGAGCACGGCCTGCCGATCGCGATCAAGGCCGCCTTCGGTGGCGGTGGCCGCGGTCTGAAGGTCGCCCGGACCCTCGAGGAGGTCCCCGAGCTGTACGAGTCGGCGGTGCGCGAGGCGGTCGCCGCCTTCGGCCGCGGCGAGTGCTTCGTCGAGCGCTACCTGGACCGTCCGCGGCACGTCGAGACCCAGTGCCTGGCCGACAAACACGGCAACGTGGTCGTCGTCTCCACCCGTGACTGCTCCCTGCAGCGCCGCCACCAGAAGCTGGTCGAGGAGGCCCCCGCGCCGTTCCTGTCCGACGAGCAGGTCGCCGAGCTGTACCGGGCCTCGAAGGCCATCCTGAAGGAGGCCGGCTACGAGGGAGCCGGCACCTGTGAGTTCCTGGTCGGCCAGGACGGCACGATCTCCTTCCTGGAGGTGAACACCCGCCTCCAGGTGGAGCACCCGGTGACCGAGGAGGTCGCCGGCATCGACCTGGTCCGCGAGATGTTCCGCATCGCCGACGGCGAGGAGCTGGGTTACGACGACCCGGTGCTGCGCGGTCACTCGTTCGAGTTCCGCATCAACGGCGAGGACCCGGGCCGCAACTTCCTCCCGGCCCCCGGCACGGTCACCACGTTCGCCCCGCCGTCCGGCCCCGGTGTCCGCCTGGACGCGGGCGTGGAGTCCGGCTCGGTCATCGGCCCGGCGTGGGACTCACTGCTCGCCAAGCTGATCGTGACCGGCCGCACCCGCAAGGAGGCCCTGGAGCGGGCCGCCCGCGCGCTGGACGAGTTCCAGGTCGAGGGCATGGCGACGGCGATCCCCTTCCACCGCGTGGTGGTCAGGGACCCGGCGTTCGCTCCCGAGCTGACCGGCTCCACCGACCCGTTCACGGTCCACACCCGCTGGATCGAGACCGAGTTCGTCAACGAGATCAAGGCCTTCGCCGCCCCCGCCGACACCGAGGCGGAGGAGGACGCGGGCCGCGAGACGGTCGTCGTCGAGGTCGGCGGCAAGCGCCTGGAGGTCTCCCTGCCCTCGTCCCTCGGCATGTCCCTGGCCCGCACCGGCCTCGCGGCCGGCGCCAAGCCGAAGCGCCGCGCGGCCAAGAAGTCCGGCCCCGTCGCCTCCGGCGACACCCTCGCCTCCCCGATGCAGGGCACGATCGTCAAGGTCGCGGTCGAGGAGGGCCAGGAGGTCAAGGAGGGCGACCTGGTCGTGGTCCTGGAGGCCATGAAGATGGAACAGCCCCTGAACGCCCACAAGGCGGGCACCATCAAGGGCCTGAACGCCGAGGTCGGCGCCTCCGTCACCTCCGGCGCGGTGATCTGCGAGATCAAGGACTGACGCAGGCTTCACAGTGACGCCCGGTGGACCGACTGGTTCGGTCCACCGGGCGTCGCCCTTTTCAACTGCCGCAGGTCCTACGGCGATGAGGCACCCTCAGCGCCTGCGAAGGTCGGCCACTCGGCCCCGCTCAGCCCCCGTCGGCTCCCCGAACCCCGCCCCCGACCGAAGCCCCATCCCCCTGCGCGGCCCCGGCAGCGGAGCACGACGCGCCGGGGCCTGTTCACCCCCCGAAGGGGCTCCCGCTCCGCTCGCCCCCGCCACGGCGATCTGCACCCCCTGGTCGGCGAGAGCCTGCAACTCCATGCCGGCTCGGTCGTCGTTCGCGGGCGGCTCGTCGGTGACCAGGCGGGTGATGACGTCGGTCGGCACGGTCTGGAACATCGTGTCCGTGCCGAGCTTGGTGTGGTCGGCGAGGACCACGACCTCCGCGGCGGCCTGCACCAGCGCCCGGTCGACGGACGCCGAGAGCATGTTGGACGTGGACAGCCCGCGCTCGGCGGTGAGCCCACTGCCGGACAGGAAGGCCTTCGACACGCGCAGCCCCTGCAGGGACTGCTCCGCGCCGGAGCCGACGAGGGCGTAGTTGGAGCCGCGCAGGGTGCCGCCGGTCATCACGACCTCCACCCGGTTGGCATGGGCCAACGCCTGGGCCACCAGCAACGAGTTGGTGACGACGGTCAGGCCGGGCACCCGCGCGAGCCGGCGGGCCAGCTCCTGCGTGGTGGTACCCGCGCCGACCACGATGGCCTCGCCCTCTTCGACGAGGCCCGCCGCGAGGTCGGCGATGGCCGTCTTCTCGGCGGTCGCGAGATGGGACTTCTGCGGGAAGCCGGATTCTCGCGTGAACCCGCCCGGTAGTACCGCACCGCCATGTCGGCGGTCGAGGAGTCCTTCTGCCTCCAGTGCCCGCACGTCCCGCCGTACGGTCACTTCGGAGGTCTGGACGACGCGGGCGAGCTCACGGAGCGACACGGCACCGTTCGCTCGCACCATTTCGAGGATCAATTGGCGACGTTCAGCAGCGAACACGAAACTGACAGTAACCCCAGCGACCGTCTGGTTTCAGCAGTTTGCGCCGAATAACAGAAGTTGTTCGCATGGTGGGGCGGGAAGTGGTATAGGACCTACCCGCCCCGACTATGCCGTACGCACACGCGGCAACTCCCCGTGACCAGCGGGAAGTCGGATCCGGCCGTCAGGCCTCCGCGCCCGCCTTGCGGGTGTGCAGCTGCCGGGCCACCTCGGCGATCGACCCCGAAAGGGAGGGGTACACCGTGAACGCGTTCGCGATCTGTTCGACCGTCAGATTGTTGTCGACGGCGATCGAGATGGGGTGGATCAGTTCCGAGGCGCGGGGCGCGACGACCACACCGCCGACGACGATGCCCGTACCCGGCCGGCAGAAGATCTTCACGAAGCCGTCCCGGATGCCCTGCATCTTGGCGCGCGGGTTGCGCAGCAGGGGCAGCTTGACGACCCGGGCGTCGATCTTGCCCCCGTCCACGTCCGCCTGGCTGTAGCCGACGGTGGCGATCTCGGGGTCGGTGAAGACGTTGGAGGAGACCGTCTTCAGGTTCAGCGGGGCCACCGCGTCGCCGAGGAAGTGGTACATGGCGATACGTCCCTGCATGGCGGCGACGGACGCGAGGGCGAAGACACCGGTCACGTCACCGGCCGCATAGACGCCCGGAGCGGTCGTCCTGGACACCTTGTCGGTCCAGATGTGCCCAGACTCGCGCAGCTTGACACCGGCCTCCTCCAGGCCGAGCCCCGCACTGTTCGGAATGGCGCCGACGGCCATCAGACAGTGTGTGCCGCTGATGACACGCCCGTCGGCCAGCGCCACCTCGACCCGGTCGCCGACGCGCTTGGCGGACTGCGCACGGGAACGGGCCATGACGTTCATGCCGCGGCGCCGGAAGACGTCCTCCAGCACGGCGGCGGCGTCCGGGTCCTCGCCCGGCAGCACACGGTCCCGGGACGACACGAGGGTGACCTTGGACCCGAGGGCCTGGTAGGCACCGGCGAACTCGGCACCGGTCACACCGGAGCCGACCACGATCAGCTCTTCCGGCAACTCGGTGAGGTCGTAGACCTGGGTCCAGTTCAGGATGCGCTCGCCGTCGGGCTGGGCGTCGGGCAGCTCGCGCGGGTGACCACCGGTGGCGATGAGGACGGCGTCGGCGGTGAGGGTCTCCTCGGTGCCGTCGGCGGCGGTGACGACGACCTTCCGGGACCCGTCGAGGGCCTGCATGCCGTCCAGCCGGCCGCGGCCGCGCATGACCCGGGCGCCGGCACGCGTGACGGAGGCGGTGATGTCGTGGGACTGGGCGAGGGCCAGCCGCTTCACACGGCGGTTGACCTTCCCCAGATCCACCCCGACCACCCGGGCGGCCTGCTCCAGCGGCGGCGTGTCGTCGGCGACGATGATCCCCAGCTCTTCGTACGACGAATCGAAGGTGGTCATCACCTCGGCCGTAGCGATGAGCGTCTTCGACGGCACGCAGTCGGTCAGCACCGACGCTCCGCCCAGACCGTCGCAGTCGACGACGGTCACCTCCGCACCGAGCTGGGCGGCCACCAGGGCCGCTTCGTATCCGCCGGGTCCGCCACCGATGATCACGATCCGAGTCACGTACTCCATTGTCCCGCACCCTTCAAGGTGCTACTGCCCCGGGGCGCACGGAAGCTTCGGCTGGGACACGGGTGACCGGCGTTTCCCCTGCCGTACCCTCTCTCCATGTCGCTCTATGCCGCGTACGCCGGCAACCTCGACGCGGGCCTGATGTCCTTCCGCGCCCCGCACTCCCCACTGCGCGCCACGGGCTGGCTGAACGGCTGGCGGCTGACGTTCGGCGGCGAGCAGCCGGGCGGGGAGGGCGCGCTGGCGACGATCGTCGAGGACCCGCTCGCGCAGGTCTTCGTCGGCCTGTACGACATCGCACCCATGGACGAGGAGCCCCTCGACCGGTGGGAAGGCGTGGAAGACGACCTCTACCGCCGTATGCGGGTGCGCGTGCACACCCTCGACGGCGAGGAGGCGGCGTGGACGTACGTCCTCAACGGCTACGAGGGCGGCCTGCCCTCGGCGCACTACCTGGGCGAGATCGCCGACGCGGCGGAGTCCGCCGGGGCACCCCACGACTACGTGATGGAACTCCGCAAGCGCCCCTGCTGACGCCCCTCCGGTGGCTTCCCGCCGGTTTGCCTGCTGTTTGTGGAAAACGACAAGGCAACGATTCCAATCCCGTGAGCTCCGTCATCTACGCGCGTAGGCGAAGACGAGCTACCCTCGTCGGCGTGAACGCATCTCTTCTTCCGGACGACATCCAGGGCGACCCCTACGCCGCCGCCGACGCCGCCGCCGCGCGCCTGCGCGAACTCACCGGCGCCGAGACCCACGACGTCGCCCTCGTGATGGGCTCCGGCTGGGCTCCGGCCGTCGACGCCCTGGGCGCACCCGACGCCGAGTTCCAGGTCACCGAGCTGCCCGGCTTCCCGCCGCCGGCCGTCGCGGGGCACGGCGGCAAGGTCCGCTCGTACTCCTTCGGTGACAAGCGCGCGCTGGTCTTCCTGGGCCGCACCCACTACTACGAGGGCCGTGGCGTGGCCGCCGTGGCCCACGGCGTCCGCACCGCCGTGGCGGCCGGCTGCAAGACGGTGGTCCTCACCAACGGCTGCGGCGGCCTGCGCGAGGGCATGCGCCCCGGCCAGCCGGTCCTGATCAGCGACCACATCAACCTCACGGCCACGTCCCCGATCGTCGGCGCCAACTTCGTCGACCTGACGGACCTGTACTCCCCGCGCCTGCGCGCCCTGTGCAAGGAGATCGACCCCTCCCTGGAGGAGGGCGTCTACGCGCAGTTCCCCGGCCCGCACTACGAGACCCCGGCCGAGATCCGCATGGCCCGTGTCATCGGCGCGGACCTGGTCGGCATGTCCACCGTCCTGGAGGCCATCGCCGCCCGCGAGGCCGGCGCCGAGGTGCTGGGCATCTCCCTGGTCACCAACCTGGCGGCCGGCATGACCGGCGAGCCCCTCAACCACGAGGAGGTCCTCCAGGCGGGCCGCGACTCGGCCGCACGCATGGGCGAGCTGCTGGGCCAGGTGCTGGGCAAGCTGTAAGCGCCGCCAAGCCCGTCCGCCCGCCTGCCGGCCGACGGTTTCGGGCGGGCGGACGGGAAACGGGGCTGGGGGCGGAACCCCAGTGGACCAGGCAAACACGGAGAGGTTGATCCCAAGGTGCACGACGATCTCATCGCCCGGGCCAAGGCCTGGCTCGCCGAGGATCCCGACCAGGAGACTCGCGACGAACTGGCCAAGCTGATCGAGGCCGGCGACGCAGCGGAGCTGACCGCCCGCTTCAGCGGCACGCTGCAATTCGGCACCGCCGGCCTGCGAGGCGAGCTGGGCGCGGGCCCGATGCGCATGAACCGCTCGGTCGTCATCCGCGCCGCGGCCGGCCTCGCCGCGTACCTGAAGAACAAGGGCCAGACCGACGGAGTCGTCGTCATCGGCTACGACGCCCGCCACAAGTCCGCCGACTTCGCCCGGGACACCGCCGCCGTCATGACCGGCGCCGGCCTGCGCGCGGCCGTGCTCCCCCGCCCCCTCCCCACCCCCGTCCTGGCCTTCGCCATAAGGCACCTCGGCGCGGTCGCGGGCGTCGAGGTCACCGCCAGCCACAACCCGCCCCGGGACAACGGTTACAAGGTCTACCTCGGCGACGGCTCCCAGATCGTGCCGCCGGCCGACGCGGAGATCGCCGCCGAGATCGACGCGATCGCCTCCCTGAACGACGTCCCCCGCCCGGAGGCCGGCTGGGAGACCCTGGACGACACGGTCCTGGAGGCCTACCTCGCCCGCACGGACGCCGTACTGTCCCCCGCCTCCCCCCGCACCGCCCGCACCGTCTACACGGCCATGCACGGCGTCGGCAAGGACGTCCTGCTCGCCGCGTTCGCCCGCGCCGGCTTCCCCGGTCCGGTGCTGGTCGCCGAGCAGGCCGAGCCGGACCCCGACTTCCCGACGGTGGCGTTCCCCAACCCGGAGGAGCCGGGCGCGATGGACCTCGCCTTCGCCCAGGCCCGCGCGACCGACCCGGACCTGATCATCGCCAACGACCCCGACGCGGACCGCTGCGCCGTGGCCGTCAAGGACGGCGGCGACTGGCGCATGCTGCGCGGCGACGAGGTCGGGGCGCTCCTCGCCGCCCACCTGGTCCGGCGCGGGGCGCAGGGCACCTTCGCGGAGTCGATCGTCTCCTCCTCCCTCCTCGGCCGCATCGCGGAGAAGGCGAACCTCCCCTACGAGGAGACGCTGACCGGCTTCAAGTGGATCGCCCGCGTGGACGGCCTGCGCTACGGCTACGAGGAGGCCCTCGGCTACTGCGTGGACCCCGAGGGCGTACGCGACAAGGACGGCATCACGGCGGCCCTGCTGATCACCGAGCTGGCCTCGCAGCTGAAGTCGGAGAACCGCACCCTCCTCGACCTCCTCGACGACCTCGCCGTGGAACACGGCCTGCACGCCACCGACCAGCTCTCGGTCCGCGTCCAGGACCTCTCCCTCATCGCCGACGCGATGCGCCGCCTGCGCGAGCAGCCGCCGACCGAGCTGGCCGGCCTGCCCATCACCCGCGCCGAGGACCTGACCCGGGGCACCGACAGACTGCCCCCCACGGACGGCCTGCGCTACACCCTCGACGGCGCCCGCGTGATCGTCCGCCCGAGCGGCACCGAGCCGAAGCTGAAGTGCTACCTGGAGGTCGTCGTACCGGTCGCCGCCCACACCGGCCTGCCGGCCGCCCGGGCCCGCGCGACGGAACTCCTGACCACGATCAAGCGGGACCTGTCGGCGGCGGCCGGCATCTGACCCGGACACCGAAAACGGGGTGCCCCGACTCGGGGCACCCCGTTTTTCCGTTCCTCGCCGGGCTCGTCCGGCGTGCGCACGAGGCGCGACCGCGTCCCCGGCCCTCGCCCCTCCTGCCGGAACCCTCAGCCCGTGGCCAGCAGAATCGCGAACAGAACCGCCCCCGCCAGCGCCGGTGCGATCACCTCGTACGCCCACCGCACGGTGACCTCTCCCTGTGCGGACTCCGCCTCGCCCCGCCGGTCCAGCAGTTCCCGCAGCTCGTCCATGACCTGGTCGGTCTCCGCGCGGGTCGGTCCGGTCGTGGCACCGGTGCGGCCGGCACCGCCGAGGGCGCCCAGGCCGCCGGTTCCCCGGCTCGCCGCCCCCGCGCCGCTCGCCGCCTCCGCCGCCGCCCGCGCCTTGCGCGCCTCCGCCTTCTTGCGGGCCCGCAGCGAGACGGGAATGGACCACAGCTGGTACTTGGTGCCGGACCTGGCGACGACCTCGTTGGAGTAGCCGGAGCGCAGCGAGGCGACCTCGCCCCAGGGCAGGTTGATCACCCGGAACGGGTTGCGGATCCGCAGCCGGTCCTCGCCCGCGAAGACCGCCGGGCGGAGGGTGAAGGCGATCACCAGCGGCACCGCCAGGATCATTCCGGCGAGCGCCAGCCACGGGGTGCGGCCGTGGCCCTGGAACAGCGCGTCGAAGCCGAGCCAGCCGACGACGAGGAGCAGCAGCACGCCGCCCGCGAGCGCCATGGGCGAGCGATAGATCCGGTCCTGGTGGGTGGGCACCGGAGGCTGTGACGCGGGTGACTGGTGGTCCGGGGTCGTCATGGTCCCGATTCTGCACGACGCCGCCGCCGGTGCCTCCACGCGGCCCGGCACCGGCGCTCATCCGTGATCTTCAGGTGGAAGATGAGCGCCGACCGCGCCCCGGGGCTATACATTCGCTACGCGCGTAGATATGCTCGTCTGGTGACCATGCCCACTACCGCACCCACAGCTCACGTTCTCTCGGATGTCACCGCGTCCGACAGCACGCTGCGCCGCTTCCTGCACGGGCTGCCCGGCGTCGACGCGGTCGGCCTGGAGGCGCGCGCCGCATCTCTCGGCACCCGTTCCATCAAGACCACCGCGAAGGCGTACGCCATCGACCTCGCCATCTCGATGGTCGACCTGACGACGCTGGAAGGCGCGGACACCCCGGGCAAGGTCCGGGCGCTCGGCGCCAAGGCGGTCCACCCCGACCCGACGGACCGTACGACCCCGACCACGGCCGCGGTCTGCGTGTACCCCGACATGGTGGCCGCCGCCAAGGAGGCCGTCGCCGGCTCCGGCGTGAAGGTCGCCTCGGTCGCCACCGCCTTCCCGGCCGGCCGCGCCGCCCTCGACATCAAGCTGGCCGACGTCCGTGACGCCGTCGCCGCGGGCGCCGACGAGATCGACATGGTCATCGACCGGGGCGCGTTCCTGGCCGGCAAGTACCTGAAGGTGTACGACGAGATCGTCGCCGTGAAGGAGGCCTGCGGCGACAGCGCCCGCCTGAAGGTCATCTTCGAGACCGGCGAGCTGTCGACGTACGACAACATCCGGCGCGCCTCCTGGCTCGGCATGCTCGCCGGTGCCGACTTCATCAAGACCTCGACCGGCAAGGTGGCCGTCAACGCCACCCCCGCGAACACGCTCCTCATGCTGGAGGCGGTACGGGACTTCCGCGCCCAGACCGGCGTCCAGGTCGGCGTGAAGCCCGCGGGCGGCATCCGCACCTCCAAGGACGCCATCAAGTTCCTCGTCCTCGTCAACGAGACGGCCGGCGCGGACTGGCTGGACAACCACTGGTTCCGCTTCGGCGCCTCCTCGCTCCTGAACGACCTGCTGATGCAGCGTCAGAAGCTGGCTACCGGCCGCTACTCCGGCCCTGACTACGTGACGGTGGACTGATCACCATGACCGAAAAGATCACGGAAAAGCGGTCTTCCGCATTCGAGTACGCGCCGGCGCCCGAGTCCCGCTCGGTCGTCGACATCGCCCCCTCCTACGGCCTGTTCATCGACGGCGAGTTCGCCGACGCGGCCGACGGCAAGGTCTTCAAGACCGTCTCGCCGTCGACGGAGGAGGTCCTCTCGGAGGTCGCCCAGGCCGGTTCCGAGGACGTCGACCGTGCGGTGAAGGCCGCCCGCAGGGCCTTCGAGAAGTGGTCCGCGCTGCCCGGCTCCGAGCGCGCCAAGTACCTCTTCCGCATCGCCCGCATCATCCAGGAGCGCAGCCGCGAGCTGGCCGTCCTGGAGACGCTGGACAACGGCAAGCCGATCAAGGAGACGCGCGACGCCGACCTGCCGCTCGTGGCCGCGCACTTCTTCTACTACGCGGGCTGGGCCGACAAGCTCGACCACGCCGGCTACGGCGCGAACCCGCGTCCGCTGGGCGTGGCCGGCCAGGTCATCCCCTGGAACTTCCCGCTCCTGATGCTGGCCTGGAAGATCGCCCCGGCCCTGGCGACCGGCAACACGGTCGTCCTGAAGCCCGCCGAGACGACGCCCCTCTCCGCCCTGTTCTTCGCGGACATCTGCCGCCAGGCCGGCCTGCCCAGGGGTGTCGTCAACATCCTCCCGGGCTACGGCGACACGGGCGCCGCGCTGGTCGCGCACCCGGACGTGAACAAGGTGGCCTTCACCGGCTCCACGGCCGTGGGCAAGGCGATCGCGCGGACCGTCGCGGGCACCCGCAAGAAGCTCACCCTCGAACTGGGCGGCAAGGGCGCCAACATCGTCTTCGACGACGCCCCGATCGACCAGGCGGTGGAAGGGATCGTCAACGGGATCTTCTTCAACCAGGGCCAGGTCTGCTGCGCGGGCAGCCGCCTGCTCGTCCAGGAGTCGATCCAGGACGAGCTGCTGGAGTCCCTGAAGCGCAGGCTCTCCACCCTCCGCCTCGGCGACCCGCTGGACAAGAACACCGACATCGGTGCGATCAACTCCGCCGAGCAGCTGGCCCGGATCACCACGCTGGCCGAGCGGGGCGAGGCGGAGGGCGCCGAGCGCTGGTCCCCGGCCTGCGAGCTGCCGGCCTCCGGCTACTGGTTCGCCCCGACGCTGTTCACGAACGTCACCCAGGCGCACACCATCGCCCGCGACGAGATCTTCGGCCCGGTGCTGTCGGTCCTGACCTTCCGCACGCCCGACGAGGCCGTCGCCAAGGCCAACAACACCCAGTACGGCCTTTCCGCCGGCATCTGGACCGAGAAGGGCTCCCGGATCCTGGCCGTCGCGAACAAGCTGCGCGCCGGCGTCGTCTGGTCCAACACGTTCAACAAGTTCGACCCGACCTCGCCGTTCGGCGGCTACAAGGAGTCGGGCTTCGGCCGCGAGGGCGGCCGCCACGGCCTGGAGGCGTACCTCGATGTCTGACCGTTTGAGCGTCTTCAAGACCTACAAGCTGTACGTCGGCGGGAAGTTCCCGCGTTCCGAGAGCGGCCGGGTGTACGAGGTGAGCGACTCGAAGGGCAACTGGCTGGCGAACGCCCCCCTGTCCTCCCGCAAGGACGCCCGGGACGCGGTCGTGGCCGCGCGCAAGGCGTTCGGCGGCTGGTCCGGCGCGACCGCCTACAACCGCGGCCAGGTCCTCTACCGCGTCGCGGAGATGCTGGAGGGCCGCCGGGAGCAGTTCGTGCGCGAGGTCGCGGACGCCGAGGGCCTGTCGAAGTCGAAGGCCGCCGCGGTCGTGGACGCGACCATCGACCGCTGGGTCTGGTACGCGGGCTGGACCGACAAGATCGCCCAGGTGATCGGCGGCGCCAACCCGGTCGCGGGCCCGTACTTCAACCTCTCCTCGCCCGAGCCGACCGGCGTGGTCGCCGTCCTGGCCCCGCAGGACTCGTCCTTCCTGGGCCTGGTGTCGGTCGTGGCCCCCGTGATCGCCACCGGCAACACGGCGGTCGTGGTCGCCTCGGAGAAGGCCCCGCTGCCCGCCCTCTCCCTGGGCGAGGTCCTGGCCACCTCCGACGTCCCGGGCGGCGTGGTCAACGTCCTGTCCGGCCGTACGGCGGAGATCGCGGCGCCGCTGGCCGCGCACCAGGACGTCAACGCGATCGACCTCGCGGGCGCCGGCGAGGAGCTGGCGAAGGAGCTGGAGATCGCGGCGGCGGACAACCTGAAGCGCGTACTGCGTCCACAGCCTGTGGATTACCTCGAGACGCCGGGCATCGACCGGATGACGGCGTTCCTGGAGACCAAGACGGTCTGGCACCCGACGGGTTCGCTGGGCGCTTCCGGCTCGTCGTACTGAGCCGCATCCGCGGCCCCCACGGCCGAGAGCCGCGTCTTCCCTCCGTCCGGGGGAGACGCGGCTCTCTCGTGTGCCGCCGGCCGGCTCAGGCCCCGCCGCCGCCCAGCAGTCCGCCGACCGTCCGTTCCAGCGTCGGTACGACGCCGACCGTCCCGGTCTCGACGAGCGGGCCGGTGTATCCGGAGACGTCGCCGTCGTCCGCCGGGCCGGCGGCGACACTGCCGACCGGGGTGTACTGGAGGGCCTGGACGGGCACGGTGGCGTACTGCAGGCCACTGGTCGCGCCCTGCACGGCGGCCTGCGGGGCCATCGTCCCGAAGGTGGCGGCGGGCCGCCAGGGCACCTCCGCGAGGCGAGCGGCGTCCGTGCCCGCGGACGCCGTCACCGCGGCCGCGCCCAGCGCCGCCGAGGCGGTCGCGAGGACGATCAGGGCCCGCTTCGCGGTGTGGTTGAGGGGGAACGCGTGTCGTGCCATCCAGGGGCCGCCTTCGGTTGCGTGAGGTAACGGGTTCGACACGAAGAGTAGTTGAGGCGGGAGTCACGCTCAAAAGCCGACCCGCGGGGTCGGCAGGCGGCCCCCCATGCGTCAAACTGGTGTTCCGTGAGCCTTCATCTCCCGTCCCCCGCCCGTGTCGTCCTGCTGTGCGGCCCCTCGGGCTCGGGCAAGTCCCTCGTCGCCGCCCGCTCCGGGCTCCCCGTGCTGCGCCTCGACGACTTCTACAAGGAAGGCGACGACCCGACTCTGCCGCAGGTGGCGGGGAGTTCGGACATCGACTGGGACCACCCCGGGTCGTGGGACGCGGACGTCGCCGTCGAGGCCATCGCCCGCCTGTGCGCCACCGGGTCGACGCCGGTACCGGTGTACGACATCGCACGCAGTGCCCGTACGGGCGAGGAGACGCTGAGCATCGGCCGTACCCGGCTGTTCATCGCGGAGGGCATCTTCGCCGCGGAGATCGTCGAGCGCTGCCGCGAGCTGGGGCTGCTGGCGGACGCACTGTGCCTGACCCGGGGCGCCGTCACCACCTTCCGCCGCCGCTTCCTGCGCGACCTGAGGGAGGGGCGCAAGTCGGTGCCGTTCCTGCTGCGCCGCGGCTGGCGGCTGATGCGCGCGGAGCGGTCGATCGTCGCCCGCCAGGTGTCCCTGGGCGCGCATCCGTGCGACCGGGACGAGGCCCTCGGCCGGCTGGCGGCGGCAACAGCGGGACGGCAGGTGCGCCGCCAGACGGTGGCGTGACCGGCGTACGGACGGCCCTACCGGCGTACGCAACGCGAAACGGGACTGGTCGGACCCCCCGGCCCACCAGTCCCGTTCCCCTTGCTCCCCCGTGCCCCTCCCCCAGTGGTTCCCCCGTTTCTCCCCCGTGTTTCCCCCTCAGGTCACCCCCCAGTGACCCCTGGCCTTCAGGCGACGAGTTCGCCGAAGGCGTCCTCCTGGTCACGGCCGAAGCTGAGGACCTCGTCCTCGCGCAGCCGGCGGAGCGACCGCCAGATGCTGGACTTCACCGTGCCGACACTGATGTCGAGGATCTCCGCGATCTCCGGGTCCGTGCGGCCCTCGTAGTAACGCAGGACCAGCATGGTGCGCTGGAGCTCGGGCAGCCGGGCCAGCGCCTGCCACAGGACCGCGCGCAGCTCGGTGCCGCGCATCGCGTCCGTGTCGGAGGGCGTCTCCGGCAGTTCCTCGGTCGGGTACTCGTTGAGCTTGCGGCGCCGCCAGGCGCTGATGTGCAGGTTGGTCATGGTGCGGCGGAGATAGCCGCCGACCGCCGCCTTGTCGCTGATCCGGTCCCACGCCCTGTACGTCGAGAACAGCGCGCTCTGCAGCAGGTCCTCGGCCTCGAAGCGGTCACCGGTCAGGTGGTAGGCGGTGGCGTACAGGGAGGCGCGGCGCTCCTGGACGTAGGCGGTGAACTCCGCCTCCGTCAGCGAACGGCGCTGCTCCCCCGAGTCCTCCCTGTACGCGGTTCCCCCGTGCGTTTCCCCCGTGTGCGCGTCAACCACCGACATGTATGCCGGGTGCTGACGCCCGGTGCCGCGAGCGCACCCCCGCCCGCTCACGGCACCGGACTTCTCGGACCCCCGGTGCACGTCGTGCAGACGCGTGACTACGGCGCTGGTGCTGATGCTGTGCAGCGTGTTCATCTCGCGCTCCCCGTCGTGGACTTGCGGTGGTTCGGTCGTGCGCGGGCCGGTTCGGATGACCGCCCTGCCCGTGCCCAAAAGACTGCCGGGGTGACTTCATGGACGTGTCCGCCGACTGTCACAGACCTGTCACAGGGGTCCGGCCCAGGCCCGTCACAGGAAGTGCACACTGCGTGGCGGCGGGGAGGGCCTGGTGCGCGCAGGTCGTACGAACCCCGTCCATGGGCCAGAATGAGCCCGTGCCTTCCCTGTTGCTGATCGAGGACGACGACGCCATCCGTACGGCCCTGGAGCTCTCTCTGACGCGCCAGGGACACCGGGTGGCCACCGCTGCCAGCGGTGAGGACGGTCTGAAGCTGCTGCGCGAACAGCGGCCAGACCTGATCGTGCTGGACGTGATGCTGCCCGGCATCGACGGTTTCGAGGTGTGCCGGCGCATCCGGCGCACCGACCAGCTGCCGATCATCCTGCTGACCGCGCGCAACGACGACATCGACGTCGTGGTCGGGCTGGAGTCCGGCGCCGACGACTATGTCGTCAAGCCGGTCCAGGGCCGGGTGCTGGACGCCCGGATCCGGGCCGTACTGCGGCGCGGCGAGCGCGAGTCCAGCGATTCGGCGACCTTCGGCAGCCTGGTCATCGACCGCTCGGCGATGACCGTGACGAAGAACGGCGAGGATCTGCAGCTGACCCCGACCGAGCTCAGGCTGCTGCTGGAGCTGAGCCGGCGGCCCGGTCAGGCGCTGTCCCGGCAGCAGCTGCTGCGGCTGGTGTGGGAGCACGACTACCTCGGTGACTCGCGGCTCGTGGACGCCTGTGTGCAGCGGCTGCGCGCGAAGGTCGAGGACGTGCCCTCGTCCCCGACCCTGATCCGTACCGTCCGTGGCGTCGGCTACCGCCTGGACGTCCCTCAGTGACCGACGGGCAAGGGGGGCTGCGCGGGTGGTCCGCGCGGCGCAAGGGAAGTCTGTCGCGGCTCAGGTTCACCAGTCTCAGGCTGCGCCTGGTCGTGGTTTTCGCACTGGTCGCGCTCACCGCGGCGGTGTCCGCGTCCGGCATCGCCTACTGGCTGAACCGGGAGGCGGTGCTCACCCGCGCCCAGGACGCGGTGCTGCGCGACTTCCGGCAGGAGATGCAGAACCGCGCGGGCGCGCTGCCGGAACACCCCACGCAGGACCAGCTCCAGCGCGCGGCGGGCCAGATGGCGGCCGGCAGCCAGCACTTCAGCGTGCTGCTGGTGGCCCAGGACGCCGACGGCAAGACGGTGTACGGCAACTCGGGCGGCATCAACGTCTTCGCGCTGGAGGACGTGCCGAAGTCGCTGCGCACGGCCGTGGCCAAGCGGCAGAAGGTGACCGACGCCAACCGGGAGCCGTACCACCTGTACTGGCAGCGGGTCGTGGACCACGGCACGCCCTATCTGGTGGCCGGCACGCGCGTCATAGGCGGCGGTCCGACCGGCTACATGGCGAAGTCCCTGGAGCCGGAGGCCAAGGACCTCAACTCGCTGGCCTGGTCGCTGGGCATCGCCACCGGGCTGGCGCTGATCGGTGCGGCGCTGCTCGCGCAGGCCGCCGCCACGACCGTGCTGAAGCCGGTGCACCGGCTCGGCGTGGCCGCCCGGCGGCTCGGTGAGGGCAGGCTGGACACGCGGCTGCGGGTGTCCGGCACGGACGAACTCGCGGATCTGTCCCGGACGTTCAACAACGCGGCCGAGGCCCTGGAACAGCGGGTCGCGGAGATGGCCGCGCGGGACGAGGCCTCGCGGCGCTTCGTCGCCGACATGAGCCATGAGCTGCGGACGCCGCTGACCGCCATCACCGCCGTGACGGAGGTGCTGGAGGAGGAGCTGGAGTTCGAGTCGGGGAGCATCGACCCGATGATCGAGCCCGCGGTACGGCTGGTGGTCAGCGAGACCCGCCGGCTGAACGACCTGGTCGAGAACCTGATGGAGGTCACCCGCTTCGACGCGGGCACCGCCCGGCTGGTCCTGGACGACGTCGACGTTGCCGACCAGATCACCGCCTGCATCGACGCCCGGGCCTGGCTGGACGCGGTCGACCTGGACGCCGAACGCGGTATCCACTCCCGCCTCGATCCGCGCCGGCTGGACGTCATCCTCGCCAACCTGATCGGCAACGCCCTCAAGCACGGCGGATCGCCGGTGCGGGTGTCGGTGCGGGAGTCGGACGACTCGATGGTGATCGAGGTCCGCGACCACGGACCCGGCATCCCCGAGGACGTCCTGCCGCACGTCTTCGACCGCTTCTACAAGGCGAGCGCCTCCCGGCCGCGCTCCGAGGGCAGCGGCCTGGGCCTGTCCATCGCCATGGAGAACGCCCACATCCACGGCGGCGAGATCACCGCCGCCAACTCGCCCGACGGCGGCGCGGTGTTCACCCTCACGCTGCCACGGGACGCCTCCCGGCTGACGGAGGAGGCGGAGGGGGGCCCTCAACAGGACAAGCAGGAAACCGACGACAGTTCAGGAGAGGAGGGGTCATGACCGCGCGGACCGAGAGACGACGCCGGACCGTGGGACGACGCCAGGCCGTGAGACGACGCCTGGTGGGGCTGCCCCTCCTGGGTCTGCTGCTCGCCGGCTGCGGCATCCGGGCCACCCAGGTGCCGACCGACTTCGGCGCGGCGCCCTCCCGGGTGCCGTGCTCGCTGGCCGGGCCGAACCCGTCCACGCAGTCCTCGCAGGGGGTGCCCGTGCAGGTCTTCCTGCTGTGCGGGGCCTCCCTGGTGACCGTCGACCGGACGGTACGCGTCCCCGAGGGGACCCCGGACGCGCGGCGCCGGGTCATAGTGGCGCAGGGGCTGCTGGACCAGCTCGCCGCGGCGCCCTCCGCCGCGGAGCGCTCCGCGGGCTATGCGACGTACGTGCCGGGCGGTCTCAGCGTGAGCGGGCCCGGCCCGGGGAACCCCGAGGACACGCTCCGGCTGAGCACGGCACCGTCGCGTCTGACCTCCTACGCCCTGGCCCAGCTGGTGTGCACCCTGTCCGACTCGGCGGCGACGGAGGGCGACGGCTCGGTCATCCTGGGCGGCCCGGCCAACGACAGGCTGCGCCGCTACGAATGCACGGGCGAGGTCCGCGACCGCCCCGGAAGCGTCCAGCCCCCCTCCAGCGAGGTCGGACGCACATAGCGGCTCCCGCCGTCGGGGCCGCCCGTCGCGGGCGCGGAGGGGCGGCACGGGTGGGCACGGGGGTGGGCAAGGTGCACCGGATGGTTGCGGTGCGGAACCGTTCGTACCCGGGGCTGCGTCTTGGGGGGCGTGCAGCGTCAAGGCTCCAGCGGCGGCAGCGCCGCGATCCGTATCCGGGTGACAGGGGGTGTCCTCCTCGTCGCCCACCTCGCCCTCGTGGCCTGGCTGATGCTGCGACCCCTGGACGTGCCCTGGGTGACACCCCCCAACCTGCACCCACTCGCCGGCATCCGGGCCGATCTGGCCCTGGGCTGGCCGCGGGCCGCGAGACCCCTCGGCGAGGGACTGGCACTGCTCGCCCCGCTCGGCGTGCTGGTGCCGATGGCCCACGGCAGGCTCGTCGTCTCCCCGCTCGCCTCCCTGATCCGTACGGCCGCCGCGGGCGCCCTGATCTCTCTCGGGATCGCCCTGCTGCAGACCGGCGTACCCGGCAGGGTCGTGGACGTCGACTCGCTGCTCCTCAACACCACCGGTGTGGTCCTGGCCCACCTGCTCGTCGTGCCCGCGGGCCGCGCCCGGCTGCGCAGGCAGGAGACGCACGAGCGCGCCGGGACCGAGCCCGTCACCGTCCAGGAGGAGCTGTCTCAGGGGCGTACCCCGACGATTCCCAGGGTCGGAATAGCTCCGTAGAGTGACGCTTCGCCCGCTTCGTCTCCGTACCGTCGAAGACAGCTGAAGACACCTGACGACAGCGAACCGACGACCCGGAGGAGTCGACATGAGCGCCCTTGTCCGTCCCACCCACGGCCGCGTGCTCGGCGGAGTGTGCGCAGCGCTGGCACGGCGCTTCGGCACCTCCGCGACGACGATGCGCGTGATCTTCCTGCTGTCCTGTCTGCTGCCCGGCCCGCAGTTCCTGCTCTACATAGCGCTGTGGATCCTGCTGCCGGCGGAGGACAGGACGCGTACCGCCTGGTGACCGACCGCCGTACGCGAAACGCCGTCGGGGCGCTCCCGGATCTGACCGGGGCGCCCCGACGGCGTCGTACGGCAGTCGGCGTCAGCCGAGCGACACCCCGTCGACCGGCAGGCCGTGCGTGGGCAGGCCGCGCGTGGGCAGGCCGCGCGTGGGCAGGTTCTGCACCGGCAGTTCGCCGAGGCGGCTGTGTACCGGCGCGGTCGTCCCCTGCCTCAGCGCGCTCTCGACGGCCGGCTGCGCGGCGGCCACGCCGGCCCCCAGGGCGTCCTGCCCCCGGGTGAGGGCGTCGGCGGCACCCGGCTGCGCCGTGCCGACGTTCTCGGCCGGCAGCGTCCTGGTGACGCCGTCCAGCGCCGGGGCGGTGTCCGGCACCGCCGGGGCCGCGTGGGCCGCGCCCGCGCCGACGGCGGCGAAGGCGGCACCGAGAGCGGCGACACCGAGGGTCCTGACAGCAGAGTGCTTCATGGGAAATGCGTCCTTGCCATGAGGGGACGGAACAAAAACGATGAACGGTCCACGACCGTAAACACGCCCGATCGCCCGCCGCAAACACCGAAATGCGGACGGCTTGTGAACCCCCGTTCACAAGCCGCGCCCCCAGCGAGCCGCCCTTATCCCGCCGAGCCGGCAGAACCCCTGGTGGAGGGCGTTTGCTGAAACAGCCATTCGGATTTCAGTTCCGCATATCCGGGCTTGACGACGTCATTGATCATCGCAAGTCGTTCATCGAAAGGAATGAACGCCGATTTCATTGCATTGACCGAGAACCACTGAACATCGTCGAGCGTGTAGCCGAACACCCCGACGAGACGCTCGAATTCCTGGCTCATACTCGTGTGCGACATCAGCCGGTTGTCGGTGTTCACCGTGGCCCTGAAGTGGAGCCGGCGCAGCAGCCCGATCGGGTGCTCGGCGTAGGAGGGCGCCGCCCCGGTCTGCAGATTGGAGCTGGGGCACAGCTCCAGGGGGATCCGCTTGTCGCGGACGTACGACGCCAGCCGGCCGAGCCGCACCGAGCCGTCCTCGCGGACCTCGATGTCGTCGATGATCCGTACGCCGTGCCCGAGCCGGTCGGCGCCGCACCACTGCAGGGCCTGCCAGATGGAGGGCAGCCCGAAGGCTTCGCCGGCATGGATGGTGAAGTGGTTGTTCTCGCGCTTGAGGTACTCGAACGCGTCGAGGTGCCGGGTGGGCGGATAGCCGGCCTCCGCACCGGCGATGTCGAAGCCGACCACCCCCAGGTCCCGGTAGCGGTTGGCCAGTTCGGCGATCTCCAGGGAGCGGGCCGCGTGCCGCATGGCGGTCAGCAGGGCGCCGACCCGGATGCGCCGGCCGCTCTCCCGGGCGATCCGCTCGCCCTGCCGGAACCCCTCGTTGACGGCCTCGACCACCTCCTCCAGGGTCAGCCCGCCGTCCAGGTGCTGCTCGGGGGCGTACCGCACCTCGGCGTAGACGACCCCGTCCTCGGCGAGGTCCTCCGCGCACTCGCGGGCGACCCGGACGAGCGCCTCCCGGGTCTGCATCACGCCGACGGTGTGCTTGAAGGTCTCCAGATACCGTTCCAGCGAGCCGGAGTCGGCGGCCTCGCGGAACCAGATGCCCAGCTTGTCCGGATCGGCCTCGGGAAGCTCCGAGTAGCCGGTCGCGTGGGCGAGTTCGACGACGGTGCCGGGGCGGAGCCCGCCGTCGAGATGATCGTGCAGCAGTACCTTGGGTGCCCGGCGGATCTGGTCCGGCGTCGGAACGGCCCCACTTGGCGCAGTCTGGCTCGTCATTTCCGCACTGTAACGCCTACGCGCGTAGAGGACCCGGTGAACGCGACGGCTCTTTCACAGCACTTTCCCGGCGCTTTCCCGTCGATACGCAACGGTGACCGCACATACGGGTTTCGCACACCGCCCCTTCTGACACTGTTCTGTCATGGGACAGCAAGCGACACCGGTCCGAACGGCCGGGCTGGGAAAGGCGATCGGCCCGGTGCCGACGGGGGTGAGCGGAGCGGTGCTGCTGCTCCCCGGCGGGGAGGAGGTCTCCGCCCGCAGGCCGTCCCCCGTGCGGGCGACGATCGCGCTGCGCTCGCTGGGCCGGCGTATCGCACGGGCCGGCCGGGACGAGGGACTGGCCGTGCACACCGTGCGGTATCGCTACCGGGGCTGGAACGGGAGCGAGGCGCACCTGGCGATGGACGCCGAGTGGGGCACCGACGAGGTCGTACGGCGGTACGGCGACGTCCCCGTGTGTCTGGTCGGGGTGGACATGGGCGGACGGGCGGCGTTGCGGGCGGGCGGGCACGAAGCGGTCAACTCCGTCGTGGCGCTGGCCCCCTGGCTGCCGGAGGAGGATGTGGCCGCCCCCGCCGAGCCGGTGAGGCAGCTGGTGGGGCGGCGGGTGCTGATCGTGCACGGCACGAACGACGAACGGACCGACCCCGAACTGTCGTTCCGGTTCGCCGCGCGGGCGAAGAAGACCAACCGGGAGGTGTGCCGGTTCGAAGTGCATTCCGACGGGCACGGGTTGCATGGGCATCGGGACGAGGTCGCCTGTCTGGCCGTTGATTTCATGATGGGGGCCTTGTTCGGGCACTCCGTGTCCCGCCCCGTCGAGGATGCGCTTGCCGCTCCGCCGCCGATCGGTCTGAGGATGCCGTTGGCTGTGGGGTTCGGCCGGTCGTTGAAGCGGTAGGACTCCGGGGCCTTCGGCGCCCCTCACGTCGGCAGCAAGTTGCCCCTTCTTGAGAGCAGGAACTTCTTGAACGCCGCCACCGGTGGGGTGTCCGGTCGGCCGGCCAGCCAGGCGACGCCGATCTCGCGGACCGCCCTCGGGGCCGTGACCGTCAGCTCCACCACCCCCGGACGCGCAACGGTCGGCGGGGGCAGCAGTGCGACCCCCAGACCCGCCGCCACCAGACCCCGCAGGGTCTCCGCCTCCTCGCCCTCGAAGGCGACTTTCGGGCGGAAGCCGGCCTCGCGGCACAGGGTGTCGAAGATGCGGCGCAGGCCATAGCCGGGCTCCAGGGTGACGAAGGTTTCCTCGGCCGCCTCGGCGAGACGGACGCGGCGGCGGCCGGCCAGACGGTGGTCGGCGGGGACGACCAGGCGGAGTTTCTGCTCGTCCAGGCGACGGGCCACCAGGTCGGGGGCGTCGGGGACGGGTGAGGTGAGGCAGAGGTCCAGCTCGCCGGCGCGCAGGCGTTCCAGCATGGCCTCGCCGTAGTTCTGGACCAGGCTGAAGCGGACGCGCGGGTGGTCGGCGCGGAAGGCGTGCAGGAGGCCGGGTACGGTCTCCGCGCCCATGGTGTGCAGGAAGCCGAAGGCGACCTTGCCGGTGGCGGGGTCGGCGTCGGCGCGCACCTCCTCGGCGGCTCGTTCTATCTCGGCGAGGGCCCGTTCGACGGAGGTGAGGAAGGTGCGGCCGGCGGGGGTCAGGGAGACCGTACGGCCGTGGCGGGCGAACAGGTCGACGCCGAGGTCCTGCTCCAGGCGGACCATCGCGCGGGAGAGGGTGGACTGGGGGACGTTCATCTCGTGGGCGGCCCGGGTGACGTGCTCGGTGCGGGCCACGCCGGCGAAGTACGCGAGGCGCGGGGCGAGCACCCGCGACATCTCAGACATGTCTTCTGTGTCACCGGATGGTGACAGACGGGCCTGTGAGCTCTGCTGATGCGTCATGGGAATGATTATGGCGAATTCATGCATTGGACGGATGAGACAGGCCCTCCTACGGTCGAGGACATGTCTCCCGCCAGTACCGGGGCGTCCACCACCCTGGACGCCGCAACGCACGTCCCTTCCGTCGACCCCACCGACGCCGACTCCCGTATGACCCCGGGCGGCCCCGGCTACCGCCGGATGAGTCTCGCCCTCTTCCTCGCCGGAGTCGCGACGTTCGCCCTCCTCTACTCCACGCAGGCCCTGCTGCCGCTGATCTCCGGCGAGTTCGGGGTCGCGGCGAGCGAGGCGAGCTGGACCGTGGCGGCCGCGACCGGCGGACTGGCGCTGTTCGTGCTGCCCATGAGCGCCCTGTCCGAGCGTTTCGGGCGCCGTGCGGTGATGACGGGCTCGCTGGCCGTCGCGGTCACGGTCGGCCTGCTGGTGCCGTTCGCGCCGTCGATCGGCGCGCTGGTGGCCATGCGGGCGGTGCAGGGCGCGGCCCTGGCCGGTCTGCCGGCCTCGGCGCAGGCCTATCTGGCCGAGGAGGTCCGGCCGAAGGCGCTGGTCACGGCGATCGGCCTGTTCGTCGCGGGGAACAGCGTCGGCGGCATGAGCGGCCGGGTGATCACCGGCTGGGTGGCCCAGGAGTGGGGGTGGCGGGTCTCGGTCGGTGTGATCGGCGCGGTCGCCGTGGCGTGCGCGGTGGCGTTCCGGCTGCTGCTGCCGGCCCCCAAGCACTTCAAGGCGGGCTCGCTGCGGCCCCGCGTGCTGCTCGGCACGGTCCGCGACCACCTCGCCAACCCGCTGCTGCGGCGCCTGTACGCGATCGGTGCGCTGTTCATGACGGTGTTCGGCGGTGTCTACACGGTGATCGGCTACCGGCTCACGGAGGCGCCGTTCGGGCTGCCGCAGGGCATCGTCGGCTCGATCTTCCTGGTCTACCTGGTGGGCACGGTGTCGGCGTCCACGGCGGGCCGTCTGGTGGGCCGGCTCGGCCGCCGGGGCGCGCTGTACCTGGCGGGCGGTACGACGGCGGCGGGCCTGCTGCTCTCGGTGGCGCCCTCGCTGCCGCTGGTCCTGCTGGGGCTGGTGCTGATCACGGCGGGGTTCTTCGCGGGCCACGCGGTGGCGTCCTCGGCGGTCAGCAAGACGGCCACGCACGGCCGCGCGCAGGCCTCGGCGCTCTACCAGTCGGCGTACTACATCGGCTCCAGCGTCGGCAGCACGGTCGGCGCGACGGCGTTCCACGCGGACGGCTGGGGCGGCACGGTGGGGGTGGGCCTGCTGGCCGTCGTCGGGGTCGTCACCATCACGGTGCTGGGTACGCGGGCGGCGCGGGTCGAGGCCCGACGCTCGCTGGTGGCCAACGCCCACTGAGACGCCGCGTGAGAGGCGCGGGGAACTGCGCGAGTACCCGCGACGAACTCGCAGCCGCCCGCGAACCGCACCACCCGAGTTCGTGGGCGCACCGCCTCTCACCTGCACTTCTCCCAACTCGGCACGCCGTTGTCAGTCCCCTGCGGTAGCTTCCCAAGTGGCGCGAAGGTGCGCCGCAGGGACGGCCACAGGGGTGGGTGGACGATGGGCGACAGCACGGCGACGGCGGATCTCGACGTCGCACTGGAGAAGCACCGGACCGAGCTGACCGGGTACTGCTACCGGATGCTCGGCTCCTCCTTCGAGGCCGAGGACGCGGTGCAGGACACCCTGGTCCGGGCCTGGCGGAGCTACGACAAGTTCGAGGGCCGCTCCTCGCTGCGCTCGTGGCTGTACCGGATCGCGACGAACGTGTGCCTGGACATGCTGACGGCGGGCAACAAGCGGGCGCGGCCGATGGACCTCACCGAGTCGACCCCGCTCGCCCAGGCGGCCCTGTCCCCCCGGCCGGACCACACGTGGCTGGAGCCGATGCCGGACGCGCGGGTGCTGCCGACGGTCGAGGACCCGGCGGAGGCCGCCGTCGCGAAGGAGTCGATCCGGCTGGCCTTCATGGCGGCCCTCCAGCAACTGCCGCCCAAGCAGCGGGCGGTGCTGATCCTTCGCGAGGTGCTGGCCTGGAAGGCGAGCGAGGTCGCCGAGCTGCTGGGCACCACGGTCGCCTCGGTCAACAGCGCGCTGCAGCGGGCGCGGGCCACGCTCGCCGAGCGCGCGGACGCGGGCCCCGAGGGCGCGGTGTCCGACCCGCTCGACGAGGAGCAGCAGAGACTCCTTGAGCGCTATGTGAAGGCCTTCGAGGGGTACGACATGACGGCGCTGACGGCGTTGCTCCACGAGGACGCCGTCATGACGATGCCCCCGTTCGACCTGTGGCTGCGCGGCCCGGCCGACATCACCGGCTTCATGACCACCCTCGGTGCCTCCTGCGCCGACTCCCGTCTGGTGCCGGTCCAGGTCAACGGCCTGCCCGGGTTCGCGCACTACAAGCCGGACCCGGAGAACGGCGGGTTCAGCCCGTGGGCGGTGCAGGTGCTGGAGCTGTCAGACGGCCGGATCACCGGTTTCCACTGCTTCCTCGACACCACGCGCTGGTTCCCGCTCTTCGGCCTGCCCCTCCGTCTGGAAGCGAAGGCCGACGAGGTCGAGCAGGGCGGGTAGCGCGGGATCGGGGTCCCGCAGACGGATCCGCCCGCCGGACCGGCGGGCGGCCAGCTCCAGGCGCGCCAGCAGGTCCACGACGGCCAGCCCCGGCGGCCCGAGCCCGCCCACATCGCACACGACGACGCGGTCCCGGCTGCCCGCCAGCAGCTCCTGCACCTGGGCGCACAGCCCCGCGACCTCGTCACGGGCGACGGGGCCGGGCAGCGCGAGCACAGCGGGTTCCTTGGCCTTCACATGCGGTAGACCCGCGGGGCGGGCGTAACTCATCGGCACAGATCACATTGACCGGTCCCCCCGTCGACTCGGAGGGTTGGCCCTGTGACGGGGGTACTGAGCGGGTTCGCGGTGATCGCGGTCGTCATCGGGGTGGGCTATGTGCTCGGGCGGCGCGGGACGCTCGGCGCGCAGGGCGGCGAGGTGCTGACCCGGCTGGCCTTCACGGTGGCGGGCCCCGCGCTCCTGTTCACGACCCTCGCGCGGGCCGATCTGTCGGTGCTGTTCTCCGCCCGGCTGCTGGTGACGGCGCTCAGTACGGCCGCCGTGTCCGGGATCTTCGTGGTGGTCGGCGTGCTGCGGCGCTGGGGGGTGGGCCGTACGACCATCGGCGCCCTGTGCTCCGGTTACGTCAACTCGGGCAACCTCGGCATCCCGATCGCCGCGTACGTCCTGGGTGACGCGTCCCTGGTGGCACCGGTGCTGCTCTTCCAGGTCGTCCTGGTGACCCCGGTCGCGCTGACCGTCCTGGACCTCTCCGGGATGGGCGAGAAGGGCACGGTGTGGCGGCGTCTGCTGACACCGCTGCGGAATCCGATAGCGGTGGGCTCCCTGTCGGGGGTGGTGGTGTCGGCGGCGGGCTGGGCGGTGCCCGGTCCGCTGATGAACCCCCTCACGCTGATCGGCAACATGTCCGTCCCGGCGGCGCTGTTGGCCTTCGGCATGTCCCTGCACGGCAGTCCGGCCCCGGGCCGAGGCAGGGACCGCCAACCGGTCCTGCTGTCGGCGGCGTTGAAGTCACTGGGCCAGCCGCTCGTGGCCTGGGCCCTGGCCACGACGCTCTTCGGCCTGCACGGCGCGCCCCTGCTGGACGTGGTGGTGACCTCGGCCCTCCCGGCCGCGCAGAACCTGTTCACGTACGCCAGCCGCTACCGCGTGGCCGAGGGCCTGGCCCGCGAGTCGATCCTGCTGTCGACGGCGGTGTCGGTGCCGGTACTGGTGGGGGTGGCGGCGGTGCTGGGCTGACGCCCGGTCAGTCGACGGGGAACTCTCCCGTGTCGATCGTCAGGTCGAAGGGCGCCGGGAGCTTGATGGGATCGCCGAACTTCACTGCGCTGAGGACCCGGTAGACGTCGCCCTTCGGCTCGCCGTGGAGGGTCGCGGTGGGGCCTCCGGGGGCCCAGCGGTCGATGAGGAGGTAGAGCGGGATACCGGCGGTGGCGTAGGCGGCGGCCTTGCTGACGCGGTCGTGGCGGGCGTTGGACTTGGAGGTCACCTCGACGACGAGTTCGGCGAGGGCGGCGGGGAGGTAGGAGTCCGTCTCCGGGCGCTCCTGCACCGGGACCACCAGCAGGTCCGGGATGAGCATGCCCAGCCGTGACGGTACGGCGATCGACTGGGTCTGGAAGATTTCCCAGTCCTCGGGGATCACGGAGTAGAGGCGGCGCTGGACGCGGGCCGCGATCACGTTGTGGCGGAACGCGGGAGAAGGGGACACGGTGATGATCCCCTCGATGATCTCCACCTTGCTGCCCTCGGGCCATTCCATCTCCTCCCAGTACCGGACGAGGTCGTCCCAGTTCTGGTCGGGGTCCTGGCTCACGGTGAGTGCGCTCATGGCGGTCTCCTATCCGTGCGTCACCGATCCCAGCATGCCGAACGGGATCGGCGGAGGTCCACCGATCCCGTTCACCCGCACGATGAATGACCTGGTCAGGCGATACGTTCCAGCACCACCGGCGTCGCCGTGAAGTCCGTGCCCGGCGCCGCGATGTCGTACGAACCCTCGACGGCCTGGAGGGCGTACTCGAAGCGCTCCGGGGTGTCCGTGTGCAGGGTCAGCAGCGGCTGGCCCTCCGTCACCGGGTCGCCCGGCTTGGCGTGCATCTCGACGCCGGCGCCCGCCTGCACGGGGTCCTCCTTGCGGGCACGCCCCGCGCCCAGGCGCCAGGCGGCGACGCCGACGCCGTAGGCGTCCAGGCGGGTCAGGACACCCGACGACGGGGCCTTGATGACGTGCTGTTCCTTCGACGTGGGCAGCTCCGCGTCCGGGTCGCCGCCCTGGGCCTGGATCATCCGGCGCCACACGTCCATCGCCGAGCCGTCGGCCAGGGCCTTCGCCGGGTCGGCGTCCTTGATGCCGGCCGCGTCGAGCATCTCGCGGGCCAGGGCGACGGTCAGTTCCACGACGTCCGCCGGGCCGCCGCCCGCCAGGACCTCCACCGACTCGCGGACCTCCAGGGCGTTGCCCGCCGTCAGGCCGAGCGGGGTCGACATGTCCGTCAGGAGCGCCACCGTCTTCACACCGTGGTCGGTGCCCAGGCCGACCATCGTCGAAGCAAGCTCACGGGCGTCCTCGATCGTCTTCATGAAGGCGCCCGTGCCGACCTTGACGTCCAGCACCAGGGAGCCCGTCCCCTCGGCGATCTTCTTCGACATGATCGAGGAGGCGATCAGGGGGATGGCCTCGACCGTTCCGGTGACGTCGCGGAGCGCGTACAGCTTCTTGTCCGCCGGGGCCAGGCCGTCGCCCGCCGCGCAGATCACCGCGCCCGTCGTGTCCAGGACGTGCAGCATCTCCTCGTTCGACAGCAGGGCGCGCCAGCCGGGGATCGACTCCAGCTTGTCCAGGGTGCCGCCGGTGTGGCCGAGGCCGCGGCCCGAGAGCTGCGGGACGGCCGCGCCGCAGGCCGCGACGAGAGGGGCCAGGGGCAGGGTGATCTTGTCGCCGACGCCGCCCGTGGAGTGCTTGTCGGCCGTCGGGCGGGACAGGGCCGAGAAGTCCATGCGCTCACCGGAGGCGATCATGGCCGCCGTCCAGCGGGCGATCTCGCGGCGGTTCATCCCGTTGAGCAGGATCGCCATGTTGAGCGCGGCCATCTGGTAGTCGGCGACCTCGCCGCGGGTGTAGGCGTCGATGACCCAGTCGATCTGTTCGTCGGTCAGCTCGCCGCGGTCCCGCTTGGTGCGGATCACGGAGATGGCGTCCATGGCCATGGCTGGTGGCTTCCTTCCGGGAGGTGCGAAGCGCACGGCCCCCCTGCGAGCGGGGCAGGGGGGCCGTACGGCGTTACTTGGTGAGATGGTCCGGGCCGAAGGCCTGGGGCAGCATCTCGGACAGCGTCAGGACGCCCGCGGGGGTGTCCAGGAGGAGGTCCGGACCGCCGAACTCGTACAGCAGCTGACGGCAGCGACCGCACGGGACCAGCAGGGCGCCCCCGCCGTCCACACAGGTGAAGTGGGTCAGGCGGCCGCCGCCGGTGCGCTGGAGGTCCGAGACCAGGCCGCACTCGGCGCACAGCCCGAGGCCGTAGGAGGCGTTCTCCACGTTGCACCCGGTGACCGTGCGGCCGTCGTCGACCAGGGCCGCCACGCCGACCGGGAAGCCGGAGTAGGGGGCGTACGCGTGGCTCATCGCCTCCCGCGCCACCTCCCGCAGCGCCTCCCAGTCGAAGCCGGCGGCTTGCCTCGTCACTTGCCCTGGCCCTTCCGGTAGCGCATGCCGTCCGCCTTCGGCATCCGCAGGCGCTGCGCCGACAGGGACAGCACCAGCAGGGTGACGACGTACGGGGTGGCGCCCACGAAGTCGCTCGGGACCTCGTCGGTGAGCAGGTACCAGACCAGGACCAGCGCGGCCACGATGAGGCTGATCGCGCCCTGCCACAGCGAGGTGCGGTACAGCCTCCAGCCTGCCATGAGGACGAGCAGGACGACCAGCACGAGCAGCAGGGCGTGGACGGTCGTACCGCCGTTGCGCAGCTGCAGCGCGTCGGAGTAGCCGAACAGGCCGGCGCCCATCGCCAGGCCGCCCGGACGCCAGTTGCCGAAGATCATCGCGGCGAGGCCGATGTAACCGCGCCCGCCGGTCTGGCCCTCGAGGTAGGTGTGCGAGGTGACCAGCGCCAGGAAGGCGCCGCCGAGGCCGGCGAGGCCGCCGGAGACGGCGACGGCCGCGTACTTGTAGGTGTAGACGTTGACGCCGAGGGACTCGGCGGCGGTCGGGTTCTCGCCGCACGAGCGCAGCCGCAGGCCGAACGGGGTGCGCCACAGGATCCACCAGCTGCCGACGAAGAGCACCGCGGCCAGGACCGTGATCACGGACAGGTGGGTGATCAGGCCGCCGAGGATGCCGGCGAGGTCGGAGACCAGGAACCAGTGGTGGTTCTCGATCGAGTGCAGGCCGTCGGAGAGGCCGGGCACGGTGACGTCGGGCAGCGGGTCCACCGGCGGGGACTGCTTGGGGTTGCCGCCCGCGTTGGCCGCGGCGCCGCCGGCGAAGAACAGCTTGGCGAGGTACTGGGTGGCGCCGAGCGCCAGCAGGTTGATCGCGACACCGGAGACGATGTGGTCGACGCCGAAGGTGACGGTGGCGACGGCGTGCAGCAGGCCGCCGAGGACGCCGAAGCCGACGCCGGCCAGCAGACCGAGCCAGGGGCTGGACTGCCAGCCGACCCAGCCCGCGCCGAAGGTGCCGAGGATCATCATGCCCTCGAGGCCGATGTTGACCACACCGGCGCGCTCCGACCACAGACCGGCGAGACCGGCGAGACCGATCGGCACGGCGAGGCCGAGGGCGGCACCGACCTGCCCGGCCGAGTCGAGGTCCTGCGAGCCGGTGATCATACGGATCGCGGCCAGGAGCAGCAGCGCACCCGCGACGAGCAGGAGGATCTGGCCCCGGGAGCGGCCCGAGCGCTGCGGCGCGCCCGCCGCCCTGGGCGCCGCGGGCGGCGGCGCGTCGGTCATCGTGGCAGTCATCACGCCACCTCCTGCTTCTTCGTCGTGGCGGCGGCCTGGGCGGCGAGTTCGGCGCCGACCTTCTGCTGCTGGCGCTTGAGGCCGTAGCGGCGTACGACCTCGTAGGCGATGACGACGCACAGGACGATGACGCCCTGGATGACGCCGAGGATCTCCTTGTCGTAGCCCTGGAACTCCAGGTGGTTGGTGGTGCGCTCCAGGAAGCCCCAGAGCAGGGCGCCGAGCGCGATGCCGACCGGGTTGTTGCGGCCGAGCAGCGCGATGGCGATGCCGGTGAAGCCGATGCCCGCCGGGAAGTCGCTGCTGAACTGGTAGCTGTCGTTGAGCAGGGTCGGCATACCGATCAGGCCGGCCACCGCACCCGAGATGATCATGCTGGTGACGACCATCTTCTTGACCGACACACCGCTCGCGGTGGCCGCGCTCTCGGACTGGCCGACGGTACGCAGGTCGTAGCCGAACCGGGTGCGGCCGAGCACGAACCAGTACGCGATGCCGACGATCACGGCGACGAAGATGAAGCCCCACAGCACGCCGGCCGGGCCGGTGTCGATGTCGAAGAAGTGCGAGGCCGACGGCAGCGGCTTGGTGGCGACGACGGTGCCGCCCTGCTGGAGCTGGGCCAGCTTTCCGGGCTGCAGCAGGTAGGCGATGATCGCGGTGGCGATCGAGTTCAGCATGATCGTCGAGATGACCTCGCTGACGCCGCGGGTCACCTTGAGCACACCGGCGATGGCCGCCCACAGGGCACCGGTCGCCATCGCGCAGATGAGGATCAGGAGGATGGAGAGCCAGCCGGGCAGGGTCAGCGCACCGCCGAGGACGGCGGCGAAGAACGCGGCGAGCCGGTACTGGCCGTCGACGCCGATGTTGAACAGGTTCATCCGGAAGCCGATGGCCACCGAGACGCCCGCGAGGTAGTACGTGGTCGCCTTGTTGAGGATGTAGACCTGGCTGTCGCTGGCGAAGCCGTAGGTCAGCATGTCGTTGAAGGCGGGACCGGGGTTCTTGCCGGTCGCGAGGATCACCAGGGCGGTGACGACGAGCGCGGCGACGACCGCCAGCACCGGCGCGGCGATGCCGAGGAACAGCCGCTCCTTGTCGATCCGTGAGGTCAGCTTGTTCATCGCTCGTCGTCCTCTGTGTGCTCCAGGTGGCCGGTGGCCGCACCCGTCATGGCGGAGCCCAGCTCTTCGGGGGTGATGGTGGCGGGGTCGGCGTCGGCGACCAGTCGGCCGCGGTACATCACCCGCAGGGTGTCGGAGAGGCCGATCAGCTCGTCCAGGTCGGCGGAGATCAGCAGTACGGCCAGGCCCTCGCGGCGGGCCTCGCGGATGTAGTCCCAGATGGCCGCCTGGGCGCCGACGTCCACACCGCGGGTGGGGTGGGCGGCGATGAGCAGCTTGGGGTTGTGGCTCATCTCGCGGCCGACGATCAGCTTCTGCTGGTTGCCGCCGGACAGCGAGGCCGCGGTCACGTCGATGCCGGGGGTGCGGACGTCGTACGCCTCAACGATCCGCTCGGTGTCGGCGCGGGCCGCCTTGATGTCGATCAGCCCGCCGCGCGAGTTGGGCTTCTCGGTGACGTGGCCGAGGATGCGGTTCTCCCACAGCGGGGCCTCGAGGAGCAGGCCGTGGCGGTGGCGGTCCTCGGGGATGTAGCCGATGCCGGCCTCGCGGCGGTGGCGGGTGGCGGCGTGGGAGATGTCGGCGGTGTCGAGGGTGATCACGCCGGCGTCCGGGTGGCGCATGCCCATGATCGCCTCGACCAGTTCGGACTGGCCGTTGCCCTCCACTCCGGCGATGCCGAGGACCTCGCCCCGGTGGATGGTGAAGGAGATCTGGTCCAGGATGATCCGCTCGATGCCCTCCAGGTCGGTCTGCGCGAGGTGCAGGCCTTCGACCTCCAGCATCGGGACGTCCGTGACGGTGGACTCCGCGGTCTCCGGGGTGGGCAGTTCGCTGCCGACCATCATCTCGGCGAGCTGCTTGGGGGTGGTGTGGGACGGCTCGGCCGTACCGACCGTCGTACCGCGCCGGATGACGGTGATCTCGTCGGCGACGGAGAGCACCTCGCCCAGCTTGTGGGAGATGAAGATGACGGTGAGGCCCTCGGCCTTGAGCTCGCGCAGGTTGTCGAAGAGGGCGCCGACCTCCTGCGGTACGAGGACGGCGGTGGGCTCGTCCAGGATGAGGGTCTTGGCGCCGCGGTAGAGGACCTTGAGGATCTCCACGCGCTGGCGGTCGGCGACGCCCAGCTCCTCCACGAGGACGTCGGGGCGGACGTTCAGGTGGTACGCGTCGGAGATCTCCTTGATCTTCGCGCGGGCCTTGCCGCCGATGCCGTACAGCTTCTCCGCGCCGAGGACGACGTTCTCCAGCACGGTGAGGTTGTCGGCGAGCATGAAGTGCTGGTGCACCATGCCGATGCCGCGGGCGATGGCGTCGCCGGGGTTGTGGAAGACGACCTGTTCGCCGTTGACGGTGATCGTGCCCTCGTCCGGCTGCTGCATGCCGTAGAGGATCTTCATCAGGGTGGACTTGCCGGCGCCGTTCTCACCGCACAGGGCGTGGACGGTGCCCGTGCGGACCGTGATGTCGATGTCGCGGTTGGCGACGACGCCGGGGAAGCGCTTGGTGATGCCGCGCAGTTCGACGGCAGCGGGAGGGCTGGACGCGTTGATGGCGCACTCTCCTCGGGGAAAGGGGCTGCATAGGGGAGGTGGCAGGCGTCGGCGACGCTAGCGCGGCAACTCCGCGCTACACGCGTAGAGTTGACACATTGTTATGGCTCGGCGAGGGGCCGTTGGGACGGCGTTCCCTCGCCGAGCCGAGGTCCGACGGGCCGATCGGATCCGTCAGCCTGGACCGACCGGATCCGTCAACCGGGACCGATCGGATCCGGCCGGTCAGGACCGAACGGATCCGTCAGGTCACGGGGTGGTCTTGACCTTGATCTGGCCGTCGACGATCTTCTTCTTCGCGGCGTCCAGCTTGGGCTGGATGTCCTTGATGAAGCCACCGCTCGTGGCGAGCGAGACACCGCCCTTGGCGAGCGAGTAGACGTTGTTGCCGGTCAGCGGCTTGCCGTCCTTGACGGACTTGATGAAGTCGTACACACCGACGTCGACGTTCTTGACCATGGAGGTCAGGAACGAGCTCTTGTACTGGGCCAGACCCGGGATGTTGTACTGGTCGGAGTCCACGCCGATGCCCCAGGCGCCCTTGACGCCGTGCACGGCCTCGATCGCGCCGTTGCCGGAGGAGCCGGCGGCCGTGTAGATGACGTCGGCACCCTTGTCCAGCATGCCCTGCGCGGCCTGCTGGCCCTTGTCCGGGCTGGAGAAGCCGGAGAAGTCCTGGCCGTGGGACAGGTACTGGACGTCGACCTTGACCTTGGGCTTGGTGTCGTGCACGCCCTGGACGTAACCCGCCTCGAACTTCTTGATCAGCGGGTTGTCGACACCGCCGATGAAGCCGACGTGGTCCTTCTTGGTCTTCAGCGCGGCGGCGACACCGGCCAGGTAGGAGCCCTGCTCCTCGGTGAACGTGATGCTGTTGACGTTCGCGCCCTTGACGACCGAGTCGACGATGCCGAAGTTGGTCTTCGGGTACTTCGCGGCGATCTTGGTCACGGCGGGGGCGTAGGAGAAGCCGACGGCGACGATCGGGTTGTAGCCCGCGTCCGCCAGGTCCGACAGACGCTGCTCACGGTCGGCCTCGGTGTCCGAGGTCTTCGCGGTCAGCTCCTTGACGGAACCGTCGAAGTCCTTCACGGCCTTGTCGGCACCGCGCGCGGCGGAGTCGTTGAAGGAACGGTCACCACGGCCGCCGACGTCGTAGGCGAGACCGATCTTGACACCCTTGCCGCCGCCGGAGGAGGCGGACGACCCGGTGTTGTTGTCGGAGGAGGTGCTGCCACAGGCTGTGGCAGTCACGGCGAGAGCTGCGGTCGCGATACACGCAGCGGAAAGCTTGGCTACCCGGCGCACGGGAAGGCTCCTTCACCTGACCTGAGCGCCGTGACGGCGCTTGATGTGAGCACCATGCCAGTGCTCGGGCCGGAACGCCCCGTCGGCGTTGGCTTCGCGGCATCGTAACGCGCGTAGATGTCGCAAAAAACCCCCTCTCGAAGCCGTTATCGATTCGAGGCAAACAGCATCTGAACTCGGGCTCTCGGCCCTCTCATGCCGTTGTCGCGCGCTGTGTATGAATGGCTTGGGAGCGTGTTGCGCCGGCCAGGGGAAGGCCCCCGCAGGGGCCGGAAGATCAGCCCTGCGCCCCGTTCGGCTCAAGGAAGGCCGCCGCCGTGAACATGTCCACACCGACCGTGATCGCGTCCTCGTCGGCGTCGAAGTCGCCCTGGTGGAGATCGCGCACCGTGCGCTCGCCGGGCCGGCGCACCCCGAGGCGGGCCATGGCGCCGGGCACGCGCTCCAGATACCAGGAGAAGTCCTCGCCCCCGAGGCTCTGCTCGGTGCTCTCCACGGCGTCCCGGCCGCGCCGCGCGGCCATCGCCCGGCGCAGCAGCTCGGTGGACTCGCGGTCGTTGACGACCGGCGGCACCCCGCGCACATAGGTGATCTCGGACTTGGCCCGGTGCAGGGTGGCGACCTCGTCGATGGCGGCGTGCACCATGTCCGGGGCCTGCCGCCAGGCCTCCAGGTCCAGGCAGCGCACGGTCCCGGACAGCTCGGCGTGCTGCGGGATGACGTTCGGCGCGTGGCCGGACTCGATCCGCCCCCAGGTCAGCGCCAGACCGGCCCGGGTGTCCACGCGGCGGGCGATCAGCGCCGGCACGTCGACGGCGACCCGCGCCGCGGCGGTGACGAGATCGGTGGTCAGGTGTGGCCGGGCGGTGTGTCCGCCGGGCCCGTCAAGGGCGATCTCCAGCCGGTCGCACGCACTGGTGATCGCCCCGTGCCGCAGCCCGATCTTCCCGGCGTCGACCCGGGGGTCGCAGTGCACGGCGAGGATCCGCCCGACCCCCTTCAGCACCCCGTCCTCGATGGCGTCCAGGGCGCCGCCGGGCATGACCTCCTCGGCGGACTGGAAGAGCAGCCGCACCGGGCGGGGCAGCAGCCCCTTGGCGTGCAGGTCGGCGAGCACCAGGCCCGTCCCGAGCACCACGGTCGTGTGCACGTCATGACCGCAGGCATGCGCCCGGTCGGGCACGGTCGACCGGTACGGGCAGTCGGTCTTGGTGTCCGGGATGGGCAGGGCGTCGATGTCCGCGCGCAGTGCGAGCAGCGGTAGGGCCGAGCGCTCACCCTCCGCGAGTCCGATGTCACACACGAGTCCGGTTCCCTTGGCGAGCACCCGTGGCCGAAGCCCCGCCTGCTCCAGCCGTTCCTTGATCGCGGCGGTCGTACGGAACTCCTGATTGCCCAGCTCAGGGTGCATGTGCAAGTCGCGACGGAACGCGACGAGTTCGGCGTGCAGGGCTTCGCTCAGCGCGCCGGGGAGCACATCCCCCGCGAGGCCGGCCTCGGACTCTAGGGACATCAATTGCTTCACCCTCTGAAGGGTAGGACGCCCGGCTGGTCAACTACCCCTCGATCAACAAAAGTTCAGCCCGTTAGGGGAAGAAAATCTGACCGGCGGACGCATGGCGGCGGACTCTGATGGGTAAAACCTCTGTTTCCTCCTTCCACGGATACCACGCCTCGGCACAGTCACGCTCGTCATGTCCACGAACCGGACCCCAGCGCGACCCGCGTGCCGCTAGGGTGCGCACACGTGACCGACACGACCGAGGCCTTCCTGCGGACGACCCGCACCTCCTACGACGCGATCGCCAAGGACTACGCGGCCCGGTTCCCGGCCGGTGACCGGCATCCGCTGGACCGCGCCCTGATCACCGCCTTCGCCGAACTGGTCACGCAGGCCGGCCCGGCCCCCGTGGCCGACCTGGGCAGCGGCCCCGGCCACGTCACCGCGCTCCTGGCCGAGCTGGGCGTCCCGGCCTTCGGTGTCGACCTCTCCCCCGCGATGGTGGCCCTGGCCCGCGACACCTATCCCCAACTGCGCTTCCACATCGGCTCGATGACGTCCCTGGACCTGCCGGGCGCCACCCTGGGCGGCATCCTCGCCCTGTACTCGACGATCCACGTCCCCGACGCCCACCTGCCGGCGGCCTTCGCGGAATTCCACCGCACCCTGGTCCCCGGCGGCCACGCCCTCCTGGCCTTCCAGACCGGCGCGGACCCCGGCCACCTGCACCTGCCGGAGCGCTTCGGCCACGAGATCGACCTCGACTACTACTGGCGCACCCCCGACCAGATCACCGGCCTGCTGACGGAGGCGGGCCTGGACCTGGTGGCGACGGTACGCCGGGAGCCGTCGGGGGAGGAGACACGCGCCCGGGGGTTCGTGCTGGCCCGCAAGCCCGGCGGCGGGGTCCAGGGTCCGCCCGGCTAGCCGTTCGGCGGCGGTACGGCGTCGCGCCAGAGGGTGACGTCCAGGGTGACGTACCGGCTGGCGCTGGTACTCGGGGACTGTCCCTGGTAGGTCACGAGGGCGATGGTGCCGTCCGGAGTGGTCAGGCACAGCTGCCTGCCCCGGCTCAGGCGGCCGACGGAGACGCCGTCGCCCTCGGGGAGGTAACGGGTCTCGTGTCGGCACGTGTCCAGCGAGCCCTGTTCGCCCTGGTCGAGCAGGGCGAGCTCGTCGCCGACGGTGCTGAGGGAGCAGGTGCCGGAGCCGCACAGCAGGTCGAGGTCCTGGTAGCCGTCGTGGCGCGGTGTCAGCGGCCGGTCGGCGAGCTTCAGGGTGTAGTCGTCGGGGAGGTTGATCCTCTTGTACGTCTCGGGCGCGGGCGTGCCGCCGGTGGAGGCGGTGGGGTGCCCGCTCGCCGACGGGCCGGTGCTCTTGGGGGCGCCGGCCGTGGCGGGCGAACCGGAGGCTTCGGCCTGGTCACCGTGGTCGGAGCCGCCGCTCCGGGCGAGATAGCCGATGACTCCGACAGCGAGCACGAGGGCTCCGGCGACACAGCCGAGGAGGACGGCGGTCCCACGGCGCCGGGCACCGGGCGGCGGCTGCACGTGCTGCCCGGTCACCGGCTGTGTGGGCCGGGCGGTCTGCGTCGGGGCCTGGTGCACCCCGGGCAGCTGCCGGGGCACCGGCGCCTGCGGTACGGCGGCCGCCGGGGAGTAGGGAGGGGCGGCCGTGACCGTCGGCGGATGCGGGAACGCCGCAGACGCGGACGCCGGAAGCTGCGGGGGCGGCGCGGGCGCTGCCGCCGGGGGCTGAGAGGACGCCACGGGCGCGGACGCCGGGACCTGCGGGGACGCCGTGGGTGCTGCCGCCGCGGGCTGCGGAGACGCCACGGGCGCTGTCGCCGGGGGCTGAGGGGGCGGCGCGGACGCGGACGCCGGGGGCTGCTGAAGCGACGCGGACGCCGGAAGCTGCGAGCGCGCCGCAGGCGCGGACGCCGGGACCTGCGGGGACGCCGTGGGTGCTGTCGCCGCGGGCTGCGGAGACGCCACGGGCGCTGTCGCCGGGGGCTGAGGGGGCGGCGCGGACGCGGACGCCGGGGGCTGCTGGAGCGACGCGGACGCCGGAAGCTGCGAGCGCGCCGCAGGCGCGGACGCCGGGACCTGCGGGGACGCCGTGGGTGCTGCCGCCGCGGGCTGCGGAGACGTCACGGGCGCTGTCGCCGGGGGCTGAGGGGGCGGCGCGGACGCCGGAAGCTGCGAGGGCGCCGCAGGCGCGAACGCCGGGACCTGCGGAGACGCCGCAGGCGCGGACGACCGGACCTGCGGGGACGCCGTGGGTGCTGTCGCCGCGGGCTGCGGAGACGCCACGGGCGCGGACGCCGAGAGCTGCGGAGACACCGCAGGCGCGGACGCCGGAAGCTGCGGGGGCGCCACGGGCGCGGAGGCCAGGGGCTGTGGGGACGCCACGGGCTCGGACGCCGGAAGCTGCGCAGACGCCGCAGGCGCGGACGTCGGGGGCTGCTGGAGTGGGGGGGTCATGGGGGCCGGGGGCTGTTCTTGCGGGGGCGGCGGCGGGAGGGTGGCCTTGTAGCGTTCAGTGATCGTCGCGGTCACCGCACTCGGCAGCCAGTCCTCATGCCGGCGCAGCTGCGTGGCGCCGGATGCGGCGTTGCAGAGGGCCAGGACCCCGGCGAGGGACGGGCGCGCCTCCGGGGCCTTGGCCAGGCAGCGGCGTACGAGGTCGGTCAGCTCCGCGGGCAGGCCGGTGAGGTCCGGTTCCTCGTGCACGATCCGGTAGAGCACGGCATGGGAGGGGCCGTCGCCGTGCGCGGACCTGCCCAGCGCCGCGAAGGCCGCGATCTGTCCGAGGGCGAACACGTCCGTCGGCGGGCCCACGGTCCGGCCCGCCGCCTGCTCCGGCGACATGAACGCGGGCGTGCCGACCGTGACCCCGCTGCCGGTCAGCGCGGTGCTGTCGGCGGCGCGGGCGATGCCGAAGTCGATGACGCGCGGGCCGTCGGCGGCCAGCAGGACGTTGGACGGCTTCAGGTCGCGGTGCACGATGCCGGCGCCGTGCACCACCTGGAGTGCCTCGGCCACCCCGGCGGTGAGCAGCAGGACGGCCGGGGCGGGCAGCGGTCCGTGCTCGGCGACCGCCGCGGCAAGGCTGGGTCCGGAGACGTACGCCGTAGCGAGCCAGGGCTGCGGCCCCTCGGTGTCGCTGTCGATCACCGGGGCCGTGTAGAGGCCCTGCACCCGTTCGGCCGCGCGCACCTCCTGGGCGAACCGCCGCCGGAACTCCGGGTCTTCGGCGAACTCGGGCCGGATCACCTTGATCGCGACGGGGCGTCCGCCCGGCGTGTGGGAGAGGTAGACCTTGCCCATCCCGCCCGCGCCGAGCCGGGCGGCCAGCCGATACCCGGCGATGCTCCGGGGCTCCTCGGCCGTCAGCGGCTGAAACGTCCCCTCGAACATGCCTGCGCCGTTCATCGACTCCCCCGAAGTCCAAGTCTGATCCGCAGCAGGGACCTTACGCCCTGGAAGTGCTCGGCATCGGACGCGTCGTGCCGTTCCCCGTGCCGTTGTCAGTGGCTCCCGCTAGAGTCCCGTTCCAAGATCCTTGCAGCGAGATCCGAGGGGGAATCCGCCATGGCCGACACCGACAGCACCGCGTACGAGGGTTTCACGGCTGAGGAGCGGGCCGCGATGAAGGAGCATGCCCGGGAGCTGAAGACGGCGGCCCGGCGCAGCTCGCGGGCGGAGAAGGCGGCGCAGGCGGAGCAGGACGTGCTCGCGAAGATCGCCGAGATGCGGGACTCGGACCGGGTCATGGCGGAGCGCGTCCACGCCGTGATCACCGCCAACGCCCCGGGACTCGCGCCCAAGCTCTGGTACGGGATGCCGGCCTACGCGCTGGACGGCAAGGTCGTCTGCTTCTTCCAGAGCGCCGAGAAGTTCAAGTCGCGCTACGCGACCCTCGGCTTCAGCGACCAGGCGAAGCTGGACGAGGGCACGATGTGGGCGGCCGGTTTCGCCCTGACCGAGGTGACTGCGGAGGTGGAGGAGCGGATAGCGGCCCTCGTGAAGCGGGCCGTGGGCTGAGACACGTCCGGCCGCCGGAGGGCGTACGGCTTGACCCCAGGCGCGGTCGACGGACGAGAGCCGGCCGGTGTCTTCGGTGACGAGCGGGATGCCGGCCGCCGACACGGGGAGCGCAGGAGCGAGCGGCCGGGCGACTCGCCGCGGGACGGCCGTCAATCCGACCATGTCCCGTCGCGCATGATGACCCTGCCGCGCAGTTCGGGCTCGCCGCGCCAGGCGCGCACCGTCTTCGGCACCACGCGTACGTACACGAAAGCGCCCTCCTCCGCGCGCGGGTCCCACCCGAACTTGGCGGCGAACGCTTCCGCCGCGTCTCCGGGCACCTTCTGGTCCGAGAAGCACTCCGCCTCGCCCTGGATGAGCACCACGTCGAAGGTGTCCGGCAGCGCCAGGCGTACACGCGGCTCTTCACGGAGGTTCCGCACGGTCGCGGAGGTGGCACCGGTGCACAACCACACGGCTTGTCCGTCCCACAGGAACCACAACGGCACCTGGTGCGGCCCGTGAGCGGGGTGGGCCGTCGAAACCCATAGGTCCCGTTCGCTGACGAGCCGTTCCAGAGTGTCTCGCCTGCGTTCTGCCGGCTGGCGACGAGTGATCCCCGTGGTCTGCATGAGCGCCGACCCTAGCCAGGATTCCCACAGCGCGCATGGGGCGACGGACCTACTCCCGGCGCCCGATGAACACCTCGGCCTCCGCACGCCCCGCTCGCCCCCGCTGTAAACGGGTTGGCCCGGCCGGCCCCCGCTGATACCGTCTGGGCAGCCGTGAGAGAACGCGAGGAGGTGACACCCATGAAGGCTGTATCCCTGTGGGTGCTCCCCCTTTTCGTCACGGTGGGCGGTTGACGTAGGTGTCGCCGGGAGCGCCGAGGACGAGGCACTCCGGAGAGGCAACACCTATGAACTCTGTGCATTTCACTTCAGGCGCGCGTGACCACGCGGTCGTGGTCACGCGGATCTCGGACACACTGTGGCACGCCGTCGAGGACGACCGGACGGTCGGCCGCGGCGACGCCTCGCGCCGACCCGACGGGCGGCTCTTCATCAGCATCGACGCGTGGCACGGCGCGGTCTTCGACCGCATCGCCGACACGATGCTGGAGGACCTGCCCACACCGCTGTACACCGTGGTCGACGAGGCCGACCAGGACGCGACGTCCGCCTGGGAGCGGGCCGGTTTCACCGCGGCACGCCGCGAGTGGGGCTATCTCGTGCCGACCGGCCCGCGGGTCACCGGACTCGGCTCGGTGCGGCCCCCGTCCGGTGTGACGATCGTGCCCGCCGGCGAGGCGGAGGAGGGCCCGCTGCGCGCCCTGGACAGGGTCATCCGCGACGAGGTCGAGGCCGCCGCCGGATGGCAGACGATGCCGGCCGAGGTGCTGCCCCGCCCGGCGGGGACCACCGTGCTCGACCCGTCGAAGTACGCGGTGGCGCGGCACCTGGACCAGTACGTGAGACTGGTCCGGGTGGCACCGCTGATCCGGCAGCCACGGATCGGGCTGATCGCTGTCCGGGCCGACCGGCACCGCCGCGGCATCGCCCGGGCGCTGCTGGCTCACACGCTGGGCTCGCTGCACCGCTCCGGGACCGCCGCGGCATGGGCCGAGGTGGACGAGTCCAACGCGGCGGCCACGGCCCTGTTCGAGAGCATCGGTGCCCGGCGCACGGCCGGCACCCTGGAGCTCGTCCGCCGGTGACGCTCCGCCACACCGCACCGAACGGCCGGACCGCGCCCGAAGCAGGCGCGCACCGCATTCGTTTCCTCCCGAACACCCCGTCCCAGAACGGGAGAAGTGAGAGACCATGACAAAATCAGCAGGGGGCGTGGAAGTCGAAGGCACCGTCATCGAGTGCCTGCGCAATGCCACCTTCAAGGTGGAGCTCGAGAACGGGCACACGGTGCTGGCCCACATCAGCGGGAAGATCCGGAAGAACTACATCAAGATCCTCCCGTACGACCGGGTGCTCGTGGAACTCAGCCCCTACGACCTCACCCGCGGCCGGATCCGCTACCGGTACAGGGCGTAGCGGAAGGAGCCGGCCGGGCCGGCCGGCCTAGGCCAGGCTGGTGACCGCCGCCAGCCGGTGCACGTCCCGGGCCGTGCCCGTCACCCCGGACAGGAAGCCCTGTGCTCGCGGGGACGCGTTCTGAGTGAGCCAGGTCGGGTCGATGTCGCACACCGCCACTCGCACGCCGGTGCCCGTCAGCGCCAGCGGCAGGGTGTGGACGACGGTCGACGGGAAGCTCAGGATCGTACGGCCGATCGGGCCCCGGCGGGCGATCAGCTCCAGGGGGAGGTCCGGGCGGACTATCTGCAGGCCCGTCTCGGCGGCCAGGCGGTGGAGTTTGTCCGCGCTCTCGCGGCGGTGTGCGAAGTACCGGGTCGCGCCGTGGGCCTTGGCCAGGTTGCGGACCGCGTCCAGGTAGCGGTCGCCGTCCACGACCCCCGTCTCCACCAGGGACGTGCCGACCATGTCCGCGCTCTTGGTGATCCGCGGCGGCCCGAAGCGGGCGCGGGTCCAGGAGAAGTCGTTGGCGGTGACCCGTACTCCCTGCGGTGTCTCCGTCACCGGCATGGAGGAGAAGACCTCGACCCGGCGGCGGGCGCTGGGCGTGAGCCGGCGGCGGGCCGAGGAGGACACCGGGGCGAAGAGCAGGTCGCGCACCCCGGGCCGGCCGCCCTTGCGGTGCCAGCGGACAAGCCGCTCGCCCCGGGCCAGCTGGGCGACGAACTCCATCGTCGCCGTGCCGTCGTCCACCACGACCAGGTCATGGGCCCGGGTGATGGTCAGCAGCAGTTGGACATAGCGGGAGAAGGGGTCTCCCATGACGATGCGGTCCGCCCGCCTCAGGGCCGCCGCGAGGCCGCCGATCGTCTGGAACGGGGCCGCCGGGCCGCCCCGCGCCTCCTCCCAGCGCACCCGGTACCCCTCGTCCCTGGCCAGATCCGCCATGCGGCGCAGCTGGCCCCGGGTCATCGGGTCGGTCGGGGACAGGACGACGACCGTGAGATCCGCGCCGGCCTGTGGCGAGTCACCGGCCACGGTCCGCCTCACCTGCGCGGGCACGGACGGAAGCGGGTCCGTGCCCGGCAGCGGGTCCGGCTCCGCGCCGCGCAGGCCCTGCAGATGCGCCCACTCCAGCACGTTCAGCAGCTGGACCGGGCTCTCCACGAAGGCGAGCGTGCGCGGAGGGTGGCCGGCGTGACCGGCGCGGGGGCTCATCGGCGTACGACCGTCCCGTCGTAAGGGGCTCAAGGGTCAGGGATCAGACCGTGACCGGCTCGCCGGCCGCCGCCGCGATCTCCGCCTCGGCGACGACGCCGGCGACGCGGCGCAGCTTCTTCATCGGGCCCAGCTCGGAGTCGTAGACCTTCTTGACGCCGTCGCCGAGGGAGGCCTCGATGGTGCGGATGTCGCGGACGAGGCGGGTGAGGCCCTGCGGCTCGACGGAGGCGGCCTGGTCGGAGCCCCACATGGCGCGGTCGAGGGTGATGTGACGCTCGACGAACACAGCACCCAGCGCCACCGCCGCGAGCGTGGTCTGCAGGCCGGTCTCGTGGCCGGAGTAGCCGATCGGGACGTTCGGGTACTCCATCTCCAGCGTGTTGATCACGCGGAGGTTCAGCTCCTCGGCCTTCGCCGGGTAGGTCGAGGTGGCGTGGCACATGAGGATGTTGTCCGAGCCGAGGACCTCGACCGCGTGGCGGATCTGCTTCGGGGTCGACATGCCGGTCGACAGGATGACCGACCGGCCCGTGGCGCGCAGGGAGCGCAGCAGCTCGTCGTCGGTCAGGGACGCGCTCGCCACCTTGTGGGCGGGCACGTCGAACTTCTCCAGAAAGGCGACGGCCTCGGTGTCCCACGGGGAGGCGAACCAGTCGATCCCCTTCTCCTTGCAGTACTCGTCGATCTGGCGGTACTCGTCCTCACCGAACTCCACGCGGTGGCGGTAGTCGATGTAGGTCATCCGGCCCCAGGGGGTGTCCCGCTCGATGTCCCACTGGTCGCGCGGGGTGCAGATCTCCGGGGTGCGCTTCTGGAACTTGACCGCGTCGCAGCCGGCCTCGGCGGCCACGTCGATCAGCTTGAAGGCGTTCTCCAGCTCACCGTTGTGGTTGATGCCGATCTCGCCGCAGATGTAGACGGGACGGCCGGGGCCGACGTCGCGCGAACCGAACGTGCGGATGCGGGAGTTGCTGCTCATGGGGGAGATTTCCTTACTTGGGGAGGGAATCGAGAGAGGGGCCGAGGATCCAGCTGGCGATCTCTCGGATCGCGCCGTCACCGCCGGGGACGGTGGTGACCGCGCGTGCGGCGCCGCGTACGACGTCGTGGGCGCTCGCGACCGCCACGGGCCAGCCCACGAGGGCGAAGCACGGCAGGTCGTTGACGTCGTTGCCGACGTAGAGCACGCGCTCCGGCGCGATGCCCTGCTCCTCGCACCACTGCTTGAGGGCGAGGTCCTTGCGGTCGATGCCGTGCAGCACCGGGAGCTTCAGCTTCCGGGCTCGGGCGGCGACCACAGGGTTCTGTTCCGTGGACAGGATCAGCATCTTCAGGCCGCTGCGCCGCAGGGCCGCGATGCCGAGTCCGTCGCCGCGGTGCACGGAGACGAACTCCCGTCCGTCGGAGTCGATCAGCACCCGGTCGTCGGTCTGGGTGCCGTCGAAGTCGAGGACTACGGCGTCGATGTCGTCGTAGGCGGGGAGCGAACCGGGGCGGTCCGCGTCGAACAGCGGGGCCAGGGCCCGCGCCCGCGCCAGGTCGTGCGGGTCGTCGATCTCCAGCACGCGCGCGGGGTCGGTGCGGACGAGTTCGGTACGGCCGAAGAAGCGGTGCCGGTGCCCCCGGAAGCCGGCCGCGTCCATCGCGTAGGCGGCGCCGGTCTCCAGGAAGTCCTGGGGGCGGTCCTGGCGGCGCGGGCGGTAGGACTTGTCGTGGTTGACGCCGTGGCCCGAGGTGGTCGGCGCGGGAACGGCGTGGCCGCCGCCCGCCACCGCGGCCACCGAGGCCGTGCCGGGCCCGGCGGCCGGGCGCGCCGTGCCGGTGACGTCTTCCGTGGCCGACGGCTCGCCGTGCGCGGCGAGTTCGTCGACCGCGTCCCGCCAGACGAAGCCATGGAACGGCGCGACGGTCAGCGCGGTGTCCGCACCCCCTTCGATCACCGCCGACGCGACACCGTCGATGTCCTCGCGGACGATGAACGGGCTGGTGCACTGCACGAGCAGGACCACGTCGACCGCCGCGCCGTGCAGTGCCTCATGGGCGTCCATGGCGTGCAGGACCGCGGCCTCGGAGGTCGCCGTGTCCCCGGCGATGGCGGCGGGCCGCAGCACGACCTCGGCGCCGGCCGCCCGGGCGGCGGCGGCGATGGCCTGGTCGTCGGTGGAGACGACGACGTCGGTCACCAGCCGGGTCGCCCGGCACTCGCGCACCGCGCGCGCCACCAGGGGGACACCGCCGACGGGCGCGAGGTTCTTCGCGGGCACGCCCTTGGAGCCGCCGCGTGCGGGGATCACCGCGAGCACCCGGCGCACCGAAGCGCCCTGGCCCGCTTCCGGGTTGGACATGGGGTCTCCTTGGAAGGTCCCTTGGAAGCCTTGGAGGGTCGTCACAGCTCCCCCATCCGGCGGATCACCGGGGCGACCCGCTGCACACCGTGGCGGTAGGCGCCACGCGCGGCGCGGCGCACGATCTGGCGGACCGGTCCGGGCTCCTTGTCGGCTGCGGGCGCGCCGGGCAGCGGGACGCCGTCGGGGCCGAGGTGGTGCCGGGCGAGGATGCCGGGCAGATAGCCGGGCGCGGTCTCGGGGGTGTAGTAGGGGTTCAGGGGCGGCAGGCCCCCGGGGCGGTCCAGCAGCCCGGCGATGCGTGCGCGGGCGGTGTCGAAGGCCGTGCCGTACGTCCCGTCGGCCGCGACGCCCTGCCGGGCCACCCACTCCTCGTCGGCCGCCGGCCGGTGTCCGGCGTCGAGCTGGTCCCAGGAGGCGAGACAGCCGGAGCCGGTGAAGTGGTGGTTGCCGAGCACCTCGCGCACGCCCAGGTCGGTCAGGATCACCGTGGGGATACGGCGGTGCAGGGCCTCCAGCGCGGCCGTGGAGCTGACCGTGACCAGCAGGTCGGTGCGGTCCAGCACCTCGCCCATGTGGCCGTACACCAGACGGAAGTTGTTGGGCAGGTCCTTGCCCTGCGCCAGCTTCTGGTACGGCAACTCCTCGATGTGGGTGGTGTGTTCGCCCGGCTTGGAGCGCAGCTTCAGCAGGACTTCGCGCTCGGGGTGCCTGCGGGCGTGGCCGATGAGCCGGTTCAGCAGGTAGGTACGGTCCTCGCGGCGGTCCGGGACGGACGGCTGGGCCGCGAACACCACGGTGTAGGGCTCGTGTTCACCGGTGTACGGCGCCCCGCCGAGGAAGGGCAGCGCGACCTCGGTGACCGAGGAGGCGTCGGCGCCCACGCCCTCGTACACGGCCCGGAACCGGTCCGCGTCATGGCGGGAGTTGGCGAGGACGAGGTCCGCGCCGTGCCGCAGCAGCAGCCCGTCGGCGAGCTTCTCGTAGACGACACCGACGTACCCGGTGACGACGACGGGACGCTTGCCGGCGCCCGTCCAGACGGCGCGCAGCCCGTGCAGCATCGCCTGCACCCCGCCGCCGACCAGCGCGAGGACGAGGACGTCGTACGACGAGGCGTCCATGGCGCGCAGGAACTCGACGCCGGTGACCTCGCGGAGGGAGTCCGCCCGGACGCCGACCTCCTTCAGCTGGCGGGCCGTCGGGGTGGCGCGTCCCCGCAGGAGGTAGCCGTCGAGCCGGATCTCGGCATCGGCGGGGGCGAGGCGCTGCGCGGTGAGCGCGCCCCACTTCCACCGGGTGTCGGAATCGGCGAGGACCGCGACCCGCAGGGACTTCGTAGCACTTGCTGGCACGCCGAAGACGCTAGGAAGCCATTCCGAGGTTCCGCCCAACCTGAACGCAACAAACGGTTAACAGCACATCGCCGAATGGCGAATCGAGTCGCGAAGGTGCGCGGAAAAGGCCTGGTTCACAGCTTCGCCACGTGCCGTTCACCCGGCATCAAGCAGACGGTCAAGACGAATGACGGGCTTCCCCCTAACGTCCCTGACGTGGTCAAGCTCTCCGTCATCGTGCCGTTCTACAACGTGCAGCAATACGCGCCCGACACGCTCAGGAGCCTGAAGGTGAACGCGCGTGAGGACTTCGAATTCATTCTCGTCGACGACTGTTCCCGCGACGGGACACCAGAGATTCTCGCGCGCGCGGAGCGCGAGCTGCCCGGGGCCGTCTACGTCCGGCACGAGCGGAACGGAGGTCTGGCGACCGCCCGCAACACCGGTATCGACCGGGCGCGCGGCGCGTACCTGACCTTCCTGGACGGCGACGACTGGCTCGCCCCCGGCTACTTCCCGCAAGCGGTTTCAGCCATGGAGGAGTTGGGCTGTGACTTCATCCGCACCGACCATGTGCAGTGCACCGCGAGGGCGCGTCAGGTGAACCGGGTGCCGGTCGGCCGGCGGAACGTGGTGATGGACCCGCGGGAGGCGATCCTGCCCGCCGACCGGTCGACGTCCGTGGACTACGCGTACGCGTGGGCGGGTTTCTACCACCGCCGGCTCGTGGACAAGGGGCTGCTGCACTTCACCGACGGGCTGCGCACGGCCGAGGACCGGCCATGGATCTGGAAGTTGCACCGGGAGGCGGAATCCTTCGCCGCGGTGAGTCTGCTCGGCGTGTTCTACCGGCGCGGAGTCGCCTCCTCACTCACCCAGATCGGTGATGTCCGGCAGCTCGATTTCATTCGCGCGTTCGATCAGGTCGTCGCGGAAACCGCCGAGGACCGGGACGCCGACCAGCTGTTGCCGAAGGCCGTCCGTACCTATTGCGCCATCATTTCCCATCATCTGGGATCCATCGAAAGGTTCGAGCCCGCGGTGGCGAAGAAACTGAAATCCATGAGTGCCGCCGCCCTGCGGCGCATGCCGCAGGACGTGCTGGACGAGGCGCTGGACTCCATGGACCTCCCGCGCGCCACCAAGCTGCGCCGGCTGCGCCGCCGTCCCGCTCCCGCGGGGGCCGCCGCGTGACCACCCAGATCTTCCAGGCGTCGACGCTGTACGGCACGGCCACGCTCGCCGCCGCCCTGGACTCCGGCGCCTTCCGCCCGGCCGGCCGGCGGATCCTGCTGGTCTGCAACAACGCGGCCACGCCCGAGACCACGCCCGCGCTGGACGAGGCGCCCGGCTTCGAGAAACTGCGCGACCGCTTCGACGACGTGATCTCGTACAACGAGACCCTCTTCCCGTTCCACCCGGGCGGCTGGGCCCCCCGCGGGGACGATCTGCCGCTCTGGGAGCGGTTCCTGCGCCACGAGTGGCAACTCGGCACCGACGACGTCGAGTTGGCGGTCGAGTCGATCCAGGTCAACCCGTCGCTGGCGCTCGCGCAGATCTTCACCGGCGCCCCGGTCACGGTCTACACCGACGGCCTGATGAGCTACGGCCCCACCCGCAACAAGATCGACCCGCTGGTGGGCACCCGCGTGGACCGGGTGCTGCACCTGGACCTGGTGCCGGGCCTGAAGCCGCTGCTGCTCACCGAGTTCGGCGTGCCGGGCGAGATCGTGCCGACGGCCGCCTTCACCAAGGTGCTCGCCGGACTCGCGCCCTCGGGAGACGGGTTGCCGGAGATCGAGGAGCCCGCGCTGCTGCTCGGCCAGTACCTCTCGGCCCTGGACATCCTCACCGCCGAGCAGGAGGAGGACCTGCACGTGCGGATGCTGAAGGGCGCGGTGGCGCTCGGCCACACCACGGTGGTGTTCAAGCCGCACCCGTCCGCCCCGGCCCGCTTCACCCGCTCGCTGGAGCAGGAGGCGGAGAAGCTGAAGGTCGAGCTGACCGTGCTCGACACGCCGGTCCTCGCCGAGGTGCTGTACCAGCGGATGCGTCCCGCGCTGGTCGTCGGCTGCTTCTCCACCGCCCTGCTCACGGCGCAGGCGCTGTACGGCCTGCCGGTCGCCCGGATCGGCACCGAGGTGCTGCTGGAGCGGCTGACGCCGTACGAGAACAGCAACCGCGTCCCGGTCACCATCGTGGACGCGCTGCTGCCCGACCTCGGCGACCGTGCCGCGGTCACCGGGCAGCGCACGGGCATGGACGTCGAGAGGCTCGGCGCGCTGATCCGCGCGGTGGGCTTCGCGATGCAGCCGAAGATCTACCCGCGGCTGCGCCCCGAGGTCGAGACCTGGCTCGCGCGGCACCTGAACCCGCACACCGTGCGCTACTTCAAGCGCCGGCGCCTGTCCTCGCTGGCCCTGCCCGGCGGGGTGCCCGCCCAGCTGGCGTTCATCCCGCGCAACGCGACGGTCCGCCGGGTGGCCCGCAAGGCGCGCAGCCTGCGCCGGTCGGCGCGCGGTTGACCACCGGGGGCGGGGCGGCACGCGCCGCCGGGGAGCCGTCAGCAGCTGGACCTTGCGACCGAACCAGGAGGGAACACCACACATGGCTGCCTCACGCCCCGGCCTTACCGCCGAACCCGGTCCCCTGATATCCCGGGTCATATCCCGGGCGGCCCCCGTCCCGCCGGCCTCCGGCGGGCGCCAGAGCCGTCTGCTCGCCCTGGACGGTCTGCGGCTCGTCGCGGCTCTGATGGTCTGCCTCTACCACTACGCCGGTCGCGGCGGCCCGGTCTCCGCGTCCTGGCACGGGAGCCCGGCCCAGCTCTTCCCGACCTTGTCCCGGGCGGCCGTCTACGGCAATTTCGGCGTGCAGTTCTTCTTCGTGATCAGCGGTTTCGTGATCTGCATGAGCAGTTGGGGCCGCACCCTCGGCGACTTCTTCCGCTCCCGCATCGCGCGTCTGTACCCCGCGTACTGGGTCGCGCTGGCCCTGATCACGGGGGCGTCCCTCGCGCTGCCCGTCGTGGTCCACCCGGTCCGGCTGGACGAGTTCCTCGTCAACCTCACCATGCTGCAACAGCCGATGGGCGCGGCCCGCGTCCTCGGCGTGTGCTGGACGCTCTGGGTGGAGGTGCGCTTCTACGCCCTCTTCGCCCTGCTCGTCGTCATGCGCGGGGTCACCTACCGCCGGGTCGTGCTGTTCTGCGGCGTGTGGACCACGGCGGCGGTGATGTGCAGTACGTCGGGCAACGCGCTCCTGCGACAGGTGCTCATGCCCGAGTACGCCCCCTTCTTCGTCGGCGGCCTGGCGCTGTACCTGATCCACCGCTTCGGCAGCGACCTGCTCGCGTGGGGCATCGTCGCGATGTCCTGGCTGCTCGCACAGAGCGAGGCCACCCGCGGCCTGTGGGGCCCGCACCCGCACCGTGACCCCTACGTCGTCATCCTGATCGTCACCGTCGCCTTCGCGGCCGTCGCCGCGGTGGCGGTGGGCTGGACGCGGTGGGCCTCCTGGCGCTGGCTGGTCACGGCCGGCGCGCTGACGTACCCGTTCTACCTGGTCCACGAGCACCTGGGCTGGTTCGTCATCCGGGTGCTGCACCGGGGCCTGGGCCTGCCCGCGTGGCCGACGCTGGGCGTGACCGTCCTGGGCATGCTGCTGCTGGCGTGGCTGATCCACCGGTTCGTGGAGAAGCCGTTCGGGCCACGGCTGAAGAGGGCACTGAAGGGGCGCAAGCCGGACGGCCGTTCACCTGGCTTCGGGGTGTGAACCGGCCGGCCGCTCAGCCGTTCCGTTCCGTCAGCTGATCCCGTACCGCGCCCCGATGCCCGCGACCACCAGTGCCAGCCCCTCCTCGAACTGCTCGTCATAGCCGTCGAAGAGCAGCTGTCCGACCTGCGCGGCGAGCGGGTACTCGGCCATCCGCCGGGCGCGTTCCTCGATGTCGTACCCCTCCCGGCGCTCGCCCGGGAGGGGCCTGACGCCCTGCTCCTCGGTGACGAAGCCGATGGTGTACACGTTCGCCGTACGGCCGGCGTGGACCGCCTGGACGAGGGTGAAGCCGGCGTCCGTCAGCAGCCGCAGGTTCGCCTCCAGCTCGCCGGCGTGGTCCGTGCCGGTGAAGCGTGAACCGCTGAACACCTTCGCCCCGTCGCGGTAGCCGAGCAGCGCGGCCCGCAGTCCGCGGTTCGCCTTCAGCAGTCGCTCCTGCCAGGTGTCGGCGGGATCGAGCGCGGCACCGGCGACCATCCGCCGGTACATCTCCGTCGCCATCTCGTCCAGCAGCGCCTGCTTGTCCTTGAAGTGCCAGTACAGCGCGGGCGCCTTGACGTCCAGCTCCCTGGCGATGGCACGCAGGGTCAGGCCGTCCAGGCCGACCTCGTTCAGCAGGCTCAGCGCGGTGTCGGCGACGCGTCGGCGATCCAGGGGGGCGCGTTTCTCGGGGCTCACACTTGACAGCTTAACAGCGTTAAGGGCACCCTCATGGACGACGGCACTTAACGACGTTAAGGAGACTCGTGATGGATGTCCTGATCGTGGGCGCGGGCCCGACCGGTCTGGCCCTCGGCATCGACCTCGCACGGCGCGGAGTGGAGGCACGGGTGGTGGAGCGGGCCGGGGGCCTGTTCCCCGGCTCACGCGGCAAGGGGCTCCAGCCGCGCACCCTGGAGGTCTTCGACGACCTGGGCGTGCTGGAGGCGATCCGGGCGGCCGGCGGTCCGTACCCGGCCCGGATGATCTGGAAGGACGGCGAGCGGGTCGGCGCGCAGCCGCTGTTCGAGCCGGTGGAGGCGGACGAGGGTGCGCCGTCCACCGAGCCGCTGATGGTCGCGCAGTGGCGGACCCAGGAAGTCCTGTACGCGCGGCTGGCCGAACTGGGGGGCGAGGTCGCCTTCGGGCGGGAGGTGACAGGCCTGGAGCAGGACGCGGACGGAGTGACCGTGCGGTTCGCCGACGGTGCGTCCGCCCGTGCGCGGTACGTCGTCGCCGCCGACGGCGGCCGGTCGGTCGTCCGGCGTGCGCTGGGCGTCGGCATGGCCGGAAAGACGGTCGACCCGGCGCCGTTCATGGTGGCGGACGTGCGGGTGAGGGGGCTCGACCGCGACTACTGGCACACCTTCCCCAAGGACGACGGCAGCGCCGTGGCCCTGTGCCCGCTGGCCGGCACCGACACCTTCCAGATGCAGGCGCGGCTTGCCGAGGGCACGGAACCCGACCTGTCCCTGGACGGCATCCGCAAGCTGGTCGCCGCCTACACGCACCTCGGCGCCGAGGACCTCACCGAGCTGCGCTGGGCCTCGGACTTCCGGCCGCGTACGGCGCTGGCGGACCGCTTCCGGGTCGGCCGGGTCTTCCTCGCGGGCGACGCGGCGCACATCCACTCACCGGCCGGCGGGCAGGGCCTGAACACCAGTGTCCAGGACGCCTACAACCTCGGCTGGAAGCTGGGGGCGGTACTGGGCGACGGGGCGCCGGAGGCGTTGCTGGACACCTACGAGGAGGAGCGCCGGGCGAGCGCGGCGGCCATGCTGGACCTGACGACCGGCGTGCACCACGGCGAGGTGCGGCGCGGAAGGGCGACCGTGCAGCTCGGGCTGGGCTACCGGGAGTCGTCCCTCAGCGTGGAGACGAGGAGGAACCCGACCGGGATCCAGGCGGGCGACCGCGCCGCGGACGGCACGGTGTCCGGCGTCCGCCTCTTCGACGCGTTCCGGGGCCCGCACTGGACGCTCCTGGGCGCGAAGACCCCCACCGCCGGCGTGCGGGCGTTGCCGACGGCGCCGGAGTCATACGGCCCGGGTGTCTTCCTGGTCCGTCCGGACGGGTACGTGGGCTGGGCGGGCGACTCGTCGGACGGGGTCGAGGCCTACCTGGCCGGGGTCGGCGCCTGACCGGCCCCCGCCGTGCTCCTGCCCTACGCGCTGGCCAGTGTCAGCTTCACCGCGGACCCCAGGAACAGCGCCCCGGCCGCCGAAGTGGCCGTGGCCGACAGCACCTTGGCGGCTGGACCGGGAGATGCTCTCCGACGGTCTGGTCCGGCCGGTCGGCACCGGCACCGGCGTACTTCACGATCCCGAACAGCACGGCGTTGGCCTTGAGCAGCGAGGCGACCCCGGCGGCGGACAGCGTCATCAGCACGGTGTCCCCGCACCACACCCCGGCGGCGGCGGTGTACCGGTCCGCACCCCGCGCCGGGCGGCGACCGAGAGCACGTACAGCGAGTTGGGCCCGGGCAGCAGGACGATCAGGATCAGGCCCGCGAGGTAGGTGGGGAGGCCGATGACGCCGAACACGGGAAGGAGTGTCGCACGGGGGTACGACACTCCGGTTCGGGGCGGGCCAGTCGTCTTGCTCAGAACACCTCCGAAGGCTCATAAGCCCCCCACACCCCGCGGAGCGCCCCGCACACCTCCCCCACCGTCGCCCGCCCCCGCAGCGCCTCCCTCATCGGATACAGGACGTTGTCCTCCCCCTCCGCCGCCTTCCGCAACGCGTCCAGCGCCGCATCCACCGCCCCCTGGTCCCGCTCGGCCCGCAGCTTCTCCAGGCGCTCCGCCTGCCGGGCCTCGATGGCCGGATCCACCCGCAGCGGCTCGTACGGTTCCTCCTCGTCCAGCTGGAAGCGGTTGACGCCCACCACCACCCGCTCCCCGGAGTCCGTCTCCTGGGCGATCCGGTACGCGTTCCGCTCGATCTCGGCCTTCTGGAAGCCCCGTTCGATCGCCGCGACCGCCCCGCCCAGGTCCTCGACCCGCCGCATCAGGTCGACGGCAGCCTCCTCGACGTCGTCCGTCATCCGCTCCACGGCGAACGAACCCGCGAACGGATCCACCGTCGCGGTCACGTCCGTCTCGTGTGCCAGCACCTGCTGGGTCCGCAGTGCCAGCCGCGCGCTCTTGTCCGTCGGCAGCGCGATCGCCTCGTCGAAGGAGTTGGTGTGCAGGGACTGGGTGCCGCCGAGGACCGCGGCCAGGGCCTGGACGGCGACCCGGACCAGGTTCACCTCCGGCTGCTGCGCCGTCAGCTGGACCCCGGCCGTCTGCGTGTGGAAGCGGAGCATCAGGGACTTCGGGTTCCGGGCGCCGAACTCCTCCCGCATCACCCGTGCCCAGATCCTGCGCGCCGCGCGGAACTTGGCGACCTCCTCCAGCAGCGTCGTACGGGCCACGAAGAAGAAGGACAGGCGGGGCGCGAAGTCGTCCACGGACATCCCGGCCGCCACCGCCGTACGGACGTACTCGATGCCGTCCGCCAGGGTGAAGGCGATCTCCTGGACGGGTGACGCTCCCGCCTCGGCCATGTGGTAGCCGGAGATCGAGATCGTGTTCCACTTCGGGATCTCGGCGGTGCAGTACTTGAAGATGTCCGCGGTCAGGCGCAGGGAGGGCTTCGGCGGGAAGATGTACGTCCCGCGCGCGATGTACTCCTTCAGCACATCGTTCTGGATCGTGCCCGTGAGCTGATCGGCCCGTACGCCCTGTTCCTCCGCCACCAGCTGGTACAGCAGGAGCAGCAGAGCCGCCGGCGCGTTGATCGTCATCGATGTCGAGACCTGGCCGAGCGGGATGCCGTCGAACAGCACCCGCATGTCCTCGATCGAGTCGATGGCCACACCCACCTTGCCGACCTCGCCGTGCGCGAGGGGCGCGTCGGAGTCGTGGCCCATCTGGGTGGGCAGGTCGAAGGCGACCGAGAGGCCCGTGGTGCCGTGGGCGATCAGCTGCCGGTAGCGGGCGTTGGACTCGGCGGCCGTACCGAAGCCGGCGTACTGGCGCATGGTCCAGGGACGTCCGGTGTACATGGTCGGGTAGACCCCGCGGGTGAACGGGTACCTGCCCGGTTCGCCCAGTTTCCCGGCCGGATCCCAGCCCTGGAGGGCCTGCGGCCCGTAGACCGGCTCGACCGGCAGTCCCGACTCCGACTCACGCGCCATGGATGCCTCCGCAGTACGTCCTGTCCCCCTCACCATGCCCCGTCGTTCGGCGGCGGTCACGCGGGGAAGCATCCCCGGCATGAGGATCTCGCGAAGACCGGCCGCCGTACTCACCTCGGCCGCCGCCCTTACCGCACTCACCGCCCTGTGCGGGTGCACCGTGCAGCCCACCGACACCGACGGCAAACCCCGGGCACCGGTGCACGTCCGGCCTCCGGAACAGACATCCGCACACACCTCCGGACAGACGTCGGGACTGACATCGGGACTGACATCGGGACAGACGTCCGGGCAGACACCCGGACAGCCGCCTGTGAGTCGCCCGGCGAATCCCACCCGGACGGCCCAGCAGTCACCGGCCGCGCCGGCCGCGCCGCCGCCCCGGGTGCTGTGGTCGCGCGGCGACAGCGGGCCGGGCGTGCGGGAGCTGCAGGCGCGGCTGCGCCAGACGGAGTGGCTGTTCGACGGGCCGACGGGGTCGTACGACGATCTGACCGAGCAGGCCGTCAGAGGCTTCCAGGGCAAGCGCGGTCTGCCGCAGACCGGGCGGACGGACTCCGTCACCTGGGAGCGGCTGGTGCGGATGACCCACACGCCCGGCACCTGGGAGCTGTATCTGATGGGCGGCCAGCCGGCCGGTGCGCCCGACCCGCGCTGCATGACCGGACGCGTCCTGTGCATCGACAAGACGACGCGGACGCTGCGCTGGATGGTCGGTGGCCGGACCCTGTCGACGACGGCGGTGCGGTTCGGGGCGCAGTACACGCCGACCCGGGAGGGTGTCTTCCACGTCTACTGGAAGGCACGGCACTGGGTGTCCACGCTCTACCACTCGCCGATGCCGTACGCGATGTTCTTCAGCGGCGGCCAGGCCGTGCACTACTCGTACGACTTCGCGGCGCACGGATACGCGGGCGGCTCGCACGGGTGCGTGAACGTCCGGGACGAGACGGCGATCGCCCAGTTGTTCGCGCAGGTGCGGGTGGGCGACAAGGTCGTCATCCACTGGTGACGACCGGCGGTGGGGCGGGATGCGGGGCGGGGGGGGGGGGGGGGGGGGGGGGGGGGGGGGTGCGGGGGGGGGGGGGGGGGGGGGGGGGGGGGGGGGGGGGGGGGGTGTGGGGGGGGGGGGGAGGACG
>NZ_JBVJVY010000011.1:167454-211978 GCF_055603265.1 Streptomyces sp. NPDC037288
ACCGCGCCCTCCCCTCTCCTTGCACATGCGGGCGCGGGCCCTCACTCCCCCTCCCCCCTCCGCCCCCACGTGGTGCGTAGCCCGCCCCCCCCCCCCCCCCCCCCCCCCCCCCCCCCCCCCCCCCCCCGCCAGGTGCACGAGCCGTGGGTACGGGGGGAACCCCGGCTCAGTGCGACGGCCGATGACCAGTCGGCTCACTCAGTACTGCGTACCGGGCTCCGAAAACGTCACACCTTGCGCCAAGAAATTTTCGCGCACCACGAAACCGCAGGTCACAGGCGGTTCGCCGAGGTCGGCTTCGGGGCTGGAACGGACACGGCGCCGTCGCCGTGCCGGGCCGTGACGCGGGCACCGCCCGTGCCGGGGTGACCGCCGCCGCCCCCCTTGCCCGGGTGACCGGGGCGGCCCCGGCCGGGGTGGCCGTCGTCGTCGCCCCCGTCCTTGCCCCCGCCTTTGCCCTTGGCCTTCCCGCCGTCGCCGCCCTCGTCACCCTTGCCGCCGCTCTTCGTGCCGTCGGCCAGGTCGGCGACGGACAGGACGACCTTGCAGTACCGGCTCACCCGCGCGCTGCCGCCCGCGAGGTTCTCCAGCGCGCGCCGGCGGCCGGCCTCCAGTTCCCTGCCGTCCCGGAGGTCCCGGCAGGCCGCGGCCGCGTCCTTCCACCGGCGGCCGGGGGTGCCGGAGGGTTCACCGGCACCCGGGGCGTGGCTCCTGCCCGTGTGGTCGCGCGGTCCCGCGGCCTCGCTGGAGCCGCCGGGGCGCGCGCCCTGGCTGCCGCTCGGCGCGCCCGGACCCTGATTCGTGCCCGAGGTGCCCGGGGACGGGACCGGGGCGAACGGCGCCGTGGAGGTCGCGTCGGCGGAGACGGAGGCGGCGGGGCCGGGCTTCTCGGGCCCGAACGGCGTACGCAGCATCCCGCTCCCGGCGGCCATGGCGACGCCGCCGAGCGTGCCCGCGGCCACCACGGCGGCGAGCGCCAGGCGCACCGGGCGGCCCCAGCGGGACCGGCGGGCCGGGGTTCCGGTACGGCCCGGGGCACCGATGCGGATCAGGCCCGCGTCGGCACCGGGCACGGGCCGCCGGGAGGTGCCGCCGGCGGGGGCGGGGGCGGTCCGTTCGGCCCCGGCGGCCTCGCGGGCCTTGCGGAACGCGGCCAGGGCGGCCTGTTCACCGGGGAGTTCACCGCTGGCGGGGGCCGCCTTCGCGGCCAGCGCGCCGAGTGCCTGGGAGAGGCGTTCGGCCTGGTCACGGGCGGGCGCGTCGACGGCTTCCAGCGACTCACCGCGCAGCAGGCGTTCCGCGGTCTCACGGTTCAGCCACTTGTCCTGCTCGTCGGCCATCACATGTCCTTCTGCGTCCGCGTACGCGTATGCGTCACAGTTGCGGACGACACCGCGCGACCGCGCGGTTCTCGCTGGGGCGGGAGCGCGTCGAGCACGCCCGCCGATTCCGGATCCTCGCCGATCAGCTCCGCGAGCCGCTTCAGACCGCGGTGCGCCGCGGTGCGCACGGCACCGGCGCGTTTGCCGAGGGTCTCGGCGGCGCTCTTCGCGTCGAGGCCGACGACGACCCGCAGGACGACCGCCTCGGCCTGGTCCTGGGGGAGCCGCGCGATGAGGGAGAGGGTGCCGTCGGTGGCCAGGGCCTCGATGGCCTCGCCGGCCGTGTCGGACTCGGCGGCCCGGCCGGTCAGCTCCGTCTCGTCGCCGCCTATGGCAGGGCGGCGACCGCGCATGCGTATGTGGTCCAGAGCACGGTTGCGGGCGATCCGCGCGGCCCAGCCGCGGAAACGGTCGGCGTCTCCGCTGAACCGGTCCAGGTCGCGGGCGATCTGCAGCCAGGCCTCGGACGCGACGTCCTCGGCGTCCGGATCCCCGACCAGTGTCCGCACGTATCCGAGCAGCCGTGGCTGCACGGAGCGGTACACCGTACGGAACGCGGTCTCGTCTCCGTCCTGTGCCGCACGCACCGCGGCGGTCAGCTCCGCGTCGTCCCCCAGCACCGCACTCCCTTTACGCCTGGTTGCCGGTCGGCGCGAAAGGCACGTTACGGCGTGAAACCGCTCCCCGTCCATGTCTGTAGAAGATGCAACTAACTCGTGACCGGGTGCGGGTGTGCGCAGGGTGAGGGGCGACCGGGTCGGGGTGTGACAGAAACCGCACTCCTGACGCTGAAGGAAGTACGGGCCGCGCGCGGCCCGTCCGCGCGACGGCCGGGGCCTCTCCTGTGGGGGGTGGCGGCCCCGGCCGTTCGCACTGCACGAGGGCGCCAGGTGACGAGGTTCACTTCCTCCCGGCGGTCTTACGTGCCGAATCGTCGCCGCTTCCCGCGTTCTCGCCGCTCTTCTTCCCCTGCATCGGCTGATTCCCCCGCTTCCCCTGAGGCGCATGAAGGGGCCCCGGCCGCCGTGCCGTTCACCCATGCCTGTTCCCGTCCTCGTCCGGCGCGCCGGAGACCGGCGGCTTCCCGTGGCACGCACGGGCCCCGGGGCCGACGGCTCCCATGTGTCCGTACGGCCCACGATCGGCGCTGTTCACATCGACTCACCCAGCGTCCGGGGGCCGTCATCCGTCATGCCCGCGCCCGCCGCGCTCCCGGCGCCCAGGTGCCGGGCGAGACGCTTCAGCCCGCGGTGCGCGGCCGTGCGGACGGCGCCGGGGCGCTTGCCGAGGACGCGCGCGGCGGCCGGGCCGTCCAGGCCGACGACCACCCGCAGCAGCACCGCCTCGGCCTGGTCGCGCGGCAGTCCGCGCACCAGCTCCAGCGCCCGCTGCGTGGACAGCGACTCCAGGGCCTCGTCGTGGGTGCTGTGCCGGCCGGGCAGCTCCAGCGCGTCCTGTTCCAGCGGCGCGGCCCGGGGCCGTACCCGCCGGCGGCGCAGGTGGTCGAGGGCGCGGTACCGGGCGATGGTCGCGGTCCAGCCGCGGAAGCCGGCGCCGTCGCCCTTGAACCGTCCGAGGTCGCGGGCGATCTCCAGCCAGGCGTCGGCGGCCACGTCCTCCGCGTCCTCGCCGACGAGGCCGCGGAGACAGCCCAGCAGGCCGGGCTGCACGATCCGGTAGGCCACCGCGAAGGCGGTCTCGTCGCCCTGCTGGGCGCGCGCGACGGCCTCGCCCAGCTCCCCGTCCCGCGGCTGCGGGCGCCGGGGTCGCCCTCCCTGGCCCAAGACGTCCTCGTGGCTCGTCCCTCACGGTCCGACACGCTCAGGCCGTGTCTCCGCCTTCCGCGAGGATCAGCGCCGCGCCGCACAGAAATGTCACAGCGTCCGTGGCGCCGGACCGCCCGCACCCGGCGCCGCCCCGGTCAGCCGATGGTGATCCGCGGATGCGCGCCGGGCCGTGTTCGCGGCCGGTGCGGGCCAGGGCGGCGACTTCAGCATCCGGCTGACCGGCGGCGCCACCGCGCCCGGCACCTGACCACGGCCACCGGTTCCGTCACCTACCTGGGCGCCGCGACCGGCGACTTCAACCGGGACGGATACGCCGATGCCGCCCTCGACCACCGCGATACGGGCGGCGCTTCCCGGGTGGTCCGGTTCGCCGGCTCGGCGAGCGGACTGACCGGAGCGGGCGTGCTCGGCGTCAGGGGCGGCCGGTCCGCCGCCGCGGCCGACTTCGACTTCGACGGCCACGACGACCTGGTCATCGGCCAGCCGTACGCGGACACCGGCGGGGTGCCGGGTGCGGCCGAGGACGGTGACGCCATGGACCGGTCGGTCGCGGCCGGCGACTACAACGGCGACGGCTACCCCGACGTCCTGACCGGTGTTCCCGGCGAGGACCTCACCCGCGACGGTGTGAACCGCGTCAACGCCTCGGGCGTGCCCGGCGCCACCGAGAGCGGCGACCAGCTCGGCACGGCGGTGTCGCTGACCGACCTGTCCGGGTACGGGCGGGCCGATCCGGTCTCCGGCGCGGGCGGCGAGGACGGTGGCGACGGCATTCTGACGTACCTGCCGGGCAACACGGTCAGCGGGAGCCCGTCGCGTCCCGGCACAGCAGGCGCAGCGAGCCGCCGCCGCCGTAGACGCGCCGGGCCTCGTCGATGGGGTCCCAGAGCCTGCCGTCGGGGGTGCGCACCCAGTGGTCGCCGCCGGCCGCCCACCACTCGGCGCCGGTCTGGCGGACGATCACCTCACCGGCGTAGGCGCCGAAGCCGCGCAGCACGCCCTCGACGGCGGCGTACGGCGGTCCCTCGCGGCTTATCTCCTCGATCATCCGGTCGACCCGCCACAGGCTCTGCGCCGAGTAGTCGAGCCGTACCCGGGCGCCCTCGCGCATCGCCGCCACGGCGTCCGCGGCCCACCGCACGGGCTTCGCCGCGGCGTGCGGCCTGGTCTCCTGCTGTGCTGTCACGTACTGGGTCGTCACACAGGGGACAGCGATCCGCTCCGCTTCGGCGTCACAGGGTTCGGAAGCGTTTCACCAACCGTCGCGGAACCGGCTCAAGCCCACCGCAGGATGCTTACAGGACTCGTGCAGCCAGGGCGTTTGAGCGCCCACCCGCCATGGCGCGCCGCGTTTCTCAGGCGCCGGCTCCGGACTCGGTGCGTGCCCGCCGGGACACCACCGCCCGCAGCACCCGGCGCCCCTCGATCGACAGGTCCAGCGCGCGGCGCAGGCCGTGCGGGCCGTGCTCGGCCAGGAGTTCCAGTACCGCCGTCTGCCGACGCAGCTCCGCCGCGACCAGCGGAGGCAGGTCAGCCGTGTCTCCCGCGCGCCCGGCGTCCAGGCCGTCCCCGACCGCCGCACCGTCCGCCGCCGGATCCAGCAGCCGGTGTATCCGCAGCGAGGCGACCGAGCAGGCGTCGGCCCAGGGCCGCACCGCGTCGGTGGTGCGCTCGGCCGGAGCCGCCTGCAGCATCCGGCGGACCAGCCGCACGACCTCGTCGTCGCCGGCCCTCTCCACGCCGAGCGCCCCCCGGGCCTTCTCCAGGCTCGCGCCCCAGCCGGAACCGTCGGCGAGGCTCGCCCACAGGGGCCGCAGCAGCTCGTCGTCGGCGCCGAGCAGAGGCAGGCACCGGTCGAGACAAGCCAGCCCGCTGGCGGCCAGTCCGCGGTCGTCGGCCTGTCCGATCAGTTCCACCAGGCTCATGAAATGTCTCCCTCGCCAGGGCGCCGCCCCATACGGAGCCCGCACTTCCCCTTACTGCGTGCAACGGCGCGGGAGTGTCACAGCAGATGTTTTCAGCCAAGTCGGTCCGCGAGATTCCGGAAGTCGGTCCAGGACAACGCGGGCCTGCCCGGGTCCCACAGTTTCTGCGCGGTGGCCCGCAGCGGCATCCGGATCCCGGCCGCGACCTGCGCCTGCGTCTGCGCGTTCGGGAAGTCGGACCACACCGCGAACGAACCGCCGAGGATCTGCCCGTCGTAGCCCGCCGGTACGGCGCTCGTGCCGCGCAGCACCCGCGGGTTCCACTGCTCGTAGATCCGCTGCCCGGTCGGATAGACGAAGGTCTGCGGCTGGCCGAGGACGTAGTAGAGGAACTCGTCGTTGTAGTTGAGCACCTTCCGCCCCGCGCTCAGGTACTCCGCGGGCTGCCGGGCGCCGATCTCCTTGCCGGTCCAGTAGGCGGCCTGGAGGTCCTTCGCGGCCTGCACGGAGGTCCCGCGGTAGAAGCCGTCGTTCCAGGCCCGCATGGTCCTGCCGTGGGCGCGGACGGTGGCGGCGCGGTCGTTCAGCCAGCCGGTGGCGAGGTCGGCGACGGTGCCGCCGGAGCCGTACTTCTGCCGGGCGGCGGCGGCCAGCTGCGGATAGGAGGCCTGCGCGTTCTTCACGGTCAGCGCCTGGTACTCGTCGCCGCCGAGGTGCCACTGGCCGCCGGGGAACAGCCCCGCGTACTCGTTCAGCAGATCGTCGACGATCTTGGCGGAGGCGGGCTTGGAGATGTCGATCGCGCCCTTGGTGGCGATCCCGGCGGCGTTGCGCAGCTGGAGGTCGGGGTGGGCGGCGAGGACGGCGCCCAGGTGCCCGGGCGAGTCGATCTCGGGGACGACGGTGATGTGCCGGCTGTTCGCCAGGTCCACGATCCGCCTGACCTGTGCCTTGGTCAGATGGTCCGGGGAGACGATCTCGGGATGGCTGCTGGACTCGATCCGGAACGCCTGGTCGTCGGAGAAGTGCAGCCCCAGCTCGTTGAACTTCAGGTCCCCCAGCTCCCGTATTCGGTCCTCGATCCAGGACTCGGAGTACGGTTTGCGCGCGATGTCCAGCATGAACCCGCGCACCGGCTTGGCCGGCTCGTCCCGCACGGCCCCCTCCGGCGCCGTACCGCCGCCGTGGACCTCCTGCTTCAGCGTGCGGCTGCCGTAGAAGACACCGGCCTCACCGGGACCGCTGATGTCCACCCGCCCGTCGCGGACGGTCATCGTGTACGACTCCTGGTTCCCGCCCCCGCCGCCGAGCGCGAGCCGGACGTCCCCCGCCCGTACGTCGTCCTTCTGGCCCGCGTAGCCGATCCCCAGCTCCCCGGCTATCAGCCGCCCCTCGTCGGCCAGCTCCCCGTCGCTGATCACCACCCGGTCCGCCTTCTGCGGCTTCCAGCCGGGCCCGCGCGCCGGAGTGTGCGAGCGCACCGCGGGTATCGTGCGCGGCGCCTGCGACAGCGGATAGGACCGGCTGGGCCGCGGACTCGCCGAGGGCTTGGCCGCCTCGCTGGAGGCGCTGCCGGCCACCCGGCCGGACGGCGACTGCTGCCGCGCGCCCCCTTCCGGCTGCCCGCCGCCCCCGCTGGAGGCCCACACGCCGACGCCCGTGCCGAGCGCGACGGTCCCGACGAACGCGGCGGCCACCACCGCCCGCTTCCGTATCACCTGCTGCGCCGAAGCACGGCGCTTGTGCTGGGTCACCCTGCCAACGTACGACCGATCGGGGTTTCCTTCGTCATCGAGGTGTTCTGAAACTCTGCCGTCCGAGTGAATTCCGGGCATCACAGGGACACACAGTGACCACTCTCGATAACCTGACGACACACCTTTCACAGCATCCCCTGCCACGCCACATGTGACGCGAGGACCCACGCTGCCCGCCCACCGTCTCCCGTATCTCCCCACGCCCCTCGACGCCTTCAACACCGCCCCCGGCGACGAGGCCCGCGCCCTCCTGCTGCACTGCCTCGACAGCCTGCGCTGGTCCCATCGCATCGCAGACCACCGCCCCTACCCCGACCTGGAGTCCCTCCTGGCCGCGGCGGACGAGGCGGCGTACGACCTGTCGCCGGCGGATCTGGCGGAGGCCCTGGCCGGGGAGTCGCTGCTCGAGCTGCCCGAGGACACCTACTCCGCCGCATCCATGGCCCTGAGCGCCGCTCATGCCGCCTACGAAGCCCGGTTCGGACACGCGTTCGTCATCTACCTGGGCAACATCCCCCCGGACGAGGCCCTCGATCACACCCTCGAAGCCATCCGATCACGATTGACGAACGATCCGGAGGAGGAACGGGTCATAGCGGCGGAGGAGCTGCGGCGCCTTGCAAGAGGGCGGCTACTGGACCAGCTCAGGGGCGCGGGGCCGCATCCGTCAGCGGCTCCGCCACGGGGCGCGACCAGCCACAACGCACCGGCAGTCGGCAAATAACAGGACACACCACCCCCCATAGCCACAAGCCCCCTAACCCATCCGGTGCCAGTTTGATCACACCGGTAGGCCCCCCGTAAGGCACGGCGCAGCGTCTCGCTACGATGCTGGGGGCCGGTGGACCGTACCCGGCCGGGCCCGACCGACACCGAAGCCGGCGCGGCCCTAATCCCCGCTCCCGGAGGGTTCTTCCGTGCCGGCTGGAACGCTGTACCGCGGCCGGGAAGGAATGTGGTCCTGGGTGGCTCACCGAGTCACCGGCGTCCTCATCTTCTTCTTCCTGTTCGTTCACGTGCTGGACACCGCTCTCGTGCGTGTCTCCCCCGAGGACTACGACAAGGTCGTAGCCACGTACAAGACGCCGATCGTCGCGCTGCTGGAGTACGGCCTCGTCGCCGCCATCCTCTTCCACGCGCTCAACGGCCTGCGCGTCATCGCCGTCGATTTCTGGTCGAAGGGCCCGCGCTACCAGAAGCAGATGTTCTGGACCGTCATGGGGGTCTGGGTCGTCCTGATGGCCGGCGCGATCTACCCCGTGCTCGGCCACGCCGCTCGTGTCCTGTTCGGGAGCTGACGCCGATGTCCACGACTGAAACCACCGCATCCGGCGTCGGCCCCGTCGAGGGCGCCGCCTACGACGTCGACAACCCGGCCCCGCTGATCGAGGCGCCGCGCAAGCGCACCAAGAAGTCCCCGAAGTCGACCCGGGGCAACTTCGAGCTGGCGGCCTGGCTGTTCATGCGCCTGTCCGGCATCGTGCTGGTCGTCCTGGTCCTCGGCCACCTGCTGATCCAGCTCGTGCTGGACGGCGGTGTCTCCAAGATCGGCTTCGCCTTCGTGGCCGGCCGCTGGGCGTCCCCCTGGTGGCAGGTCTGGGACCTGCTGATGCTCTGGCTCGCGATGCTGCACGGCGCCAACGGCCTGCGCACGGTCATCAACGACTACGCGGAGCGCGCGAGCTCCCGCATGTGGCTGAAGGCCCTGCTGTACACCGCCACGGTGTGGACCATCCTGCTGGGCACGCTGGTGATCTTCACCTTCGACCCGAACATCCGCTAGGCACGGGGCTGCGAGAATCATGAAGATCCACAAGTACGACACCGTCATCGTCGGCGCCGGCGGCGCGGGCATGCGTGCCGCCATCGAGGCGACGAAGCGCAGCCGCACCGCCGTGCTGACCAAGCTCTACCCCACCCGCTCCCACACGGGCGCCGCGCAGGGCGGCATGGCCGCCGCGCTGGCCAACGTGGAGGAGGACAACTGGGAGTGGCACACCTTCGACACGGTCAAGGGCGGTGACTACCTGGTCGACCAGGACGCCGCCGAGATCCTGGCGAAGGAGGCCATCGACGCCGTCCTCGACCTGGAGAAGATGGGCCTGCCGTTCAACCGCACCAAGGACGGCACCATCGACCAGCGCCGCTTCGGCGGTCACAGCCGCAACCACGGCGAGGCCCCGGTCCGCCGGTCCTGCTACGCCGCGGACCGCACCGGCCACATGATCCTCCAGACGCTGTACCAGAACTGCGTCAAGGAGGGCGTGGAGTTCTTCAACGAGTTCTACGTCCTGGACCAGCTGATCACCGAGGTCGACGGCGTCAAGCACTCGGCCGGTGTCGTCGCCTACGAGCTGGCGACCGGCGAGATCCACATCTTCCAGGCGAAGGCCGTCATCTACGCCTCCGGCGGCTGCGGCAAGTTCTTCAAGGTGACCTCCAACGCGCACACCCTCACCGGTGACGGCCAGGCCGCCGTCTACCGCCGGGGTCTGCCGCTGGAGGACATGGAGTTCTTCCAGTTCCACCCCACCGGCATCTGGCGCATGGGCATCCTGCTCACCGAGGGTGCCCGCGGCGAGGGCGGCATCCTGCGCAACAAGGACGGCGAGCGCTTCATGGAGAAGTACGCTCCCGTCATGAAGGACCTGGCGTCCCGTGACGTCGTGTCCCGCTCCATCTACACCGAGATCCGCGAGGGCCGCGGCTGCGGTCCCGAGGGCGACCACGTCTACCTGGACCTCACCCACCTGCCGCCGGAGCAGCTGGACGCCAAGCTCCCGGACATCACCGAGTTCGCGCGCACGTACCTCGGTATCGAGCCGTACACGGACCCGATCCCGATCCAGCCGACCGCGCACTACGCGATGGGCGGCATCCCGACGAACGTCGAGGGCGAGGTCCTGTCGGACAACACCACGGTCGTCCCGGGTCTGTACGCGGCCGGCGAGGTCGCCTGTGTCTCCGTGCACGGCGCCAACCGCCTCGGCACCAACTCGCTGCTGGACATCAACGTCTTCGGCCGCCGCGCGGGCATCGCCGCCGCCGAGTACTCGGCGAAGGCCGACTTCGTCGAGCTGCCGGAGAACCCGGAGACGTTGGTCGTCGAGCAGATCGAGCAGCTGCGCAACTCCACCGGCAACGAGCGGGTGGCGACCCTGCGCCGTGAGCTGCAGGAGACCATGGACGCCAACGTCATGGTGTTCCGCACCGAGCAGACGATCAAGACGGCGGTCGAGAAGATCGCCGAGCTGCGCGAGCGCTACAAGAACGTGGCGGTCCAGGACAAGGGCAAGCGGTTCAACACGGACCTGCTGGAGGCCATCGAGCTGGGCAACCTGCTGGACCTGGCCGAGGTCATGGCGGTGTCCGCCCTGGCGCGCAAGGAGTCCCGCGGCGGTCACTACCGCGAGGACTACCCGAACCGCGACGACGTCAACTTCATGCGCCACACCATGGCGTACCGCGAGGTCGGCGCCGACGGCTCGGAAACCGTCCGTCTCGACTACAAGCCGGTCGTCCAGACCCGCTACCAGCCGATGGAGCGTAAGTACTGATGGGTACCCCTGTTCTGGACAAGGCGGACGCGGCCGGCCAGCCCGAGCCCGGCTTCGCCGACTCCCCCTACATCACGGTCACCTTCCGCGTCCGCCGGTTCAACCCGGAGGTCTCGGCGGAGGCGGCCTGGGAAGACTTCCAGCTGGAGATCGACCCGAAGGAGCGTGTCCTCGACGGCCTCCACAAGATCAAGTGGGACGTCGACGGCACCCTCACCTTCCGCCGCTCGTGCGCGCACGGCATCTGCGGCTCGGACGCGATGCGGATCAACGGCAAGAACCGCCTTGCCTGCAAGACGCTGATCAAGGACATCAACCCCGAGAAGCCCATCACGATCGAGCCCATCAAGGGCCTGACGGTCCTGAAGGACCTGGTCGTGGACATGGAGCCGTTCTTCCAGGCGTACCGGGACGTCATGCCGTTCCTGGTCACCAAGGACACGAACGAGCCGACGCGGGAGCGGCTGCAGTCCGCCGAGGACCGCGAGCGCTTCGACGACACGACGAAGTGCATCCTCTGCGCGGCCTGCACCTCCTCCTGCCCGGTGTTCTGGAACGACGGCCAGTACTTCGGTCCGGCCGCGATCGTGAACGCCCACCGCTTCATCTTCGACAGCCGTGACGAGGCGGGCGAGCAGCGCCTGGAGATCCTCAACGACCGTGACGGCGTGTGGCGTTGCCGTACGACCTTCAACTGCACGGACGCCTGCCCGCGCGGTATCGAGGTCACCAAGGCGATCCAGGAAGTGAAGCGCGCGCTCATCACGCGCCGCTACTGATCTTCCCGGTCAACCGCATCCGGCCCGAGGGCCCCGCTTCCGATCCTCCGGAAGCGGGGCCCTCGGGCGTTTTTGTCGGATTTCGCCGACCCGCGGTTCTAATCTGACGACATGTCAGACAAAGAGTCGTACGAACTGCTCGGTTTCGACAACGTGCTGCTGCCCGTCGGTGACCTCGGCGAGGCCGTCGACTTCTACGAGCGGGCCGGGTTCACCGTGGGGTTCCGGTTCGACGAGGCCGGGATCGCGCTGCTGAGGGTCGGCGCGGAAACCCCCGGGCTCCTGCTGCGCGCCGAGGAGGCAGTGGGGCACCGGACACCGCCCTGGCCCTCGCCGCGCATCTGGCTGGAGGTGCCGGACGCGCGGGCGGCGGCACGGGAGCTGGCCGCGGCCGGCATCAGGACGCTGGACGAGGTGTTCCGGGTGGTCACCGGCTGGACCGTGGAGATCGCCGACCCCTGGGGCAACGTCCTCGGGTTCACGGACTACACCAAGCGCCCGGAACTGGGCCGCAGAAACTGACGTGGACGCCCCGAAGGGGCGCGGCCGTGTCCGATACGCACTACCGCCGCGGGCGCGACCAGCCACGACGGCGCCACAGACGGCCGACAGCCCATCACGGACTCCCGGCGGAGCGCATAGGCTCTTCTACCGTGCCCGCGAAGAACGACGGTCCCGAGACGGCCGGTTCCCCCAGCAGCAAGTCCGAGCAGACCCGCGCGCTGATCCTGGAGACCGCGATGCGGTTGTTCCAGGAGCGCGGGTACGACAAGACCACCATGCGGGCCATCGCCAAGGAGGCCGGGGTCTCCGTCGGCAACGCCTACTACTACTTCGAGGGCAAGGAGCACCTGATCCAGGGCTTCTACGACCGGATCGCCGCCGAGCACCAGGCGGCGGTCCGCGAGATCCTGGACCGGGAGACCGACCTGGAGGCGCGGCTCGCCGGCGTGCTGACCCGCTGGCTCGACATCGCCCGGCCGTACCACGAGTTCGCCGTGCAGTTCTTCAAGAACGCCGCCGACCCCGACAGCCCGCTCAGCCCCTTCTCACCGGAGAGCGAGCACGCCCGCGAGCAGGCCATCAGCGTCCACCGGGAGGTGCTGGCCGGCTCGAAGTCCAAGGTCGCCCCCGAACTGCGGGACATCCTCCCCGAGTTGATGTGGCTCTCCCAGATGGGACTGGTCCTGTACTGGGTCTTCGACCGCACCGAGGGCCGCGAGCGCAGTTACCGGCTGGCGCGGCGGGGGGCGCGACTGACCGCGCGCGGCGTGTCCCTGGCCCGCTTCCGGGTGCTGCGCCCGCTGGTCCTGGAGGTCCACGAGCTGTTCACGGACTTCCTGCCGGGGATGACGAAGGTGCTGCCGGATCCGGAGCGCAAACGGGCCGAGTGATCACGGTTGCACGGCGCGGAAAGCAACGTCGTCCAGGGTGTTCATCAGGGCCGGGCAGACGAAGGCCGACTGGTCAGATCCAGTTCAGACGCCACAGGCGGAACACGCCCGTGCCGTCGTCCAGGTACTGGCTGCCGCCGACGTCCTCGGTGCTGACCACGTACTCCTTGCTCTGCCACAGCGGGATCAGCGGGACGTCCTGGGCGACGTCCGCCTGGATGTCCTTGAAGTCGCTTGCGGCCCGGCCGCGGTCGGGGTACTGCTGGCTGTCCAGGACGAGCTGGTCGACCAGCTTGTTGCTGTATCCGGTGCTCATCGTGGAGCCGGTGCCGACGAGCGCGGCGCCGAAGGTGTCCGGGTCGGGATAGTCGGCCACCCAGCCGACCGCCCACGCGTCCATCTTCCCGGTGGCCCAGCGCTTCTGGAAGTCGGTCCACTCGTACCCCTGGACGTCCACCTTGAACAGGCCGCCCGCCTCCAGCTGCTTCTTCAGCGCCGCGGCCTCCTCCTCACCGGCGCCCCGGTTCCTGCCGTAGCCGAAGGTGAAGTGCACCGGCAGGCTCACCCCGGCCTGGGTGAGCAGCTCACGCGCCTTCTGGACGCTCTGCGTCGGGTAGTCGTCGAAGAAGGAGGTGGTGTGGCCGGTGATGCCGGCCGGGATCAGCGAGTAGAGCGGGTCGACCGTGCCCTCGTAGACCGTCGCGGCCAGCTTCTCGCGGTCGACCAGCCAGGCCATCGCGCGGCGCACCCGTACGTCGTGCAGCGGGGAGGACGCGCGGGTGTTGAGGTACAGGTTGCGGGTTTCGGCGCTGTCGGACTCGGTGACGCGCTGCCTGGGGTCGCTCGGGTTGAGCTGGGAGAGCACGTGCGGCGGCAGGTCCCGGGTGGCGACGTCCACCCGGCCCGCCTTCCAGGCGCTGTCGAGTTTCGCCGAGTCGGCGTAGTAGCGCAGCTCGACCGGGCGGCCGGTGCCGCCGAGGTAGCCCTTGTACCGCCCGTTCGGCCTCAGTTCGGCCTGCCGGCCCTTGGTGTACGAGGCCAGGGTGTACGGGCCCGTGCCGTCGACCGCGGTACCGGTGCGCAGGGAGTGGGCCGGGTAGGTGTCCTTGTCCACGATCGACCCGGCGCCCGTGGCGACCTTCAGCGGGAAGGTGGCGTCGGGGGACGACAGGTGGAAGGTGACGGTCGTGGCGCCGTCGGTGGTCACCGAGGCGAGCGTGGAGAACAGCGACGACGGTCCGACGTCGGAGTTGATCTTCTTGACGCGGTCGAAGGAGTACTTCACGTCCTCGGCCGTCATCGCGCGCCCGCTCGGGAAGGTGATCCCGGACCGCAGCGTGCACTGGTACGTCCGCAGGCCGCCGCCCTGGAAGGCACAGCTCTTCGCCGCGTCCGGGACCGGCTCGACACCGCCCGGCTCGAACGTCAGCAGCGACTGGAAGACATTGCTGAACAGGGCCCAGGAACCGGCGTCGTAGGCACCGGCCGGGTCGAGGTTCGTGACGGCGTCCGTCGTCCCGACCGTGATGGTCTTGTTGTTGTCCCCCTGCGACGGCAGCAACTGCCAGCCGCCGATTCCCACGACCGCGAGCACGAGCAGTGTCATGAGAACGCGCATGCGAACAGATCGCATGGTGGTGCCCTCCCCCAGGCCTGCGAAGGCCCTACCCCTGGCCCAGCACGATTCCGCCACTCCCCTAAGTGACGCGGCTCACCTAATCACAGGAGTTTCACCGGGGGGAAGGGCTTTCTGACCAGTTGTGGCAAGAACGCGCCGAGGCGCTGCGAACCGGGATCGGCGCGTTCCTCTTCCGTTCTCCAGTGCTCTAGGTGTTGGCGCAGACAGCGACGAGTTGCAGCGTAAGGGGGGAGGTCTGGTTGTTTTCCACTCCCACTTCCCAGCCAGTGCCGCCCGCCGATGGTTCGGATGTCCGGACGTCTACCGCGTTGCCCTGGCCCCCACCACTGAGCTGAGTCGAGTACCCTCCGCCCAGGACGTGCTTCCCAGCCGGGCACGGCAGCTGGAAGAAGGCGCTGGAGCCCGGGGGTTGCGTCTGGGGAGTGCTGGTCACCACCTGGTAACCGCTGATCGGCCGAGCCGGGGGGTCTACCGGCGGGTCTGCTGGTGGCTGCGCAGCGCTCTGGTTGCAGGCGGCCCTCTGACATGGTGCAGCGGCGTCGGACTGGGCCACAGCGTCAGTCGCCCACGTGACGACCGCCAGCACGGCGCCTGCCACTGCCACGGCGATTTTCCTCGTCTTCATGCTCGTCGCTCCTAACGGTGACCGAGAGTGACCCCACCTAACTACTCCCTCGGTACCGACCCGCGTCCGCCACTCATAACGTGGTAGCAAGATCCACCCGTTGAGCGCACGAGCCACTTCTCACCCATGCCCGTGCGCCGCTATGACGTCCGGCGCAGTGCGCGCAGGCCGCGCAACCCGATGACTCCGATGACCGTCCCCAATACGAAGGAAACGACCGCCAGCAGCAGGTGCACCCAGAAGTACGCGGTCGGGTGGCCGTGGTCGAAGGCGAGCCCGCTGCTGTCCTTGACCAGGTTCTTGACGAAAGTGACCCAGATGACCCAGGACCACACCCCGAAAGCGAGCAGGAACCAGGAGACCGGGCGGCTGAGCTTCATGGCACCAGTATCACCGCCCGCTGTCCGGTTCCCCGTCGGGGGTGACCTGGGTCATGGGACTTCACGGCCGACAAAAGGTACGTTCTCGACCGTGCCCGCACCGAAGAAGACCGGCCGGCGTTCCCTGCTGGTCACCTCCACCGCTCTGCTGTCCCTGTCCGTCAGCGCGCCCGCCGCCCTCGCCGCCCCGACCCCGCCGGCGAGTCCGCCGGCGAGTCCGTCGGCGACGCCCCCGGCCCGCATGTCCACCGTGGGCGGGGAGCGGCTCGGGCAGCCCGGCACGCAGGTGAACCTGGCCCCGGGTGTCCCCGTGCTGCCGAAGGACCTCACCGCCCGCTCCTGGATCGTCTCCGACGCCGAGTCCGGCGAGGTGCTCGCCGCGCACAACGCGCACTGGCGGCTGCCCCCGGCCAGCACACTGAAGATGCTGTTCGCGGACACCCTGCTGCCCAGGTTCCCCCGGGCCATGGAGCACAAGGTGGCGCCGGCCGACCTCGCGGGCGTGGGCGCCGGCTCCAGCGTGGTCGGGATAACGGAGGGCCACACCTACACCGTGCAGGACCTGTGGCTCGGCGTCTTCCTGCGCTCGGGCAACGACGCCGTGCACGTGCTGTCCGCGATGAACGACGGTGTCGAGCAGACCGTCAGGGACATGCAAAGCCACGCCGACGAGCTCCAGGCCCTGGACACCCACGTCGTCTCCCCCGACGGCTACGACGAGCCGGGACAGGTGTCGTCGGCGTACGACCTGACGCTGTTCGCCCGGTCCGGGCTGCAGAAGAAGGACTTCCGCGACTACTGCTCGACCGTCAGCGCGAAGTTCGAGTCCCGTGAGATCCGCAACACCAACCGGCTGCTGAGCGGCGACACCGACGTGCCCGTCTACCAGGGCATCGCCGGCGTGAAGAACGGCAACACCACCAACGCGGGCGCCACGTTCACCGGCGTCGCCGAGCGGAACGGCAAGGTGCTGCTGGTCACGGTGATGAATCCGCAGAAGCACGAGCACAACGAGGTCTACAAGGAGGCCGCACGGTTGTTCGACTGGGGCTTCCGGGCGGTCGGCAAGGTCAACGCGGTGGGCGAGCTGGTGCCGCCGAAGAACGCCGTGCCGAGCCCCGCGCAGTCCGGGCCCGGCGCCTCCGCCGGACCGTCCGCGGGGTCCGGCGGCCCCGGCTCCAGGCCAGTGGCCGGTGCCACCACCGGCTCGGGCTCCCGCGGCGTCGGTGTCGCCGCGGCCATCGCGGGCGGAGCGCTGGTGCTGCTCGCGGGCGCGGCGTTCCTGATCAACCGCCGGTGGCCACTGCCGGACCTGATGCGCCGGCGCACCCGTCCGTGACCTCGGCGGGTACGGCCTCCGCGCTCCGCGTCGCCGTCCAGGAGGCGCAGAACAGGATGAGCTTCGCGGTGAAGTTGATCCACAGCAGCAGCGCCACGGGCACGCCGAACGCGCCGTACATGCTCTTCGCGGCCACGCCCTGGATATAGCCGCTGAGCAGCAGCTTCAGTAGTTCGAAGCCGACCGCGCCGAGCAGCGCGGCCACCAGCAGGCGGCGGCGTGGCGGCTCGACCCCGGGCAGCAGGGTCAGGACGTAGAGCAGGACCAGGAAGTCGCCGAGCACGGCGACGGCGAACGCCGCGATCCGCAGCAGCACACTGCCCCAGCCCCGCTCGGCCAGGCCCAGCTCACGCGAGACCAGGCCGACGGCGGCCGAGGCGAGGGTGGACGCGGCGAGGGTGACGAGCAGCGCGCCGCCGAGGCCGAGGAGGATGCCGGCGTCCTTGGCCTTGGCCACCAGCGGGTTCTGCTGCTGGTCCGGCAGCTCCCACACCGCCCGCAGGCAGTCCCGCGTCTGCCCGACCCAGCCGATGCCGGTGAGCAGCAGCACGGCGCCCGCGATGACGCCGACGGTGCCCGCGTTGTCGACCAGCGAGGTGAGGTCCAGCCGGCTGGAGACGACGCCCGGGAACTGTTCGGCGATCTTGTGCTCGACGGTCTTCTGCCGGGCCGGGCTGAGCGTGGCGGCGCTGACCGCGGCGGCCACGGTCAGCAGCGGGAACAGCGCCACGAAGCTGACGAACGTCATGGCGGCGGCCAGCCGCGTCCACTTCACCCGGTCCAGCCGTTGGTAGCAGCGCCACGCGTGCGTGGCCATCAGGCGCGTGACGGCCGGCCCGACGCCGGGGAGTCTCTTCAGCCAGTCCATGATCCGCCCCTGCCCCTGCCGGCACGCTCGTATGACATCCCACTAATCCCCCATTGTGCGGAGCGGGCGAATGTTCCGTAACTAACCACGCATACCAGGGCGCTACGGTCAGCGACATGCCTGGAGACACGGTTTCCGTCATCCGTCCGCGGACGTACGAGGAGGCCGCGGCAGCCGTCCGCGCCTGCGGGGCGGGCGGCGCCGTCGCCCGGGGCGGCCCGGGACGGCCGTACGGGGACGCGGCACGGAACGCCGGCGGCACCGTCCTCGACATGACCGGCCTCGACCGCGTCCACGTCGTCGACGCCGACGAGGGCATCGTCCTGTGCGGCGCCGGCGTCCCGCTGCACCGGCTTGCCGAACTCCTGCTCCCCCTCGGGTGGTTCGTGCCGGTCGGCCCCGCCACCGGCCCCGTGACCGTCGGCGGGGCGATCGGCGCCGACATCCACGGCGGCAGCCACCCCGTCTCCGGGTCCTTCTCCCGCCATGTGCTCTCCCTTGAGCTGCTCACCGCCGACGGCGAGGTCCACGCGGTCACGCCGGACACCGAGCTGTTCCGGGCGACCGCCGGCGGCATGGGCCTGACCGGGGTGATCCTCACGGCCACGATCCGGCTGCTGCCGGTGCAGACGGCGTATCTGACCGTCGCCACCGAACGCGCCACCGACCTCGACGACCTGATGGCCCGGCTGACCGCCGGCGGCCACCGCACGCGCTACTGCGCCGCCCGGATCGACCTCATGGCCCGGGGCGCGGCCACCGGACGCGCCGTCCTCACCCGTGCCGACCACACCCCGCTCGGCGGCCTGCGCACGGGCACGCGCGCGTGGCGGCATCCGCTGTCCCACCGCCCCCGCCTCCTCCCGGCGCCCCCCGCCCTCGTCCACTCCCTCGTCCCCGCCCTCGTCCCCGGCGGCCTGCTCGGCCGCACCGCCGCCGGCCTGCTGGGCGGGATCCGGTACCGCACGGCGGCGCCACGCGCGCGTACCGGTCAACTCCGGCGCCTGTCCGCCGCGTTCGGCCCCGCGGACACCCTCCCGTACGTCGCGTTCGGGAATCGCCCGCGCGGCCATGCCGGCTGTGTGCGCTACGAGTTCGCCGTCGGCCACGGCCAGGAGGAGACCCTGCACCGGATCGTGCGGCGCCTCGCCGCACACCGCTGCCCGTCCTTCCACGCCGTACTCCAGCCCCTCGGGGACGCGGACGCCGGCTGGCTCTCCTTCCCCCTGCCCGGCTGGACCCTCGCCCTGGACGTCCCGGCCGCGCTGCCCGGACTCGCCGCCCTCCTCGACGGCCTGGACGAGGAGATCGCCGCCGCCGGCGGCCGCGTCCGCCTCGCCGGGGACGCGCGGCTCCGCCCCGGCCTGCTCACCACCATGTACCCGCGCGCGGCCGACTTCCGCGCCCTGCGCACCCGGCTGGACCCGCGCGGAGTGTTCGTCTCCGACCTCGCCCGCCGCCTCGGCCTCTAGCCCCCGCCGCCAGATCTCCAGGAGCTGATGTGAAGGACGCCTTCGGTCTCCCCCGGTCCCTGCTCGTCCTCGGCGGCACGTCCGGGATCGCGCTGGCCACCGCGCGCCGGCTGATCGCCCGCCGCACCCGCACGGTGTGGCTGGCGGGCCGCCCCTCGCCGGGCCTGGAACAGGCCGCCGAGGGCCTGCGCGCGCTCGGCGCGGACGTCCGCACCGTCGCCTTCGACGCCCTCGACCCCGAGTCCCACGAGACCGTCATCGGCAAGGTCTTCGCCGAGGGCGGCATCGACCTGGTGCTGCTCGCCTTCGGCATCCCCGGCGACCAGGCCCACGACGAGCGCGACCCGGTACGCGCCGTCCAGGTCGCCCAGACCAACTACACCGGAGCCGTCTGTGCCGGCCTGGTCGCCGCCCGCGCCCTGCAGGGCCAGGGCCACGGCTCCCTCGTGGTCCTGACCTCGGTCGCCGGCGAGCGGGCCCGCCGCGCCGACTTCATCTACGGCTCCAGCAAGGCCGGCCTCGACACCTTCGCCCAGGGCCTCGGCGACGCGCTGCACGGCACGGGGGTGCACGTGATGGTCGTACGGCCCGGAGATGTCCGGGCGGCGGGGGCGGAGGAGCCCGGGGGACTCCTCACGACGACCCCGGAGGCGGTGGCCACGGCCATCGAACTGGGCCTGCGCAGACGGTCGGAGGTGGTGTGGGTACCGGGAGCGCTACGGCTGGTGATGTCCGCGTTGAGGCACACGCCGAGGGCGCTTTTCAGGAGACTGCCACGGTGACCGCCGCTACGACACCGCGCTACTGCGCCCCAGCCCACGGAGCGCACCGGCCTGGGGCGGAACCACGGACCCGCCGAACGTGAACTCCCGCAGCTTCCGCCACACCCCGTCCGCACCCTGCTCGTACAGAGCGAAACCCGTGCACGGCCACTGTGCGTCGAAGCCGGCCAGCTCCTCGAAGGCCCGGTCCATCGCCGCCTCGTCGATCCCGTGCGCGACGGTGACATGCGGGTGGTACGGGAACTGCAGGTCGCGCGCGACCGGCCCGGACGCGTCCCGCACCCGCTGCTGCAGCAGGGTGCAGTCCTCGTCGCCCTGGACGACGCGGACGTAGACCACCGGGGACAGCGGACGGAACGTGCCGGTGCCGGACAGCCGCATCGGGAACGGCCGGCCCACCGCGGCCACTTCGGTGAGGTGCGCCTCGACGGCCGGCAGCGCCGCCTCGTCGACCTCCGTCGGCGGCAGCAGTGTGACGTGCGTGGGGATGCCGTGAGCCGCGGCGTCGCCGAAGCCCGCGCGCCGCTCCTGGAGCAGGCTGCCGTAGGGCTCCGGGACCGCGATCGACACGCCGATCGTTACGGTCCCCACGTCGTCTCCTGTCGTCGTGCCCGTGTTCCCGTGTCTGTTTTCTGCTCAGCCGCCGGATTCTTCTCTGCCGTCGGCTATCGACTGTACGGCCATGACTGTCCTGTGGGCAGGCGCACCGGAAGTGATGTGCAGCGCTCTGCCCGGTCGGACGGGTGTGCGGTCGTACGCCTGGGTGCGCCCGGCGCTCGTCAGTGCTTCGCCGGCAGGAAACCCACCCGCTCGTAGGCCTGCGCGAGCGTCTCCGCGGCGACCGCGCGCGCCTTCTCCGCGCCCTTGGCCAGGATCGAGTCGAGGGTCTCGGAGTCGTCCAGGTACTGCTGGGTGCGCTCGCGGAACGGCGTCACGAAATCGACCATGATCTCGGCGAGGTCGGTCTTGAGGGCGCCGTACATCTTGCCCTCGTAGTCGCGCTCCAGCTCCGCGACCGACTGGCCGGTGAGGGTCGAGTAGATGGTGAGCAGGTTGCTGACGCCCGGCTTGCTCTCCACGTCGTAGCGGATCACGGTGTCGGTGTCGGTGACGGCGCTCTTGACCTTCTTGGCCGTGGTCTTCGGCTCGTCGAGCAGGTTGATCAGGCCCTTCGGCGTGGACGCCGACTTGCTCATCTTGATCGACGGGTCCTGGAGGTCGTAGATCTTCGCCGTCTCCTTGAGGATGTACGGCGACGGGATCACGAAGGTCTCACCGAAGCGGCCGTTGAAGCGCTCGGCCAGGTCACGGGTCAGCTCGATGTGCTGGCGCTGGTCCTCGCCGACCGGCACCTCGTTCGCCTGGTACAGCAGGATGTCGGCGACCTGCAGGACCGGGTACGTGAAGAGGCCGACGGAGGCGCGGTCGGCGCCCTGCTTGGCGGACTTGTCCTTGAACTGGGTCATGCGGCTCGCCTCGCCGAAACCGGTGAGGCAGTTCATGACCCACGCGAGCTGGGCGTGCTCGGGCACGTGGCTCTGGACGAAGAGGGTGCAGCGGTCCGGGTCCAGACCGGCGGCCAGCAGCTGGGCCGCGGCGAGCCGGGTGTTGGCACGCAGGTCCTTCGGGTCCTGCGGGACCGTGATCGCGTGCAGGTCGACGACCATGTAGAACGCGTCGTGGGACTCCTGCAGGGCCACCCACTGACGGACGGCACCGAGGTAGTTGCCGAGGTGGAACGAGCCGGCGGTGGGCTGGATACCGGAGAGCACGCGGGGGCGATCAGCAGTGGCCATGTTGCCCATTCTCTCATCGGCTGAGGGTGCGATCGGCCGGTGAGGTGGGGGATGGTTACGGGGCGCGGCGGACTGCGGGTCGTCTGCGGTTGCTCGCGCAGTTCCCCGCGCCCCTTCGGGTTGGCTGTCCCTTGCGGAGTTGTCAGCCGAGGTCGACCTGCGGATACAGCGGGAAGCCGGCGACCAGGTCCGTGGCCCGCTGGGCGATCTCCTGGGCGACCTTCTCGTCCAGTACGTGAGCCGCCTTGGAGGGGGCGCCCGACTTGGTGGTGCCCGGCTCGGTGGTGGTGAGGACGCGGTCGATGAGGCCGGCGACCTCGTCCATCTCGGCGGTGCCCAGGCCCCGGGTGGTCAGGGCGGGGGTGCCGATGCGGATGCCGGAGGTGTACCAGGCGCCGTTGGGGTCGGCCGGGATGGCGTTGCGGTTGGTGACGATCCCGGAGTCCAGGAGGGCCGCTTCGGCCTGGCGGCCGGTGAGGCCGTAGGAGGTGGCCACGTCGATCAGGTTGAGGTGGTTGTCCGTACCGCCGGTGACCAGGGTGGCACCGCGCCGCATGAGGCCCTCGGCCAGGGCGCGGGAGTTGTCGACGATCCGCTGGGCGTAGTCCTGGAAGGCGGGCTGCCGCGCCTCGGCGAGGGCGACGGCCTTGGCGGCCATGACGTGCGGCAGCGGCCCGCCGAGGACCATCGGACAGCCGCGGTCGACCTGGTCCCTGAGGGAGTCGTCGCACAGGACCATGCCGCCGCGCGGGCCGCGCAGCGACTTGTGGGTGGTCGTGGTGACGATCTGGGCGTGCGGGACCGGGTCGAAGTCGCCGGTGAGGACCTTGCCGGCGACGAGGCCCGCGAAGTGGGCCATGTCGACCATCAGGGTCGCTCCGACCTCGTCGGCGATCTCGCGCATGATCCGGAAGTTCACCAGCCGCGGGTAGGCGGAGTAGCCGGCGACGATGATCAGCGGCTTGAACTCGCGGGCCTGGCCGCGCAGGGCCTCGTAGTCGATGAGGCCGGTGGCCGGGTCGGTGCCGTAGGAGCGCTGGTCGAACATCTTGCCGGAGATGTTCGGGCGGAAGCCGTGGGTGAGGTGGCCGCCGGCGTCCAGGGACATGCCGAGCATGCGCTGGTTGCCGAAGGCCTGGCGCAGCTCGGCCCAGTCGGCCTCGGAGAGGTCGTTGACCTGGCGGACGCCGGTCTTCTCCAGGAAGGGGACCTCGACCCGGTCGGCGAGGACGGCCCAGAAGGCGACGAGGTTGGCGTCGATGCCGGAGTGCGGCTGGACGTAGGCGTGGCGGGCGCCGAAGAGTTCACGGGCGTGCTCGGCGGCCAGCGACTCCACGGTGTCGACGTTGCGGCAGCCGGCGTAGAAGCGGCGGCCGACGGTGCCCTCGGCGTACTTGTCGCTGAACCAGTTGCCCATCGCCAGGAGGGTGGCCGGGGAGGCGTAGTTCTCGGAGGCGATCAGCTTGAGCATCTCGCGCTGGTCGTGGACCTCCTGGCCGATGGCATCCGCGACCCGGGGTTCGACGGCGCGGATGACGTCAAGGGCGGCACGGAAGGCGGTGGACTCGGTGGAGAGGGGCTGCTGCTCTGGCATGAGGACCTCCGGACGGCGTGCGTACAGCGTTCACGTTCGGCCCAGGCGCACGGCACTCTTTCCCGCTAGGGCCGCTCCCCGATGGTCCGTCCCATCCCAGCGCGCCAGTCACGGCCCGCTGATCAGCCTACCGGGCGCGCCGTGGGGCGCAGATCCCGCGTCCACCATGCGAGCGACGGTAGGAAGGAGGCCACCGTCGTGTCCCCGTCGTGTTGTCGTCGTCTCCGGGAGAGGCCATGACCGCTGCAGAAGACCACATCGCCGCCGCCGAAGCGCACTGTGCGCCCACCTACCGTCCGCTGCCGGTCGTCGTGGCCACGGCGGAGGGGGCGTGGATGACGGATGTGGAGGGGCGGCGGTATCTGGATCTGCTGGCCGGTTACTCGGCGCTCAACTTCGGGCACGGCAACCGGCGGCTGATCGAGGCGGCGAAGGCGCAGCTGGAGCGGGTGACGCTGACGTCCCGCACCTTCCTGCACGACCGGTTCGCGGCGTTCTGCACGGAGCTCGCCGAGCTGTGCGGGATGGAGATGGTGCTGCCGATGAACACCGGCGTGGAGGCGGTGGAGAGTGCGGTGAAGACGGCCCGGAAGTGGGGGTACCGGGTGAAGGGGGTGCCCGGGGAGATGGCGAAGATCGTGGTCGCGGGCGGCAATTTCCACGGGCGGACGACGACGGTCATCAGTTTCTCGACCGACCCGGAGGCCCGGGCCGACTTCGGGCCGTACACGCCGGGGTTCCAGATCGTGCCGTACGGCGATCTGACCGCGATGCGGGAGGCGCTGACGGAGAACACCGTCGCGGTGCTGCTGGAGCCGATCCAGGGGGAGAACGGGGTGATCGTGCCGCCGGCCGGCTATCTGCCGGCCGTCCGGGAGCTGACGCGCGAGCGGAACGTGCTCTTCGTCGCCGACGAGATCCAGTCCGGTCTCGGCCGGACCGGGCGGACCTTCGCGTGCGAGCACGAGGGGGTGGTGCCGGACATGTACGTGCTGGGCAAGGCGCTGGGCGGGGGGATCGTGCCCGTGTCGGCGGTGGTGTCGAGCGCGGAGGTGCTCGGGGTGTTCCGGCCGGGCGAGCACGGGTCGACGTTCGGCGGGAATCCGCTGGCCTGTGCGGTGGCGCTGGAGGTGATCGGGATGCTGCGGACGGGCGAGTTCCAGGCGCGGGCGGCCCGGCTCGGCGAGCGGATGCACCGGGCGCTGGCGGCGCTGCCGGCCACGGGCGCGGTGACGGCGGTGCGCGGGCGCGGGCTGTGGGCGGGCGTGGACATCGCGCCGAGGGCCGGTACGGGCCGGGAGGTGTCGGAGCGGCTGATGGACCGCGGGGTGCTGGTGAAGGACGCCCACGGCCACACGGTACGGATCGCTCCGCCGCTGGTGATCGGTGAGGACGACCTGGACTGGGGGCTGGAGCAGCTCAGGGCGGTGCTGAACGTCTGATTCCCCGGGAGGAGGAGGCTGTCCGGGAGGAGGGGCCCGGGACTAGAGGATCACGTGGGGCAGAAAGCGGGCGTACCCGTCGGTGATCAGGCCGGAGGACTCGCGGATGCCGAGGCCGGCCGGCTCCTTGTGGACGACCCAGGCGCCGAGGACGACGTGGTTGCCGTCGAAGGCGGGCAGCGGGGCGAGTTGCTGGTAGCAGCAGGGCTCGTCGCGGAGCAGGGCCGGGGCGCCCGGCTGGTGCACGGTGACGCCCTCGCCCTCGCGGCCGAGGAGGGGTTTGGCGACGTAACCGGGTGAGGAGGCCAGCTCGCGGGGGCCGTCGAGGTAGGCGGGCAGGAGGTTGGGGTGGCCGGGGTACAGCTCCCAGAGGACGGCCAGCAGGGCCTTGTTGCTGAGCAGCATCTTCCAGGCGGGTTCGATCCACAGGGTGCTGCCGGTGCCGCCGCCGTTGTCGAGGGTGTCCAGGACGTGCCCGCCGAAGGCGTCGGTGGTGAGCCACTCCCAGGGGTAGAGCTTGAAGATGCTGCGGATGAACCGGAGCTGGTTGTCGACGAAGCGGCCGGAGAGGCCGTCCCAGCCGATCTCCTCCATGGAGAGCCAGTCGGTGTCGAGGCCGGCCTGTTCGGCGGTCTCCTTGAGATAGGCGACCGTCATCAGGTCCTCGCCGAGTTCGTCGGCCGAGGAGTGCGCGAAGTGCAGGGGGCTGCCCGGTGGGAGCAGCGCGGCCTGCGTCCGCCAGCCCTCGACGAGGCGTTCGTGCAGGGAGTTCCACTGGTCGGCGCCGGGGAAGCGGTCCTCCATCCAGAACCACTGGGGCGAGGCGGCCTCGACCAGTGAGGTCGGGGTGTCGGCGTTGTACTCCAGGAGCTTGGCCGGGCCGGTGCCGTCGTAGCGCAGGTCGAACCGGCCGTAGAGGGAGGGGAGTTCGGCGCGGCGCTGCCAGGCCTCGGTGACTGCGGCGGCCAGGCGCGGGTCGGTGATGCCGAGGTCGGCGAGCCGGTCCTGCGCGACGATGTGCTCGGCGGCCGCGAGGCACATGCGGTGCAGTTCCTCGACGGTCTCCTCCAGCGCCTCGATCTCGTCCAGGGTGAAGACGTAGTAGGCGCTCTCGTCCCAGTAGGGGCGCAGGGAACCGTCGGGGTGGCGGGTGAGGGGGTAGACGAGTCCCTGTTCCTCGACGGTGTGCTGCCAGCCCGGGCGGGGGGTGGTGGTGAGGCGTTCCATACGGCGGTCTCCGGTCCGGTGGCCGGTCAGCCGCCGGAGCTGCCGTGGCCGCTGCCGCCGAAGCCGCCGCGGTGGACCCCGGTGCCGCCGCCGGAGGAGCCGCCGGAGCCGGAGCCCTTGCGGGGCTTGGTGAAGGAACCGCCGTCCACCCAGGAGCCCTTCTTCGTGCCGCCGTAGTACCAGGCGCCGTTCACGGACGCCTTGGCCGACTTGCAGTTCCTGTCGGAGACGATCTTGTATCCCTTGGCGAGGTTGTAGCTGCCGCGGTCGACGCAGCGCTTGTCCGGTTCGGACGAACAGGCGGTCAGGGCGGCGGCCAGCAGACCCACTCCGCCCAGGACGACCGTGCCGGAGCGCAGCCGGCGGCGCGAGTTCTCCCTCATGACGTCTCCCCCATGTGCTCATCTGACTGTCGGTTCAGACTAGAGAACGGTAAGAGGGGGGACCGCAGTGGGTGTCCGGGTCGGCCCTCTCCTAGAGTCCCTTTGTGCTCTTTGGAATGGTGTGCGCCCTTGGCGCGGCGGTCTGCTTCGGCACCGCGACGGTGTTGCAGGCAGTGGCCACGCGAGAGGCCGGTACAGGTGGGGGTGGCGAGGCGGCACTGCTGCTGCGTGCGCTCAGGCAGTGGCGGTACATGGCCGGACTCGCGCTGGACGGGCTCGGCTTCGTCTTCCAGATCGCCGCGCTGCGGTCCCTTCCGATCTACGCGGTCGGCGCGGCCCTGGCGTCGAGTCTGGCGGTGACCGCGGTGGTGGCGGCGCGCCTTCTGCGGGTGCGGCTGAGCGGCACCGAGTGGAGCGCGGTGGCCGTGGTGTGCGCCGGGCTGGCGATGCTGGGGCTGGCGTCCGGGCCGGAGGGCGAGGAGGGGGGCTCGGAGGCGTTGGCTTACGTGATGCTCGCCGTGGCGGCCGGGATACTGCTGCTCGCCTTCGCGGGCGGTCGGCTGAGCGGGCCGGGGCGGGCACTGGTACTCGGACTCGGGGCCGGATGCGGGTTCGGGGTCGTGGAGGTCTCGGTCCGCCTGATCGACAGCCTGGCCCCCGCGAAGCTGCTCACCAACCCGGCGTCCTACGCCCTGCTGATCGGCGGAGGCGCCGCCTTCATCCTGCTGACCTCGGCCCTCCAGCGGGGGTCCGTGACGACCGCCACCGCCGGCCTGGTGATCGGCGAGACGATCGGCCCGGCGGCGGTCGGCGTGGTGTGGCTCGGCGACCGCACGCGGGAGGGGCTGACCTGGCTGGCGTTGCTCGGGTTCGCTGTGGCCGTGGCGGGGGCACTGCTGCTGGCGCGGTTCGGTGAGGCGCCGGTGGTGGCCGAGGAAGGCTGAGGTCGCCTCCTGGAGCACCCGACGCGGAAGGCCCCCACCCGGGGATTCCTCCGGGAGGAAGGCGAGTCCCTTCTCCCGGCCGTCGACCCGCACCAGGTCATCGGCGCCCTCTACCGTGCGAAGGACTCCCGTCTGAGCGTCGCCCTGGAGCACTTCGAGGGATGGCGCGACGACCTCGCGCCCTGGATGCCGTCGGCGTGAACCGGACGCGACACGGGCCGGTGTCCTACGGCAACACCCTGCACAACGCGTCCAGGGCCCCCGCCCACGCGCTGTCCGGCGGTGTCGCGTAGCCCACGACCAGGGCGTCCAGTGGGTCGGCGACGGCCTCGGGGTGGCGGTGGAGGGACAGGCCGTGGAGGGCGAGGCCCTGCCAGGCCGCGGCCTGGATCACCGACCGTTCCATGCCCGCGGGCAACCGCAGCAGCGCGTGGAGGCCGGCGGCGATACCGGTGACCGTCACCTCGGGCGCGCGGGCGGTCACGGACGCGGCGAGGGCGTCGCGGCGGCGCCGGTAACGCAGCCGGGACGAGCGGACGTGCCGGTCGTACGCGCCGGAGGTGATGAACTCGGCGAGAGTGAGCTGTTCGAGCGCCCCCACGGTGTCGGTGCCGCCCTTGGCCGAGGCCGCCTCCTCCGCGAGGGCCGGCGGCAGCACCGTCCAGCCCAGCCGCAGTCCGGGGGCCAGGGACTTGCTGGCGGTGCCGAAGTAGATCACACGGTCGGGGTCGAGGCCCTGGAGGGCGCCGACGGGCTGGCGGTCGTAGCGGAACTCGCCGTCGTAGTCGTCCTCCAGGATCACGGCGTCGGTGCGCCGCGCCCAGTCGATCACGGCGGCCCGCCGTTCGGGGTGCAGGGGTGTGCCCATGGGGAACTGGTGGGCGGGGGTCAGCAGCACCGCGCCGGCGCCGTCCGGCACCCGGGGGTCCGTGCCGAGTCCGTCGTAGGGGAGGGCGGGTGTGGTGAGGCCGGACCGCTGGAGCAGACTCCGGTAGGCGTCGAGGCCGTACGACTCGACCGCCACCGTGCGCACCCCGCGCGCCGCGAGGACCGCGCCGACGATGCGCAGGGCGTGCGCGAAGCCGGAGGTGATCAGCACGGTCTCGGGGTCGGCGCGGACGCCGCGCACCCGTGCGAGGTATCCGGCGAGGGCGGTGCGCAGTTCGGGCCGGCCGCGCGGGTCGCCGTAGCCGAGGGCGTGGTACGGGGCGGTCGTCAGGGCGCGACGGGCGGCCTTGAGCCACTCGGTGCGCGGGAAGGCGGCGAGGTCGGGGGCGCCGGGCAGGAGGCTGTACGTCGGACGGGCGGGTTCCGGGTGACGGGGCCCCGCGCCCCTGCCGGGGGGCGGGGTCGCCGCCAGCTCCGCCACCCGGGTGCCGGAGCCCTGCCGGGCGGTGAGCCAGCCCTCCGCCACCAGGTCCGTGTAGGCCTCGGCGACGGTGTTGCGGGCGATGCCGAGGTCGGCGGCGAGAGAGCGGGAGGAGGGCAGCCGGGTGCCGGCGGCGAGGCGGCCGGTGCGGACGGCCTCCCGCAGGGCGTCGGTCAGGCCCCGGCGCAGACCGCCCGCGCCGGCCGGTTCGAGATGCAGGTCGACGCCCAGAGTGGCCCAGGATTCCACCATGGGAATGGACCATACTCCTGGGCTGCCTCGCTCCTAGGGTCGAGGGCATGAGCACAGACGTCAGCACCCGGAAGACCGATGAGTACGCACCCGAGCACGCCCCCCGCATGCGGTGGGCCCAGCACGCCCCCGAGGTCTACAAGGCGATGATCCGGCTCGACGCGGCGGCCGGGCAGGGCCTGGACCCCAAGCTGTACGAGCTGGTGAGGATCCGCGCCTCGCAGATCAACCACTGCGCGATCTGCCTCGACATGCACACCAAGGACGCGCTGGCGGCCGGCGAGAGCGTCCAGCGGATCGTGCAGCTCAGCGCCTGGGAGGAGTCGAAGCACTTCTACACCGAGAAGGAGCTGGCGGCGATCGAGCTGACCGAGGCGATCACCGTGCTCACGGAGGGCTTCGTGCCGGACGAGGTGTACGAGAAGGCCGCCAGGCACTTCGAGGAGGCCGAGCTGGCGCAGCTGATCGCCGGGATCACGGTGATCAACGCCTGGAACCGGTTCGGTGTGACCACCCGCGCGGTGCCCGGCCACTACCAGGCGGGGCAGCACAAGTGAGCCGTACCCAGCTGCTGGACCGCGAGGTCGGACAGGCGATGTCCGCGCTCAGCGCGGCCGCGAAGAAGGGGCTAGGTGATCCGGTACTCGCCGAGCTGGTCATGATCCGCGCCTCGCAGATCAACCACTGCGCCTTCTGTCTCGACATGCATCTGAAGGCGGCCCGGAAGAACGGGGAGCCGGAGGACCGGATCCAGCTCCTCAACGCCTGGGAGGAGGCCGAGGACCTCTACAGCGAACGGGAGCGCGCCGCGCTGGCGCTGACCGAGGCGGTCACCGTTTTGTCGGAGGGCTTTGTGCCCGACGAGGTGTACGACCGCGCCGCCAAGGTCTTCGACGAGTCCGAACTCGCCCATCTCATCGGCCTGATCACCGTCATCAACTCCTGGAACCGCCTGATGGTCAGCCGCCGTGTTCCTCCAGGGGGGTACCAGCCGTGAACGAGCCTGGAGGTCACCGGTCGTGAGGAACGTGGACGTTTTCCGTGCGCTGCATCTGCGGCGCCCCCAGGGCGATCCGCTCGTCCTGCCCGGCCCCTGGGACGCGGCGAGTGCGCGCGTCTTCGCGGAGGCCGGGTTCCCGGCGCTGGCCACGCCGAGCGCCGGGGTGGCCGCCTCGCTCGGGTACGCGGACGGGGCCACCCCGGCCGACGAGATGTTCGCCGCGGTCGCCCGGATCACGCGGGCGGTGGACGTGCCGGTGTCGGCGGACGTCGAGGGCGGGTACGGGCTTCCGCCGAAGGAGCTGGTGGAACGGCTGCTGGAGGCGGGCGCCGTCGGCTGCAACCTTGAGGACTCCGACGGGGGTGTCCTCAAGGACCCGCGCGAGCAGGCCGAGTTCCTCGCCGAGGTGCGCGCGGCCGCCGCCGACCTGCTGTTCGTCAACGCCCGCGTCGACATCTTCGTGCACGGCGACAAGGACCCCGAACGGGCCATCGAGCGGGCAGCGTTGTATGTGGCGGCGGGCGCCGACTGCGTCTACCCGATCCTCGCCCCGACGGACGTGCTGCCCCTGCTGCGGGCCGGGATCCAGGGCCCGCTGAACGCGTTCGCCCGCCTGGACGCGGGCGGCCCCTCACCCGCCGAACTCGGCGAACTCGGGGCCACCCGCATCACGTTCGGACCGGGACTGCAGCGCAGGGCGACCGCCGCACTGACGGAGATCGCCGGCTCCCTCACACAGTGAGAGCGTTCAGGACAGCCACCGCTTCCACACGGAGGGGTGGCTGTCCACCCACTTCTTCGCCGCGTCCTGGGGCGACAGCTTCTGGTCGGCGATCATCAGGGAGACCTCGTTCTGGTCCTCGGTCGTCCACCTGAACTTCTTCAGGAAGGCCGCCGCCTTGCCGCCGGATCTGGCGAAGTCCGCGTTGAGGTACTTCTGCAGCGGGGTGTGCGGGTAGGAGCAGGCGACCTTCGCCGCGTCCGCGTCGCAGCCGTCCTTGTACGGCGGCAGCTTCACCTCCGTCATGGGGACCTTCTCGAACAGCCACTGGGGTGCGTACCAGTAGGTCAGGAAGGGCTTCTTCTCCTTGGCGAACTGCTTCATCTGGGTGATCTGCGCCGCCTCGGAACCGGCGAAGACGACCTGGTAGTCCAGCTTCAGGTTGTTCACCAGGGCCTTGTCGTTGGTGACGTACGACGGGGAGCCGTCCATCAGCTGGCCCTTGCCGCCGCTCTCCGCGGTGCGGAAGAGGGAGGCGTACTTGTTGAGGTTCTGCCAGTTCGTGATGTCGGGGTGCTGCTTGGCGAGGTACGTCGGCACGAACCAGCCGATGTGACCGGTCACGCCGAGGTCGCCGCCGTGGGCGATGGTCTTCTTGTCCTCGACGTACCGCTTCTCCTGGTCCGGATGCCCCCAGTCCTCCATGATGGCGTCGACCCGGCCCTGGCTGAGCGCGTCCCAGGCGGGCACCTCGTCGACCTGGACGGTGTCCACGCGGTAGCCCAGCTTGTGTTCCAGCAGGTACTGGGCGACGGCCACGTTGGACTGCGCGCCCACCCAGGACTGCACGGACAGCGTGACCGTCTTCGAGCCCCGGGCGTTGGCGAACGGGCTGGCCTGCTTGGTCATGTCGGCGGCGCCGCAGCCGGTGAGCAGCGCCAGCGAGCCCGCTACGGCGGTCGCGGTCAGGACGGTCGTACGACGTCGCATGTCAGGCTCCCTTCCTCGTGCGTCGTTCCGTCGGCTGGGTCACCCGGTCGAGCATCAGGCCCAGGCAGACGATCGCGGCACCGCCCACCAGACCGGTCGCCAGGTCGCCCTGGGCGAGTCCGAAGGCGACGTTGTAGCCGAGGGCGCCGCCGCCGACCAGGCCGCCGATGATGACGACGGCGAGGACCAGGACCACGCCCTGGTTGACGGCGAGCAGCAGCGACCGCCTGGCGAGCGGCAGCTGCACCTGCCACAGCTGCTGGCGTCCGGTCGCGCCGAGCGAGCGCGCCGACTCCAGCGCGGCCGGGTCGACCTGGCGCAGACCCTGCGCGGTGATCCGGACGACGGCCGGCAGGGCGTAGACGACGGCCGCGGCGACGGCGGGGGCACGGCCCACGCCGAACAGGGCGACGACCGGGATCAGGTACACGAACTGGGGCATGGTCTGGAACACGTCCATGACCGGGCGCAGGGCGCGTTCGACGCGGTCGCTGCGGGCGGCGGCGATGCCGGTCGCGAACCCGAGGACCAGGGTGACGGCGACCGCGGCCAGCACCTGGGAGAGCGTGTCGAGGGCCGGTCCCCACACCCCGAGCACACCGATCGCGGCCATGGCGAGTACGGCGGTCAGGGCGGTGCGCCAGGTGCCGATCGACCAGGCCAGGGCGGCGACGATCAGCAGCACCGACCACCAGGGCAGCCACTGCAGGCCGCCGCGGACGGGGTCCAGGACCCAGGTGGTGAAGTGGCCCGCCCAGTCGGCCGTACCCCCGATGACCGGGACGCCGGAGTAGAGGTGGTTGGTCATCCAGTCGACGGCGCGGTCGACCGGTTCGGCGATGTTCACGGTCCAGCCGGTGGGCCAGTCGAGGCGGCCGAGGAGACGGGCGGCCAGGGCGACGGCCACGGTGACGGCGAGGGCGTAGGGCCAGCCGACGGCGCGGGTGCGCGTGCCCCCGCTGCCGCCGGCCGCTCCGCCGGCCCCGGCGGCTGCGGTCACCCGGTCCAGCACGATCGCCAGCAGCACGATCGGGATGCCGGCGGCGAGGGCCTGGCCCACGTCGACCGAGGAGAGCGCCTGGTAGACGCGGTCGCCGAGGCCGCCGGCGCCGATGACCGAGGCGATGACGGCCATGGACAGCGCCATCATGATCGTCTGGTTGAGGCCGAGGAGGAGTTCTCCACGGGCCAGGGGGATACGGGCGGTCAGCAGCCGCTGGCGTCGGGTCGCGCCGAGCGACTCCACGGCCTCCAGGACCTCGGGGTCGGCGCCGCGCAGGCCGAGCGCGGTGAGACGGGCCATCGGCGGGGCGGCGTACACGACGGTGGCGAGCACGGCCGCGGGAACGCCGATGCCGAAGACCAGGACGACGGGAAGGAGGTAGGCGAAGGCCGGGAGCACCTGCATCGTGTCCAGGACCGGGCGCAGGGCGCGGTCCAGGCGGTCGGAGAGGCCGGCGGCGAGACCGAGCAGCGCGCCGACGACCACCGAGGCGAGGACCGCCACGACCATCAGCGCGAGGGTCTGCATGGTCGGGACCCACATGCCCAGGGCGCCGCAGGCCAGGAAGGCGATCGCCGTGCCGGCGGCCAGGCGGGGGCCGGCGACGCGCCAGGCGACCAGGGCGCCGAATGCCGTGACGCCGGTCCAGCCCGCGGCGAGCAGGGTGACGTAGACGGCTCGTACGGACAGGACGACCGCGTTGCTGATGTAGCCGAAGAAGTAGAGGAACAGCGGGTGGCTGTCCCGGTTGTCGATGACCCAGTCGCTGGCCGTGGCGAGGGGTTTGTCGAGGCTGACGGTCAGCGCGTGGGGCCAGCTGGCGCCGGGCCAGTGGGTGGCGGCCCAGGGGGCCAGGATCGCGGCGAAGAGGGCGAGCAGGAGGAGTTTGCCCGCGGCTCGGCTCTTGAGGAGGCCGGGTTTGCCGGTACCGGCGGTCGGGAGACTGAGGGTTGCCATCAGACGGCCTCCGGGCTGGTGCGGGGGCCCTCCGGGCGGGGGCGGGCGTCCTCCGGGCCGGTACCGGGTTCTTCCGGGCTGGTGCGGGGGGCGGGTGGATTCGCTGGCCGGCGCTTGCCGGGTGCCGCTGCCGGCGGGACGGGCGCCGCCCCAGCGGCACGACTGCCCGCAGAGCCGGCGGGTACGCCGGCTCCGTCATCGTCCGCCGTCGCTACGGTCGTTCCCGCGACCACTCCCAGAAGCGCATCCGAGTCCACCACGCCGAGGCAGCGGCCCTCGTCCATCACGCGGGCCGGTTCGCCGGCCCGGGCCACCGCCTCGATCGCCTCGGCCACCGTGGCTTCCGGACGGACCGCCGGGCCGTTCGCCGTGTCCTCCGCGGAGGCGGGGCGCATGGCCGTGCGGCAGGTCATCACCTGTTCGCGCGGCACGTCCCGGACGAACTCGCGGACGTAGTCGTCGGCCGGGGAGCCGACGATCTCCTCCGGGGTGCCGAGCTGGACGACCCGGCCGTCGCGCATCAGGGCGATGCGGTCGCCGAGTTTCAGGGCCTCGGTGAGGTCGTGGGTGATGAAGACCATCGTGCGGCCCTCCTCGCGGTGCAGGCGGACCACCTCGTCCTGCATGTCGCGCCGGATGAGCGGGTCAAGGGCGCTGAACGGCTCGTCGAAGAGGAGGACCTCGGGGTCGACGGCCAGGGCGCGGGCCAGGCCCACGCGCTGGCGCTGGCCGCCCGACAGCTGGCCGGGACGGCGGTGCTCCATGCCCTCCAGGCCGACCTTGGCGACGATCCGGGCGGCCCGTTCGCGCCGTTCGGCCTTGCCGACCCCCTGGATCTCCAGACCGTAGGCCACGTTGTCGAGGACCGTGCGGTGCGGGAGCAGGCCGAAGTGCTGGAAGACCATGGCGGTCCGGTGCCGGCGCAGTTCGCGCAGGCGGGCCTTGTCCATCGCGCGGACGTCCTCGCCGTCGATGGCGATGGTGCCGGCGGTGGGTTCGATGAGGCGGGTGAGGCAGCGGACGAGGGTGGACTTGCCGGAGCCGGACAGGCCCATGACCACGAAGACCTCGCCCTTGCGGACGTCGAAGGAGACGTCCCGGACGGCCGCCGTGCAGCCCGTGCGGGCGCGCAGGTCGGCCGGGTCCAGCGTGCTGAGGTCAGGGTCGGCGGGAATCCGCTCCGGCTTGGGGCCGAAGACCTTCCACAGGCCGGACACGGAGAAGACGGGCTCGGTCGTGGTGGGCGGCTTGCGGGTGGGAACAGTGAGCGCCATCAGGCGTCACCTCCGATCAGTTCGACGGCCTTCTCCCCGACCATGAGCACCCCGATCATCGGGTTCACGGCGGGCATGGTCGGGAACACGGACGCGTCGGCGATGCGGATGCCGTCGAGGCCGCGGATCTTCAACTCAGGGTCGACGACGGCGAGTTCGTCGTCGGTGGCACCCATCTTGCAGGTGCCGGCCGGGTGGTAGACGGTGTGCGCGACCTTGCGGGCGTACTCGCTCAGCTCGGCGTCGCCGAGGACCTCGGGGCCGGGGCAGACCTCGCGCTTGAGCCAGCCGGCGAGGGGCTCGGTCTTCGCGATCTCACGGGCGATGCGGATGCCGTCGACGAGGGTCCGGCCGTCGTGGTCATCCTCGTCGGTGAAGTACCGGAAGTCCAGGGCGGGTTTCACGGACGGGTCGGCGCTGGTCAGGTACAGCCGGCCGCGGCTCTTCGGCTTGGGGATGTTCGGGGTCATGGACACCCCGAACTCCGGCCGCTCGTAGCCCAGTCGCTCGGGGTTGTCCGTGAACGGGATCTGGTAGAAGTGGAACATCAGGTCCGGGCCCGGGCTCTCGGGGTCGCGGCGCACGAACAGACCGGCGTCGGAGTCCATCGCGGAGTTCTCCGGGATCGGGCCGTGGGTCTCCCAGACGATGACCGACTCGGGGTGGTCGAGCAGGTTCTCGCCGACGCCCGGCAGGTCGTGCACGACGGGGATGCCGAGGGCCTCCAGGTCCTCGCGCGGGCCGATGCCCGAGTGCAGCAGCAGGCGCGGGGAGTCGACGGCGCCCGCGCACAGCACGACCTCGCTGCGGGCGCGGATCAGCAGTTCCCCGCCGTCCTTGGTGCGCACGTGGACGCCCTCGGCGCGGGTGCCGTTCAGCTCCAGCTTGTACGCCCAGGTCTCCAGCAGGATGGTCAGGTTGGGCCGCTCGTCCATCACCGGGTGCAGATACGCCACCGACGCCGAGGACCGCTTGTTGTTCTCGGGGTGGTAGGCGAGGTCGAAGAAGCCGGCGCCCTCGGTGAACGGCTTGCGGTTGAAGCCCTCGACGCGGGGTACCCCGAGTGCCGACTGGGCCGCGTCGACGAAGTCGCGGGCGATGGCGTTCCGGTCCTTCTCGTCGACGGAGACGATGTTGTTCTTCAGGCGGGCGAAGTAGGCCTCCATGGGGACGGCACCCCAGCCCTTGGCGCCGGCCTCCTCCCACTCGTCCCAGTCGGACGGCAGCGGCTTGAAGGAGATGAGGGTGTTGTGCGAGGAGCAGCCGCCGAGAACGCGGGCGCGGCTGTGCCGGATGTGGGAGTTGCCGCGCGGCTGCTCCACCGTCGGGTAGTCGTAGTCGAGTTCGCCGCCGAGCAGGCCCATCCAGCGGCGCAGGGTGAGGACGTCGTCGCGGCCGACGTCGCTCGGCCCGCCCTCGATGACGGCGACGGTGACGTCGGGGTTCTCGGTGAGGCGGGAGGCGATGACGGAGCCTGCGGTGCCGCCGCCGATGACGACGTAGTCGTAGACGTGAGGGGTGTGGGACATGGGGGTACTACTCCAGAGGGGTGGAAACCACGGCGTGGGACGGGCGTGGGAACAGAGGCGGGGCTCAGCCGGCGCGAGGGATGAGGCTCAGCCGGCGAACCAGCGCACCGGCTTGGGCGCGAGGTTCTGGTAGACGTGCTTGGTCTCGCGGTACTCGGCGAGTCCTGCGGGCCCCAGTTCGCGGCCGGTGCCGCTCTTGCCGAAGCCGCCCCACTCCGCCTGTGGCAGGTAGGGGTGGAAGTCGTTGATCCAGACGGTGCCGTGGCGCAGCCGGCCGGCGACGCGGCGGGCCCTGCCGGGGTCGGTGGTCCACACGGCGCCGGCGAGGCCGTACTCGGTGTCGTTGGCGAGGAACACCGCCTCCTCCTCCGTGCGGAAGGTCTCGACGGTGAGGACCGGGCCGAACACCTCCTCGCGTACGACGGTCATCTCGCGGTGGCAGGCGTCGAGGACGGTCGGTTCGTAGAAGTAGCCGGACTCGGGGCGCTCGGGTGACGGCTCGGGGCGCTTGCCGCCGCAGCGCAGGACGGCGCCCTCCTCGAGCGCGCCGGCGACGTGCGCCTCGACCTTGGCGCGCTGCTGCTCGGAGACGAGCGGACCGCACTCGACGCCGTCCTCGGTGCCCCGACCGAGCCTGATCCGCTGTGCCCGGCGGGCGAGTTCGGCGACGAAGCGCTCCCGGACCGACTCCTCGACGATGAGCCGGGCGCCGGCGGAGCAGACCTGGCCGCTGTGGATGAAGGCGGCGTTGAGGGCCTGGTCGACGGCGGTGTCGAAGCCCTCCTCGGTGGCGCAGGCGTCGGCGAAGACGACGTTGGGGTTCTTGCCGCCGAGTTCGAGGGCGACCTTCTTCACGGTCGGGGCGGCGGCCTGGGCCACCTTGGTGCCGCTGACCAGGCCACCGGTGAAGGAGACCAGGTCGACGCCGGGGTGTTCGGCGAGCCGGGCGCCGACGGTGTGGCCGGGGCCGGTGACGATGTTGGCCACCCCGGCGGGCAGGCCCGCCTCGGCCAGCAGCTCGATCAGCGCGATGGTGGTCATCGGGGTGATCTCGCTGGGCTTGATCACGAAGGTGTTGCCGGCGGCGAGCGCCGGGGCGATCTTCCAGCTGGCCTGGAGGAGGGGGTAGTTCCAGGGGGTGATCAGCGCGCAGACGCCGACCGGTTCGTGGACGACGACGCTGTGGACGTCGGGCGAGCCGGCGTCGACCACCCGGCCCGGGGCCTCGGCGGCGACCAGGTCGGCGAAGTAGCGGAAGGCGTCGGCGACACAGTCGATGTCGACCCGGCCCTCCTCGGCGGTCTTGCCCGCGTCCCGGCTCTCCAGCAGGCCCAGGTCGTCGCGGTCGCGTACGAGGAGGTCGGCGACGCGGCGCAGCAGCGCGGCGCGCTCGGCGACGGGGGTGCCGGGCCAGGGGCCGTGGTCGAAGGCCTGCCGCGCGGCGCCCACGGCACGCTCGGCATCCTTCTCGTCGCCCTCGGCGACCACGGCGAACGGCCGGGCGTCCGCGGGGTCGAGGATCTCGCGCGTCGCGCCGGAGATCGCTTCCAGCCACTCGCCTCCCGCGTGGATGGTCGCCTGGGCCTGTCGTTCGGTTCTGTCCGCCATGATCGGTATTGCCTTCCGTTCCTGTTCAGCACCCCTGTGTCACAGACGTGTCACGGTCGGGGACCGTCACCGCCTGCCCCGGGGCCTCCGGTCGCATGCGCAATCGATGGCCGAAAGTGCGCCGCATCACTGAAAAGACGGCCGAAAAACGGACAAACCCCTCGGCGAGTGCCGGGCGCGAGGATCAGGAAGCCATGGACCTCTTCCCGTTCCTTTGACTAAAGTCAAAGGATGACTGAGTCGGCGTCGGCGGAGGAGGTCGCGGCCTTCCGCCGTTTCAACCGCTGTTTCACGCGCCGTATCGGCGCACTGGACGACCACTGCCCGGGCCGGGACCGGCCGCTCGGCGAAGCCCGGCTGCTGTCCGAGATCGGCGAGGGTGTCTCCCTGCGGGAGCTCCGCAGCCGGCTCGGGCTGGACGCCGGGTACCTCAGCCGGATGGCGAAGACGCTGCAGGCGCAGGGGATGGTCCGGGTCGCCGTGCCGCCGCACGACAACCGGCTGCGGAGGGTGGAGCTGACCCCGGCCGGCCGCGCCGAGGTCGATGAGCAGAACCGGCGGGCCGACGCTCTCGCCGCCGGCCTCCTCGACAGGCTCACCCCGGACCAGCGGACCGAGCTGACCGCTGCGCTGGCCACCGCGCAGCGCCTGCTGCGGCTGGCCGGAATCACGGTGGAGGCCGTCGACGGGGGCTCGCCCGACGCCCGGCAGTGCCTGCAGGCGTACGCGGCCGACATCGAGGCACGCTTCCCGGAGGGCTTCGACCCGGGCTCCCTGGTCCGCCCCGAGGAGGTGACCGGGGACGCCGGCGCCTTCCTGGTCGCGTACGAGGAGGGCCGGCCGGTGGGCTGCGGGGCCCTGAGGCGACTGGAGCCGGGGACGGGCGAGATCCGGCATGTGTGGGTGCGCCCGGAAGCCCGGCGGCTGGGCCTGGCGCGCCGGCTGCTCGACGGACTGGAGCGGGAGGCCCGGAAGCGCGGCCTGGGCGTCGTACGCCTGGACACGTACGACGTGCTCACCGAGGCGCGGGCGATGTACCGGGCGTGCGGGTACACCGAGATGCCGCGCTACGACGACAACGTCCACGCCGCCCACTGGTTCGAGAAGCGGCTAGCCGGCTGACGCCGCCGACGCCTCGGTCATCAACTCCCGTACGCAGTCGCGCAGCCAGGCGTGGGCGGGGTCGGCGTCGTGGCGCGGGTGCCAGGCGAACCCCACCCTGGCCGCGGGGAGTTCGAGCGGGACCTCGAAGGTGACCAGGCCGAGGGTGTCGGCCATCGGGCGGCCGTAGGAGGTGATCAGCCCGATCAGGTCGGTCTCGCGCAGCACGAACAGCGAGGCCGGGTAGGTGCCGACACTGCCCACCACGCGCCGGGCCAGGCCCAGTTCGGCCAGCGCGTCGTCGATGGGCCCGTGCTGCCTGCCGCGCCGGGAGACGATCAGGTGTCCCGCCTCCCCGGCGAACCGCTCGGGCGTCAGCTCCCCGCCGAGCAGCGGGTGTCCCGGCCGTACGACACCCAGCAGGCGCTCCTCGTAGACCGTCTCCACATGCACCTCGGGCGCGGTCGTGTCGATCACCCCGACCTCCAGGTCGGCGGTGCCCTGACGCAGGAACGGGGCGTCCACATGGCTCTCGGAGAGAAAGCGCAGCCGGATGCCGGGGGCCTCGCGGGCCGCGCGGGCGAAGAGGGCGGCGCCGTGGGTGGCGGCGATCGCGTCGTGACCGAGGATCGTGAACGTGCGGGCCACCGTGCGCAGATCGGTGTCCCGGCCCGGCGCGAACAGCGCCCGCGCCCGCTCCACCACCGCGCTCACCTCGGCCCGCACGGCCAGGGCGTGCGGGGTGGGCACCATCCGGCGTCCGGCGCGCACCAGGACCGGGTCGCCAAGCGCCTTGCGGATCCGGCCGAGCGTGCGGCTCATGGCGGGCTCCGACAGATGCAGCCGGTGGGCGGCGCCCTGCACGCTCTGCTCCTCCAGCAGGACGTCCAGCGCGACCAGCAGATTCAGGTCCAGGCCGCTGGATTGCGTCATGTGCAGGTATCCCTTGCAAAGGTTGCACTGGAAAGCAGGTCACCGGCGAGCCTACGGTGAGAGCGCATCCCACACCACCCACCGAAGCTCCCGGGAGGAGCCGTGCCCGCGCACGCCCTGAAACGCCCCACCCTGCTCGCGCTGTGCGCCTGCGTCCTGGTCGCCCAGAGCATGGTCGCCGCCATCAACCTCCTCATCCCGCAGCTGGGTTCCTCGTCCCTGCACCCCTCGCACACCGAGATCCTGTGGACGGTCGACGCCTACGTCATCGTCTTCGCGGGCCTGCTCGTCCCGGCCGGCGCGCTCGGCGACCGGTACGGCCGCAAGGGCGCCCTGCTCACCGGGCTCGCCCTGTTCGCGGCGGGCGCCGCCACCAGCGCGCTCGCGACCGGTCCGGCCGTGCTGATAGCCGGGCGGGGCCTGTCCGGCGCCGGAGCCGCACTGATCACACCCGCCACCCTCTCGATCCTGATGCACCTGTCCGCACCCGAGCACCGGGCCCGTTCCATGGGCGCCTGGACGCTGTCGATCGGCCTGGGCGGCGCGGCGGGCAATCTGGGCGGCGGCCTGGCCGGCCAGTTCCTCACCTGGCGCGCCCTGTTCGCGGTGATGGTCCCGCTCGCCGTCGTCCTGGCGGTGGCCGCCTCGGTCACGGTCCCGCGCACCGAACGCTCCGCCCGCAGCAACCCGGACCCGGTCGGCACGCTGCTCCTTACGGCGGGCCTGGTCGCGGTCCTGTTCGGCATCATCGAGGGCCCGGCCTACGGCTGGACCTCCGCCCGCATCCTCGGCGCCTTCGCGGCGGGCGCCCTGCTCGTCGCCGCCTTCACCCGGCACGCCCTGCGCTCCCCCGCCCCGCTGTTCGACCCGCGCGTCTTCGGCTCCGCCCGCCTGCGCGCGGCCTCCCTCGGCACGGCCACCGGCTTCTTCGGCCTGTTCTCGCTGTTCTTCGTCAACTCGCAGTACCTGCAGGGCGTGAAGGGCTTCGGGGCCGCCGTCACCGGGGTGGCGATCCTGCCGCTGGTGTTCGGGATGGCCGCCGCCCAGAAGCTGGCGACCCGCTGGTCAGACCGGCCCCGGACGGTCATCGGCGCCGGTCTCACTCTGATCGGTCTCGGCCTGCTCGGCGCGTCCACGGCCGGCGCGGACACCCCCTACGCGGTGTTCGTCTGCTGGCTCCTGGTCATCTCCGCCGGCGCCGGACTGTCCATGCCGGCCCTGACCCTGGGCGTGGTGACGTCCCTCCCGCCCCACCAGGCGGGCCTGGGCTCGGGCCTCGGCACGACAGCCCGGGAAACCGGGGCCGCGCTGGGTGTCGCCGTCACCGGTACGGTCCTGTCCGCCCACACCGACCTGGTGCACGGCATGGGGCCGGCACTGCGGACGGCGGGGCTCGTGGTGCTGGCTGCCACGGCGCTGGTGGCGGCGGGGTACGGCTCGCCGGCCCGCACCGGCGGGGTGCCGCTCTGTGAAGCAGACGGCACGGCAACCCCCTAGGGCGCGGGGAACTGCGTGACCAGCCACGACGGACCCGCATACGGCGAACGCCCGGCACCCCGCAGCGGGATGCCGAGCGTTTGCTGCTCTGTCTAGGGAACCTCAGATGAGGCCCAGGGAGCGAACCGCCTCGCGCTCCTCCTCCAGCTCCTTGACGGAGGCGTCGATGCGCGCGCGGGAGAACTCGTTGATGTCCAGGCCCTGGACGATCTCGTACCTGCCGTCCTTGGTGGTGACCGGGAACGAGGAGATCAGGCCCTCCGGGACGCCGTAGGAACCGTCCGACGGGACACCCATGGAGGCCCAGTCGCCCTCGGCGGTGCCGTTGACCCACGTGTACACGTGGTCGATCGCGGCGTTGGCGGCGGAGGCGGCCGACGAGGCACCGCGGGCCTCGATGATCGCGGCACCGCGCTTGGCGACGGTCGGGATGAAGTCCTCGGCCAGCCACTTCTCGTCGTTCACGGCCTCGGCCGCGTTCTTGCCGGCGACGGTGGCGTGGAAGATGTCCGGGTACTGGGTGGCGGAGTGGTTGCCCCAGATGGTCAGCCGCTTGATGTCGGCGACCGTCGAACCCGTCTTCTTCGCGAGCTGCGTGAGCGCGCGGTTGTGGTCCAGGCGGGTCATCGCGGTGAAGCGCTCGGCCGGCACGTCCGGCGCGGCGGCCTGGGCGATGAGGGCGTTGGTGTTGGCCGGGTTGCCGACGACGAGGACCTTGATGTCGTCCGCGGCGTGGTCGTTGATGGCCTTGCCCTGCGGCTTGAAGATACCGCCGTTGGCCTCCAGCAGGTCGCCGCGCTCCATGCCCTTGGTGCGCGGGCGGGCGCCCACCAGGAGGGCTACGTTGGCGCCGTCGAAGGCGACGTTCGGGTCGTCGCTGATGTCGATGCCCTGCAGCAGCGGGAAGGCGCAGTCGTCCAGCTCCATGGCCGTGCCCTCGGCGGCCTTGAGCGCCGGGGTGATCTCCAGCAGGCGCAGCTTGACCGGCACGTCCGCGCCGAGCAGCTGGCCGGAGGCGATGCGGAAGAGCAGGGCGTAACCGATCTGGCCGGCCGCGCCGGTGACGGTGACGTTCACGGGAGTGCGGGTCATGGCGTTCTCCGTATGACAGCTGGCGGTGGGGCGTCCCTGCCCCGGGCGGATGATCGATCTCTTGGCGTCAAGAGAGATCCAGCGGTCAGGCTATCGCGCATCCGGCATGCGAGACGTCCGGGGCCGTGTGGATCAGCCCACAGGTCGGACACGGGCCGAACGAAGTGGCGGCCGCCCGTCCGGGAGAGGGAGAGAGGACGGAGCGGCCGCCAGTGGGGGTACCGATTGCCGGACTCCCGTGGGGGTACTCCTCGCGTGCCCAGGATCGGCCCCGCCATGCGCCCGCCTCCGGAAATTCACCCGCCTGCTTCGCGCACCCCGTTACTTGGTGCACCCCGTCCGCCCGGAGGCGAGGAACGCGCAGGCCTTGGCCTCCGCTGCGGTCTTCACGGCGACCATCGGGGTGTAGGCGATGGTGTCGCCGACGGTGGTGGTCTCTCCGCTCTGCCGGACCTTGCCGGCGGTGATCTGGACCTTGTCGCCCTGGGCGGCGCCGGTGATCCGGCCCCAGGCGGTGCCGCAGGCCTTGCTGTAGCGGACCTCCAGGGTGGTGGTGCCGACGGTGACGGTCCGGGCGGTGGTGACCAGGTCGCCGCTGCACCCCATGGCCTCGGCGTCCTTGCCCGTGCAGGCGGAACCGGTGCACTTGACGCCGGGCGGCGTGCTCGCGTTCGTGGTGGCGCTCGGGGACGGCCGCTTGGCGGCGTTCCCGTGCCGGGCGCCGCCCCGGTGGGTGAAGAAGAAGACGGCCGCGATGACGACGAGCACGCCGACGAGCCCGGCGGTGAACATGATCACCCGCTGCCGCCCGGCGTTCGCCGGGGCCGGGGCGCCGCCGCCGGGCCGGGGGGCCGCTACCTGGGGCTGCCGCCCGCCGTACGGGGTCGGCGTGTCCGGGGTCCGGTCGGCGCCGCCGGGTGAGGCGGCGGGCAGCGAACCGTTCGCGTCGGCGGCGCCGGCACCCGCGCGCCCCCCGGTTCCGGGACGGGCGCTCGTCGGGGACGGCCCCTGATACCCGGCGAGTTTCCATGAGTTGCCGCCGGATGTCCCCCCACGCCCGGTCCCGTCACCGTCGACCGGACCGCGGCCGGTCCCATCACCGTCGACCGGACCACGCCCCGCACCGTCACCATCGACCGGACCACGCCCCGCACCGTCACCATCGACCGGACCACGCCCCGCACCGTCACCGTCGACCGGACCACGCCCCGCACCGTCACCGTCGACCGGACGGCGGCCCGCGCCGTCCCGCTCGGCCGGACCACGCCCGGTCCCGTCGCGGCCGGCCGGACCACGCCCCGCACCGTCACGGTCAGCCGGCCCACGCCCCGCACCGCCCCGGGCGACGCGGTCCCGGGCGTCGGCGTCAGGGGCCGTCGGCTGTGGGGGAATCGTCGGGGAGACGCCCGCCGGGCCGGCGATGCCCATGGCCGGGCCGAGGCTCCCGCCCCCGCGGCCGGACGGGCCGCCGGTCGCCTCCGCCGCCCCGAACTCGCCGAGCGCGGCGCGCGCCTGGGAGATGCGGATCGCCTCCATGGTGCGGTCGTGCCGCATCTCCGCCCGGCTCCAGGCGCGTTCGGCCAGCTCCCACATCGTGGTCAGATGCACGGGGCTGGTGCCGGTGACCTCGGCGAGCGCGACGACCGCGCCCTTGGGCGCGAGAAGCCTGCCGCCCAGGTAACGCTCCCAGGACGTCTTGCTGTAGCCCGTGCGGTCGGCGAGTGCCGCGACGCTCATGCCACTGCGGTCCACGAGCCGCCGCACCTGGCTGGTGAACTCCTTGATCTGCGGGTCCAGTTCCTCGGGCAGGTCTTTCCAACGAGGCATCGCTTCCCCCCTTGCTCTCCCCCGACATTCCCCGTCCTGGCTACCCACAAGGATGCACTGCCTGAGGATCCCAGTTCCCGGAGCGGGGGCGCGCGGGAGCATGAACGGCGCGCGCGGACACCGTAGCGGAACGGTCACTTCCGTGCCACAGCGCACGGACAGGCGTTGAACAGGCGGTTCACGGGCGGAAGGCTGAGGAACGGCGGGGGGGGGGGGGGGGGGGGGGGGGGGGGGGGGGGGGGGGGGGGGGGGGGGGGGGGGGGGGGGGGGGGGGGGGGGGGGGGGGGGGGGGTGGGGGG
>NZ_JBVJVY010000012.1:0-129280 GCF_055603265.1 Streptomyces sp. NPDC037288
GGTCGGAGCACATGTTCAGCCGAAGGCCGCTTCCATGTACGGCGGTTACCGGACCAGGTGATCAAGTTCGACACACCATTCGACGCCGGACGTTAAAGATCAAGTTAGTGCTGCGCCGGCCTTCTGTTTCCGCCCAGCCGCCTGATACTCCGGCGGGGGTGCGGGGATCGCGGATGCGTGACCGGAGACCACCTACCTATCGATGTCCTGCGGTACCCGGGCCCGCGTCTTCCGCCCGGGCGATCCTGATGGTGCTCGACTCCTGCGTTCTTCCCTCGGAACCAATCACTTGCAAACAGGGACTGCCTACTGCTGGTACTGCAACCGCGTCAACTGCAGTCCTGCTCACGGCGACCTCTCGTCACTTCAGGCCACCCGGTCCGGTCGTCAGTCCCGTCGCCGTCGTACAACAACCTGGCTTCGAATTGCTGCGGCTCGACAGTGAGGTCTCCCGCTGAGCCGATCTGCGAATGCTGGGCCCCCGCGCGTAGTGCAGGTCCGACGCACGGATGAGACCCAGAGCCGCCCGCGGAGCTTCCCGTGGCGCCGCCGACCGGCGCGGCGCGTCGACCGCGATTCTCTGCCCCCTCCGGCGAGCACGGTGGCTCCGGTGAGTTGGCGGGCGGGGCATCGGGTGGGCAAGGGCCGGGCATGAACGATCCCCAGACGAGGGTGACCCTGATGAACACGATGTCCGTCAACGCCACAGCTGCCCCGTTCCACGCGGCCGTTGCCGACGCACGCGATACCGCCCAAGCGTTCATCGAAGACGTGCGGCAGCCGAACGGCAGCCGACCAATGCCTCGAGGCACGCCCCTGGCCCGCAGCCGCCGCACATGCGCACCCCCTGACCTGTATTGCGGCGCCAGGGGAGCCGTATGCGCCCGTCTCGCCCGGTTGCGCCGACGTCCAGGCCGCCCGGGCGGGCCGGTGCATAGAATCCGATCCCATGTCGAAGCCTGACGAGCTGCTCGTTGCGATAGCCGCCCTTGTGGAGTCCGGGCAGAGCAATCAGATGTCCCTGACCGTGATCACCGATGGTGCTGTCATCACCGGTCGGCTGGCTCCAGAAGCCATGTGGAGGCAGAGGGTGTCTGAGGTGCTGACGGACTCCGCCGACCTGGGCGAATTCTCCGCCGTCTTCGACACCCCCGCCAAGAAGGACGGGCCGCCCACGCATCTGCATTTCCACGTCGCCCGGATCCTGCAGGGTACGGTTGGGATCCCGGAGACAGGCGGGATGTACCGCGTTGCGATCGAGGACGTCAGTGCCTGGACCGTGGGCGACTTCAGCTACTCCGACCACTGACCCACCGGGACGGCACACAGTGAGGCCCGACCGGCACGCCGGTCGGGCCTCACTTCTCGGTTCGGCTCACACCTGTCCGTACGTGAGGCGGACAGCGGGAGCGCCGAGCGTTGCGGACGCCGGCTCGTACGGGCCGGCCATGGGCGCAGATGCGGCGGTAGGGCGGGTGCGGCAGGTGAAGCCGAGTTGGGTCATGGCCCTGAGGACTTCACCGGTGCTGAAATCGCGGCGGTCCTGGCGGGTGATGACCTGGCCGACCTGCTTGGCGGGGTAGTGGCGTCGTCCGATGATGACGAACTCACCGGTGACCGGCTCGGGTGTGACGCCCTTCATCGATTCCACCACGCCGCTCTTGGTCAGGTCGAACGGGAAGCGGGCGATGACACAGCGCATGATGCCTCCAGGGAGACGAGAAGACGGGGCCGGGTGGGGTGAGGGCGGTTCAGCGGGAGAGGGCGAGGACGCCCAGAGCGTTGCCGTGTTCGTCGACCACGGGCGGGGCCCCGAGCCGGTGGCAGTGCATCGCACGTTCGGCTTCGGCCCTCGTGGTCAGTGGTGAGGCGCAGGGCCCGATGACGTCGGCGACGTCACGCAGGCGGATGCGGTCCGTGTATCCGGAACCGTCACGAACGGCCGTGAGCCGGGCCCGGGTGACCAGGCGGGTGCACAGACCGTCCTCGTCGCAGACGACCAGATGACCTGTACGGGCGGCGGCCATCACGGACAGTGCCACCTCCACGGTCATGTCCTCCCAGACCTGCGGTCCGGCCGCGTCCATGGTGTCGGCCTCCGTGCCGTGCGCGGGGTGGGCGCTCGCCTGGCGGAACTGCGTCTGGTCCAGCGTCAAAGGGTGCCTCCTGCGGAGTCGGGCGGGCTTCCTGACACGAAGGTTCTATGCCGCCGCACCGGCGGTGGACTGCCGTACGGGCGCGCGGCGGGCCGCCGAGACGGGGCGGCGTCGGCCGCGTGAGGTGGCGCCGCGCTTCTTGGAGCGTTCGACCACCGGTGCGGTGATGACGACCGGGATGCCGGAGGGAGTCTGGGCGCCGGTGATGCGGTACAGGGCCTCTTCGCCGACGCGGACCTGGGTGGTCTGCGGGACGATGCCGGCCGCTGCCATGAGGCGCGTCATGCCGCGGCGCTGGTTGGGGGTGACCAGGGTGACGACACTGCCGGACTCTCCTGCGCGGGCGGTACGGCCGCCACGGTGGAGGTAGTCCTTGTGGTCGGTCGGCGGGTCGACGTTGACGACGAGGTCGAGGTTGTCGACGTGGATGCCGCGCGCCGCGACATTGGTCGCCACCAGTACGTTGACGTGTCCGGTCTTGAACTGTGCCAGCGTGCGGGTGCGCTGCGGCTGCGACTTCCCGCCGTGCAGGGCGGCGGCCCGTACTCCGCTGTTCAGGAGGTGCTCGGTGAGACCGTCGACGGCGTGCTTGGTGTCGAGGAACATGATCACGCGGCCGTCGCGTGCGGCGATCTCGGTGGTCGCGGTGTGCTTGTCGGCGCCGTGGACGTGGAGCACGTGGTGCTCCATCGTCGTGACCGCGCCGGCCGAGGGGTCGACGGAGTGCACGACGGGGTCGGTCAGGTAGCGGCGCACGAGCAGGTCGACGTTGCGGTCGAGAGTGGCGGAGAACAGCATGCGCTGGCCCTCGGGGCGGACCTGGTCGAGGAGGGCGGTTACCTGCGGCATGAAGCCCATGTCGGCCATCTGATCGGCCTCGTCGAGGACGGTGATGGAAACCTGGTTCAGTCGGCAGTCGCCACGGTCGATGAGGTCTTTGAGGCGTCCCGGTGTGGCGACGACGACCTCGGCGCCACCGCGCAGCGCGCTCGCCTGCCTGCCGATCGACATCCCGCCCACCACCGTGGCCAGCCGCAGCTTCACGGAGCGGGCGTACGGGGCGAGCGCGTCGGTGACCTGCTGCGCCAGCTCGCGCGTGGGGACGAGGATCAGCCCCAGCGGCTGCCTGGCCTCGGCGCGCCGCCCGGCCGTGCGGGCCAGCAGCGCCAGCCCGAAAGCGAGGGTCTTGCCGGAGCCGGTGCGGCCACGGCCCAGTACGTCCCGGCCGGCGAGAGAATTCGGCAGGGTCGCGGCCTGGATCGGGAAGGGTACGGTCACGCCTTGCGCGCTGAGCGCGCCCAGCAGCGCCCCGGGCATGTCGAGATCGGCGAAGCCCTCTGCGGCGGGAAGCGCGGGAGTGATCGTCCTGGGCAGCGCGAACTCCCCCTGGACCGCGGCGGGCCTGCGGCCGTAACCACCGGAACGGCTCGGCCCGCCGGAGCGGCTCCTGGCCGACGAACCGAATCGGCTGCCACCCCTTCCGGAGTCGGCGCTGCCGTTACGGGTGCGGGCGAAGCGGTCGTTCGTGCGTGTGCGGTTCATGCGGAACCTTCCTCGATGCGGCACATATCAAGGAATTCCCGCAGTGATCAGCAGCACAGAGAATTGCAAGAATGGACCGGTGGAATGCGAAAGCGAATCTGACCGACGAAAAATCCGTGCGGCACAGGAGGAGCTGGAATGAGTGGCGCGAAGCGGACGCAATGTCCGGGCGTCCGCCGTGAAGGGATGCGCGCACCCCGGAGGATGCTCCGTATGCGGTGAGCCTACGGGTTTCCTGGTTGTCGTCCGCAGGCGAAACCACTGCGGGAAAATGCGAGTAGCTGGGGCCCGCGCCCCGAAGGACGCGGGCCCCAGCTACAAGTACGCGACAGTCAGCGTCAGGCGAGAACGATGTTCTCGGCCGTCGGGCCCTTCTGGCCCTGCGCGATGTCGAAGGTCACCTTCTGACCCTCCAGCAGCTCGCGGAAGCCCTGGGCGGCAATGTTCGAGTAGTGGGCGAACACATCAGCGCCGCCACCGTCCTGCTCGATGAAGCCGAAGCCCTTTTCCGCGTTGAACCACTTCACAGTACCAGCAGCCATGTCATTTCTCCTTTGGGGCAGTGCATCGGGATCCGCACTGCACGGACCCCGTGTCGCCGCGATGATCACCCCGCCGGGAAAAAGACCGGATCACAAAAGTGCTTCCAGTGGCACAGGCGCCGCCCGGAGGGCACTTGAAGTTTTGGGAACCACAACTGCAACTGAGATCGACAGTAGCACGCCGCAGCGGCCTGTGTACGGTGAAGAATCCCACTCGACTTAATGCGGTAGAGAATCTGCCTGCCTGTTCCGTTGAAATCTCGGCTCGCGGGCACAGATTTTGACCCAGCCGGAGCGCAACGTTTCGGGGAGCATTGGGGGCGCGCCCAGCGTAAGGGCTGCGCCCCAAAGGAATGGTGCGGGCAGCGTCCTGGTGCGGCAACGCCGTAGCACGAGGAAATGGACCGGCTGATGGATCAGTACCTGACCCTCGACGACCTTCACCAACGGGAACGCGTCCTGAAGCAGGTGGTGCAGCTGGTCTTCAGCCATGCCTTCGCGGAGACGGTGCTGTGGCTCGCCGTACGAGCCTCAGTCCCGGACGGCGAGGAACTGACGGCCCGGGTCGAGGAAGTACATCAGCTCAACGATCTCGTCGGGGACATCGAGCGCCTTCCTGCCAGCGATCCCGGGCGGAGGAAAGGGTGCAGCGGGCCTTCGCGCTGATACGGCAGGACATCAGGGACGAGGAAGACCTCCTCCTCTCCCGGTTGCAGGACACGATGGACACCAGCCGGCCCCCACACTCGGCACCACCTGGGCGGCGGTACGACAGACCGCCCCGACGCATCCGCACCCCGTCATCCCCCGGCCGCCTCCCGGGAACGCCCTGCTGGATGTACCGCTGAGCGACGCTCTGGGCATCGGCAGCTCCGCCTCACGACGCAGAAGGTGATCGCGGCCTGGCGGGATGCTCGCTACCGCTTTCGTGGCTGTCGCGGCACAGCGCCCCAAGCGGAGCTGAGCGCCCGGAACCGTGTTCCTTGCCGGAGCCGCGTCGATCATCGCCGGAGTGCTGCTGTGGCCGGCCCTGGTCCGGTCGCCGCCCGACGCGACGCACGAACCGCACAGTCCACCCGCTCATTCACACCCTGACACACCATCAGAGCGAGCGTCACATGAGCGTCAGAACTGCCTGGCGTGGACCCTGCGAAGACCGGGAGCACCACGCGCCCACCTTCCCCGTCACTGAACGAAGCCGCAGGTCAGGGGCGTACGTCCGGCACGCGACCTGCTCCACGTCATGCGCCCACCGAAACACGTCGCGCGACCGGCCCGGATCCTGGGAAATCAGCGAAACAGCAGGTCAGAACCCCTTTGTAGCAGGCTCCAAAATCGCCACGCACTCCACGTGCGACGTCATCGGAAACAGGTCGAACGCCCGGAGCGTCCGCACCCGGTAACCGCCCTCGCGGAAGTACGCCAGGTCGCGGGCCAGCGCGGCGGGATCGCAGGCGACGTAGGCGATGCGGCGGGCGCCCAGGGAGGCGAGGTGGGCGACCGTCTTGCGGCCGGCGCCGGCGCGGGGCGGGTCCAGGACGATCAGGTCGACCTCGGTGATGCCGGTGCGCGGCAGGACCGACTCGACCTTGCCCTGTTCGATGCGGACCCGCGGGAAGTCGGCGAGGTTGTGCCGCGCGTCCTCCACCGCCCGCTTGCCGGACTCGATGCCGAGGACCGCGCCCTTCTCGCCGAGCCGGTCGGCCAACGCCCCCGCGAACAGCCCCACCCCGCAGTAGAGGTCGAGCGCCGTCTCACCCTTGCGGGGCAGCAGTCCCTGCATCACCGCCGTCACGAGGGTGTCGGCCGCCTTGGGGTGGACCTGCCAGAAGCCGCCACTCGCGACGCGGTGAGTACGGCCGTCCGCACGTTCGCGGACGAAGGGGCGGCCGTGAACGCGGTGGACTCCTCCGGACTTCTCGTCGACCCGCAGGACCGACACCGGCTTGTCCAGTTCGACCAGGGGCAGCCGGCCGCCCGGGCGCGGGGTCAGGATCACCTGGCGGTCCTGCGAGCCCGTCGCCGCGATCGCCTCGACCGACTCCATGCCGGTCCAGTCCCGCCGTTCGATGCCCAGCTCGCTGACGCCCTCCGCCGCGATCATGCAGTGGTCGATGCGCTCGATCTCGTGCGAGCGGTGGCGGCGCAGGCCCGCGTGGCCCTCGGCGTCGACGGCGTACTGGACCCGCGTACGCCACTGCGGGACCTGGCCGGCGGGCAGCTTGTCGCCCTCGGCCGGCATCACCGTGCCGTCCCAGCCGACCTCCTCGGGCGTGAGGCCGGCGAGCCGCTTGAGCTGTTCGGCGATCACCTCGCCCTTGAGGCGGCGCTGGGCGCCGGGCTTGGCGTGCTGCCAGTCGCAGCCACCGCAGCGGCCGGGGCCGGCGAAGGGGCAGGGCGCCTCGATGCGGTCCTTGGAGGCCTCCAGGATCTCCACCGCGTCCGCGCGGAGGAAGCGGGCTCCCTCCTCGCCCTCGGTCACCCTCGCCACCACTCGCTCGCCGGGCAGCGCGTGCCGGACGAACAGCACCTGCCCCTCGGCGGTACGGGCGATGCAGTGGCCGCCGTGGGCGACGGGGCCGATCTCGACCTCGTACTCCTCCCCGGCCAGCGACTTCTTCGGTTCTGCCTGCATGGCGGGGTGACTCCAGATCGGGAACGGGAAACGGCCGGACAACAGCCCACCAGTTTACGTGGCTGTCGTCCGGCCGCTCACCACGGGCCGGAACCCGGGCTATCCCGGGGTCCCCCGGGATCAGCCCTCCGAGCTCACTCCTTGGCCGCCGACGGCTCCTTGGGCCGCTCCGCCGCCGGACCCCGTCGTACGGCACCCGGGGCGCTCCACTCCTGCCGCTTGCGGGCCCGCATCTTGGCCGCCTCGGAGGACGCCAGCTGATAGGGCACGGAGGTGACCATCACGCCGGGCGTGAAGAGCAGGCGGCCCTTCAGGCGCAGGGCGCTCTGGTTGTGCAGCAGGTGCTCGTACCAGTGGCCGACCACGTACTCGGGAATGATCACGGAGACCGCGTCGCGCGGGGACTCCTTGCGCAGGCCCTTGACGTACTCGATGACCGGCCGGGTGACCTCGCGGTACGGCGAGTCCAGGACCTTCAGCGGTACGTCGATGCCGCGCCGCTCCCACTCCTCGCGCAGCGCCTTGGTCTCGGCCGGGTCGACGTTGACCGTCAGCGCCTCCAGGGTGTCCGAGCGCATCAGCTTGGCGTAGGCCAGGGCACGCAGGGTGGGGCGGTGGATCTTGGAGATCAGGACGACCGAGTGCACGCGGGACGGGCGGATCAGGTCGTCGTCCGGCTCCTCGGGTGCCGTGAGTTCCTCGGCGACACCGTCGTAGTGCTTACGGATCGCGGTCATCGTCGCGTAGAAGATGCACATGCCGAGCAGGGCGACCCAGGCGCCGTGCGTGAACTTCGTGACGAGGACGACGACCAGCACCAGGCCGGTGAAGAAGGCGCCGAACGCGTTGATCGCGCGGGAGCGGATCATGTGGCGGCGCTTGGCCTGGTCCTGCTCGACCGCCAGGTGGCGGTTCCAGTGCCTGACCATGCCGGTCTGGCTGAGCGTGAAGGACACGAACACGCCGACGATGTACAGCTGGATCAGGCGCGTGGAGTCGGCGCCGTAGATGACCACCAGCAGGGTCGCCGCTCCCGCGAGCAGCACGATGCCGTTGGAGAAGGCGAGGCGGTCGCCGCGGGTGTGCAGCTGGCGCGGGAGGTAGCGGTCCTGGGCGAGGATCGAGCCGAGCAGCGGGAAGCCGTTGTACGCGGTGTTCGCGGCGAGGAACAGCACGAGGGCCGTGGCCGCCGCGAGGACGACGAACAGGAAGCTGCCCTTGCCGAAGACCGCCTCGGCGACCTGGGAGATCACCGGGTTCTGGACATAGCCGGAGCCGAGCGGGTGGCCGTTGTGGAGCAGGTCGGTGGCCGGGTTCTCGGCCATGCGGACCTTGGTCGACATGGCGAGGGCGATGATGCCGCAGAACATGGTGACGGCGAGCCCGCCCATCAGCGCCAGCGTGGTCGCCGCGTTCTTCGACTTGGGCTTGCGGAAGGCCGGGACGCCGTTGGAGATCGCCTCCACACCGGTGAGCGCGGCACAGCCGGAGGAGAAGGCGCGCAGCAGCAGGAAGACGAGCGCGAAGCCCGCGAGACCCTGGTGTTCGGCCCTGATGTGGTAGTCGGCGGTGGGTGCGTGCATGGTGTCGCCGAGGAGCAGGCCGCGGACGGCCCCCCACGCGATCATGATGAAGACGCCGCCGACGAACACGTACGTCGGGATCGCGAAGAGCTTGCCGGACTCCTTCACGCCGCGCAGGTTCATCAGCGTCAGCAGGAGGATCACGGCGACCGCGCACAGCACCTTGTGCTCGACCACGAAGGGGATCGCCGAGCCGAGGTTCTCGATGCCGGAGGCGATGGAGACGGCGACGGTCAGGACGTAGTCCACGAGCAGGGCGCTGGCCACGGTCAGGCCCGCCTTGGGGCCCAGGTTGGTGGTGGCGACCTCGTAGTCGCCGCCGCCGCTCGGGTAGGCGTGGACGTTCTGCCGGTAGGAGGCGACGACCGTGAACATCAGCACGACGACCGCGACGGCGATCCAGGGGCTGAAGTGGTACGCCGACACGCCCGCGATGGACAGGACCAGCAGGACCTCCCCCGGCGCGTAGGCGACAGAGGACAGCGGGTCGGAGGCGAAGACGGGGAGTGCGATGCGCTTCGGCAGGAGCGTTTCGCCCAGCCGGTCACTGCGCAGTGCGCGCCCGATCAGGATCCGTTTGGGCACGTCGGTCAGTTTGGACACGACAGAGGATGGTAGGCCTTCGAACAGGCAGCCGCCCACCCGGTGCCCGTGTTCTGCCTCACGAGTGAAATCAGAGGCGCACTGAACTGCGGATTCCGTCGTCCGCGCGCTCCCCGTGCCTAGATGGCAGACCCCGCCTGTCATCGCACCTCGGAGGTTCCATGCCCGCCACCGCGGAGCTGATCGGGGCGACTCTCGCCCTTCTCGGCCTCGGAATCCTGACCCTGTGCAGCGTGCGCAGCATCACTCGCCGGCGCCCGCCCCCGGTGATCGGGGGGACGCGGACCGCTGACTCCGCTGACGCCTGACCGCAGACCGTGATCGAGGGGAACCGGCGCACGGGGGTGCCCACCCTCCGGCGCCCGTGTGTAGCTTTGGGCGTCGGTCTGAGACCCTGATGCTGAGCAGTAACTTTTGGACACCGGAAGGACGGTCGTGCACATCGTCATCATGGGCTGCGGAAGGGTGGGTTCCACTCTTGCCCAGACCCTGGAGCAACAGGGGCACACGGTCGCCGTGATCGACCAGGACCCCACCGCCTTCCGCCGGCTGGGACCGGGATTCGGGGGCCGCCGGGTCACCGGCGTCGGCTACGACCAGGACACCCTGCGCGAGGCGGGCATCGAAGAGGCCGGCGCCTTCGCCGCCGTCTCCAGCGGTGACAACTCCAACATCATCTCCGCGCGCGTGGCCCGCGAGATGTTCGGCGTGGAGAACGTGGCCGCGCGCATCTACGACCCGCGCCGTGCCGAGGTCTACCAGCGCCTGGGCATCCCGACCGTGGCCACGGTCCGCTGGACCGCCGACCAGATGCTGCGCCGCCTGCTGCCCTCGGGCGCCGAGCCGCTGTGGCGGGACCCCACCGGCGGCGTCCAGCTCGCCGAGGTGCACGCCTCCGCGAAGTGGGTCGGTCACAAGATCAGCAAGCTGCAGGAGGAGACGGGCGTCCGGGTGGCGTTCCTGACCCGGCTGGGCGAGGCGATCCTGCCGACCTCGCAGACGGTGCTGCAGGAGGGCGACCTCGTGCACGTGATGATGCGGACGGACGAAACCGAGAAGGTCGAGGCGGCGTTCGCCCAGGGCCCGGAAGAGGAGGGCGGTCACTGATGAGGGTCGCCATTGCCGGAGCCGGCGCAGTCGGCCGCTCGATCGCGGGCGAGCTGCTGGAAAACGGCCACGAGGTCCTGCTCATCGACAAGGCCCCGACCGCCATCTCGGTGGAACGGGTGCCCCAGGCGGAGTGGCTGCTGGCCGACGCCTGCGAGATCACGTCCCTGGACGAGGCGGCGCTGCAGCGCTGCAACGTCGTCATCGCCGCGACCGGCGACGACAAGGTCAACCTGGTCGTCTCGCTGCTCGCCAAGACGGAGTACGGCGTCCCGCGCGTCGTCGCCCGCGTCAACAACCCGAAGAACGAGTGGCTGTTCAACGAGGCCTGGGGCGTGGACGTGGCCGTCTCCACCCCGCGTCTGATGTCCGCCCTGGTCGAGGAGGCGGTCTCGGTCGGCGACCTGGTCCGTCTGCTCCGCTTCAGCCACGGTGACGCCAACCTCGTCGAGCTGACCCTGCCCGAGGAGTCGGCCCTGGCCGGTACCCAGGTCGGGGACGTCGAGTGGCCCGAGGACACCTCCCTGGTCACGATCATCCGCGGTACCCGCGTGCTGACCCCGTCCAAGGAGGACTCCCTGGAACCGGGCGACGAGCTGCTGTTCGTGGCCGCCCAGGCCCGGGAGGAGCAGTTGGAGGAGCTGTTGTCGGTGCGGCGGGGCGAGGCCTGACCGAGCCGACACGAGGAAGGGCGCCCTTGGCAGCAAGGGCGCCCTTCTCGTCGTACGACGGCCGGCTACGCCTCCCGGCGGTGCCGCCCGCCCGAGGGTTCGCCGCCCTCGGCGGCCAGCGCGGCCCTGCGTTCCTCCTCGGCCTTCTCCTCCGCCTCCATCTCCGCGAACACGTCGATGGGGGCCGGCGCCTTCGCGAGGAAGACCCAGGTCAGCCAGACCGCCAGCAGGAACGGCGGGATCTTCAGGGCGACCAGGACCCAGCCGAGCCTGGCGGTGTCGGACCACCAGTAGAGCGGGAAGAGGATCGCGCACTTGGCGAGCAGGATCAGGCCCCAGGCCCAGCTGGCCTTCGCGTAGGCCTTCTTGCGGCCGGGGTTGCGGGTGCGCCAGGAGAGGTTCTCCTTGAAGACCGGGCCGAGGATGAGGCCGATCAGGGGCACCCCGGCGAGGGTCGTGACGATGTACGCCAGCGCCAGGCCCAGCGTGTAGAGCATGCCGGGCAGGTAGAAGTCCTTGGCGTTGCCGGTGAACATCGCGAAGACCACGCCGAACACCACGCCGAACACACCGCTGAAGGCGTGCTTGACGGTGTCCTTCATCACGAGCCGGATCACGACCAGGACCAGGGAGACGACCAGCGCCGCGATCGCCGACACATGCAGGTCCTTGTTGACCGTGAAGACCGCGACGAAGAGCAGGCCCGGCACGACCGTCTCGACCATGCCGCGGACACCGCCGAACGCCTCGAACAACGCGGCCTCGGTCACCGCGCGGGCGTCGCCGGGCTCGTCGGGGGGATTCTGGTCGGTGCTTTCGGTCGGCTTGTCGAGGGACGTCACCGGCTACTCCCGTCCGAGGGGTCGCAGTTCGTACTTCGGGTTGAAGAGCACCCGGCGGCCCCGGCTCATCGAGATCCGGCCCGATGCGATCAGCTTGCGCCCCGGTTCTATGCCCACGATGGAACGCCTGCCGAGCCACACCACGTCCAGCGCGGCGGAGCCGTCGAACAGCTCGGCCTCCAGGGCCGGGACCCCGGCGCGCGGTCGCAAGGTGACCGTGCGCAAGGTACCAGTTACGGTGACGATCTGCCGGTCGTGGCAGTCACCGATCTTGGTGCAGCCCGCGGTCTCGGCATCTTCCCGCAGCTCCTCTGACTCCAGGTCCTCCTGCGAGGAGGAGAGCCGGTCGAGCATGCGCCGGAACCGGCCGGCCGGCTTTTCGGAACGAGGAACAGCACTCATACCTGAAGCGTACCGGGGCCCACCGACGGCACCGTAGCGCAGCTTATTTCTCGAAGCGGTACCCCATGCCGGGCTCGGTGATGAAGTGCTCGGGGTGCGACGGGTCCGTCTCCAGCTTCCTGCGCAGCTGGGCCATGTACACGCGCAGGTAGTTGGTCTCGGTCCCGTACGACGGCCCCCACACCTCCTGCAGCAACTGCTTCTGGCCGACCAGGCGCCCGGTGTTGCGGACCAGCACCTCCAGCAGGTGCCACTCGGTCGGGGTGAGCCGGACGTCCTTGCCGGCGCGGTTGACCTTCTTGGCGGCCAGGTCGACGGTGAAGCCCTCGGTCTCGACGGTCGTCAGGTCGTCCTCGCCGGGCCCGACCGGTTCGGCCCGGCGTACGGCGGCCCGCAGCCTGGCCAGCAGTTCGTCCATGCCGAAGGGCTTGGTGACGTAGTCGTCGGCGCCCGCGTCCAACGCCTCGACCTTCTCGTCGGAGGAGTGCCGGGCGGACAAAACCAGGATGGGCACGCGGGTCCAGCCGCGCAGGCCCTTGATCACCTCAACGCCGTCCATGTCGGGCAGACCCAGGTCGAGCACGACCGCGTCGGGGTGCCGGGAGGCGGCGAGTTCGAGGGCCGAACGGCCGTCGGGGGCCGCGTCCACCTCGTACTTGCGCGCCTTGAGGTTGATCACGAGGGCGCGCACGATCTGCGGCTCGTCGTCGACCACGAGCACCCGGGTCGTCATAGGGTCTGCCTTTCTGGTTTTGCGAGGTCCTCCCCCGTGGGGGTTTCTGCGAGGTCGACGCCCGCCTCCGGGGGCTCCGGGCCCGGTCCCGCGGCCCGCAGGGTCAGGACCATGGTGAGCCCCCCGCCCGGTGTGTCCTCGGCGTCGAGGGTGCCGCCCATGGCCTCCGCGAAGCCCCGGGCGACCGCGAGACCGAGCCCGACCCCGGCGCCCCGCGGGGCGTCGCCGTACCGCTGGAAGGGCTCGAAGATACGGTCCTTGGCCTCGTCCGGCACGCCCGGCCCGCGGTCCACCACCCGCACCTCCACCCGGTCGGCCATGGCGCTCGCGGAGACCAGCACGGGCCGCCCGCGCGGGCTGTACTTGACGGCGTTCTCGACCAGGTTGGCCACGGACCGCTCCAGCAGCCCGGGGTCGACCTCGACCATCGGCAGGGTCTCGGGCACGTCCAGCTCGACGCTGTCCTCGGGTACGCCGCCCAGGGCCATCGGGACCACTTCGTCCACGTCGATCTCGCGGATCAGCGGGGTGACCGTACCGGTCTGCAGGCGGGACATGTCGAGGAGGTTGCCGACGAGGTGGTCGAGCCGGTCGGCACCCTCCTCGATGCCCTGCAGCAGCTCCGCCTGGTCCTCCTCGGACCAGGCCACGTCGTCGGAGCGCAGACTCGTCACCGCCGCCTTGATGCCGGCCAGGGGCGTGCGCAGGTCGTGGCTGACGGCGGCCAGCAGGGCGGTGCGGATGCGGTTGCCCTCGGCGAGGGTGCGGGCCCGGTCGGCCTCCTCCTGCAGCCGCCGGCGGTCCAGGACGACGGCGGCCTGCGCGGCGAACGCGGCGAGCACCCGCCGGTCCTCGGCGGGCAGCACCCGGCCGGTGAGCGCGAGCGCCATGTGGTCGCCGACGGGCATGTCGACGTCGGCGTCCTCGGGCCGCTCCAGCGACCGCCCGAATCCGGCCCGCCCGGCACAGGTCCACGGCTCGACGTCGCTCGCCCGTTCCAGCAGCGCGGCCGACTCCATCGCGAAGGTCTCCCGGACCCGCTCCAGCAGCTCCTCCAGGCTGGTCTCGCCGCGCAGCACGTTCCCGGCGAGGAAGGAGAGGATCTCCGACTCGGCGCGCAGCCGGGCGGCCTGGTGGGTGCGCCGGGCCGCGAGGTCCACCACCGAGGCGACCGACATGCCGACGCCGAAGAAGATCGCGATGGCGACGATGTTCTTGGGATCGGCGATGGTCAGCCGGTGCAGCGGCGGCGTGTAGAAGTAGTTCAGCAGCAGCGAGCCGAAGGCCGCCGAGGCCAGCGCGGGCAGCAGGCCGCCGAGCAGGGCCGCCGCGACGGTGACGGCGAGGAAGAGCAGCATGTCGTTGGCGAGGCCGAGCTCGATCGTGTTCAGCAGCACCGCGAGGACCGCTGGGCCCCCCAGACCCACCGCCCAGCCCCAGATGATCCGGGCCCGCCCGAGCCGTGCGCCCCGGGCCACGGGCAGTCCGCGGCCCTTGGCGACCTCCTCGTGCGTGACGATGTGGACGTCGAGGTCGGGGCCGGAGTCCCGGGCGACCGTGGCGCCGACGCCGGGCCCGAAGACGTACTGCCAGACCTTGCGGCGCGAGGAGCCCAGCACGATCTGGGTGGCGTTGACACCGCGCGCGAAGGCCAGCAGGGCGGCCGGTATGTCGTCACCGACGACGTGGTGGAAGGTGCCGCCCAGATCCTCCACGAGGGTGCGCTGGACGGCCAGCTCCTTCGGGGAGGCCGCGGTCAGACCGTCGCTGCGCGCTATGTAGACGGCGAGCACCTCACCGCCGGCGCCCTTCTCGGCGAGCCGCGCGGCCCGGCGGATCAGGGTGCGCCCCTCGGGGCCGCCGGTCAGCCCGACCAGGATCCGCTCGCGCGAACCCCAGATCCTGGAGACCCGGTGTTCGCTGCGGTACTCGTTCAGGTACTCGTCGACCCGGTCGGCCACCCACAGCAGTGCCAGCTCGCGCAGGGCGGTGAGGTTGCCGGGGCGGAAGTAGTTGGACAGGGCCGCGTCGACCTTGTCGGGCTGGTAGATGTTGCCGTGGGCCATGCGGCGGCGCAGGGCCTGCGGGGACATGTCGACCAGCTCGATCTGGTCGGCGCGTCGTACGACCTCGTCCGGGACGGTCTCGCGCTGCCGCACCCCGGTGATCGACTCCACGACGTCGCCGAGTGACTCCAGGTGCTGGATGTTGACGGTGGAGACGACGTCGATGCCGGCGGCGAGCAGCTCCTCCACGTCCTGCCAGCGCTTGGCGTTGCGGGAGCCGGGGACGTTGGTGTGGGCGAGTTCGTCGACCAGGGCGACGCCGGGCGCCCGGTGCAGCACGGCGTCGACGTCCATCTCGCCGAAGGCGGTGTCCCGGTACTCCAGCTGTCTGCGCGGCACCTGTTCCAGGCCGTGCAGCATCACCTCGGTGCGCGGCCGGGCGTGGTGCTCGACGAAGGCCACGACACAGTCGGTGCCCCGCTCCACGCGGCGATGCGCCTCGGAGAGCATGGCGTAGGTCTTGCCCACACCCGGTGCCGCGCCGAGGTAGATCCGAAGCTTGCCGCGTGCCATGGCTCCATTGTCTTCCGGTGACTGCTGCCTACGCAGCGTCGACCTTACGGCCAACAATCACGGCAAACGGGACAGGGGGGTGGGCAGGGGGCAACTTTGACGCAACCCTGATGACCACCCCGCCCACGGCGGTTCCGTGCTCGACGATCTCGCCGTCGCGCAGTTCCAGCACCCGTTCGACCAGGTCCGGCAGGGTCGCGTCGTGGGTGGCGACCAGCGCCGTGGTCTGCTCACCGCGGACGACGGCCCGCAGCGGTTCCATGACGGCGTGCCCGGTCTCCGCGCCGAGCCGGCCGGTCGGTTCGTCGGCGACGAGCAGGGCCGGACGGTTGGCGAGGGCACGGGCGATGGCGACCCGCTGCTGCTGACCGCCGGACAGCTCGCCGGGCCGCTGGGCCACGTGCCCGGCCAGCCCGACGAGGGGCAGCAGCAGGCCGCGGCCGTGCGCCCGTACGCCTTGTGCACGTCCTCGACCCGCATCATGGTGTCGATGGCCACCTGACCGCCCATACCGCCTCCCCTGTGGACCGGGCGCCGGTACGGCGCCCCGCAAGGGGCGCGGGGAACCGCGCGAGCAACCACAACGGACCGGCACCCGGCGACAGAGGACTCCCCCGGCGCCACGCAGCAAAAAGGCGGGCCGCACCCTGAAGGCACGGCCCGTACACCCCTGCTGAACCCAGCGGAGCGCCTAGCGGACTTCCGTGATCTCCGGTCCCCGCTGGAGCTGGCCCATGCCGCCGGAGAAGCGCGAACCCTCCTCCTGCTGCACCCCCTCGGGGACCATCTGCGCGTCGTTGGGCAGCTTCAGGACGATCGGGTCGCGAGGTGCCATCGGCCCCTCACCGCGCACCACGACGGTGTCCCGGAAGATCTGCTCCAGCAGCCCCGCGGCCTGCGGCTGCACCGCGCCCTGCCCGGAGATCACACCGCGCAGGAACCACCGCGGACCGTCCACGCCGACGAACCGCACGACCTGGAAACCACCCGTGCCGTCCGGCAGCTGCACCGGCACCTGCGCCCGCAGCTCCCACCCCAGCGGACCCTCGACCTCGTCGACGATGCCACCCTGCTGGGTGATGCCGCCCGCGATCTCCTCGCGGACCTCACCCCAGATGCCCTCGCGCTTGGGCGCGGCGAAGGCCTGGAGCTGGATGGCGCTGTCGCGCAGCACGACGGTCGCGGCGACGATCGCGTCACCGGCTACCTCGACCCGCAGCTCCATGCCGTCCACGCCCGGGATGAACAGCCCTCCGAGATCCACGCGGCCCTCACCCGGGTCGCGCACCTCGTCGCTGTCCCACGGCCCGTCGGGCCGCGGCCCAGGCTCCAGCCGGACGCGCTCGCGCTCTGCACCTGCTTCCTCGTCCGCCTCGGTGTCGACGTTGTCGACGACCTGCTCGGCCTCGCCGGCCGCGTCCTCGGCGGCACCCTTCTTGTTGCGACGTCCGAACACGTCACTGTCCTTCCCGGTCGGATACGACCGAAGCGTATCGATTCCCACCCGTCAGGCCGCTCACGGCGGCCTGACCGCTTGCGCCGCTCTCGTCGCCCACCGCGGCATGGCCACCGGTGGACCCGAAGCCCCCTTCGGCCCGCGCCGAGTCGGGAAGATCCGCGACCTCCTGGAAGCGGACCCTCTCGACCTGCTGGACGACCAGTTGGGCAATCCGGTCGAAGCGCTCGAACCGCACGCTCTCGCGCGGATCGAGATTCACCACGATCACCTTGATCTCCCCACGGTACCCGGCATCAACCGTCCCCGGGGCATTCACGAGGGCGACACCGCAGCGGGCGGCGAGGCCGGAGCGCGCATGCACGAAGGCCGCGTACCCGTCGGGCAGGGCGATCGACACCCCCGTGGGCAGCACGGCCCGCTCCCCCGGCCCCAGCTCGCACGGCTCGGTGGTGCGCAGATCGGCACCGGCGTCGCCCGGGTGCTCGTAAGCCGGAAGCGGTACGTCCGGATCGATGCGCCGCAGCAGCACGTTCAGGGGATCGCGGCTCACGGGTTCACCTCGAAGGCGCGGGCGCGCCGGACCTGGTCGGGATCGCTCATGGCGGCCTGGATCTCCTCCTCACGGCCGTGGTCGATGAAGTGGTCGACCTTGACCTCGATGAAGAGGGCGTCGGCGCGGACGGCGACGGGCCCGTCGGGGCCGCCGATGCGTCCGGTGGCGGTGGAGTAGATCTTCCGTCCGGCGACGGCGGTGACCTCGGCCTCCAGGTACAGCGTGGTGCCCACCGGGACCGGCCGTGCGAAGTCGGTCTCCAGCCGGCCGGTGACGGCGATGGTCCGCAGCAGCCAGTTCAGCGAGCCGAGGGTCTCGTCCAGGGCCGCGGCCAGCACTCCGCCGTGGGCGAGGCCCGGGGCGCCCTGGTGGGCGGGCTGGACGGTGAACTCGGCGGTCAGCGAGACACCGTCGCCGGCGCGGGCCTCCAGGTGCAGGCCGTGCGGCTGCCCGGGGCCGCACCCGAAACAGTGTTCGTAGTGGGCACCGAGGAGTTCCCCGGGCGCGGGCGCGTCGGGGTGCCGTACCGGTTTCACCGCGTCGGCGGGGGGCTGAAGGCTTGCGGAACTACCACTCACAGCCGCAGACCTTACCCGCCCGCCCATCACCCCCCACCGCCCTGCCCGACAGCGCTTCGCGCGGGCCGCCCCGACTCCGGAGGTCCGCCGATCCCGTGCCAAGCTTGGCTCCATGCAGCTCTCCGCCACCCCCTACGAAGAACGCCTCACCGCCCCCCGCTCGTGGTGGCTGATCAGCTTTCTCGTGGGTGTCTCGTTCGCCTTGATCCTGCTCCCGTTCGGCACCCTGCCGCTGCTCGGCGGCCTGGTCGGCGGTACGGCGGCCACGGCGGTGGTGGCCAGTGCGTACGGCTCCCCCCGCATCCGTGTGGTGGGTGACTCGCTGATCGCGGGCGAGGCGAAGATCCCGGTGTCGGCGCTGGGCGAGTCTCAGGTGCTGGACGCGGAGGAGGCCCGCGCCTGGCGGACGTACAAGGCCGACACACGCGCCTTCCTGCTGCTGCGCGCCTACATCCCGACGGCCCTGCGCGTGGAGGTCACGGACCCGGAGGACCCGACGCCGTACCTGTACCTGTCGACGCGGGAGCCGGAGCGGCTGGCGGCGGCGATCGAGGCGGCGCGGCCGGCCGACGCCTAGATCTCTTCGGGGAGATCGCGCAGGTTCAGCGGCTCCGCCGGCTTCTCCAGCGGGGGAAGCTCCGGCAGTTCCTCCCACGGGACCTGGATCCTGCGCAGGTCGGCCCGGATGCGGGTGGCGAGCCTTCTGGTGTCCCTGCGGTTCAGGACCGCCCCGACCGCGGCGCCCACCATGAACGGCATGAGGTTGGGCAGGTCACGGACCATCCGCTTCATGATCTGCTGGCGCAGTTCGCGCTTCATGCGCCCGCCGAGGGCCGTGTCGTACGTCGACGGCTTCATGACGTCGATCCCGCGCTCCTCCGACCAGGAGGACAGATACGCGGTACTGCGGGCCTTGAGGTTCCCGGGCGGCCGTACCCCGTAGACCTCGTGCAGTTCGGCGATGAGCTTCAGCTCGATCGCGGCGACCCCGGTGATCTCCGCGGCCAGTTCGGCCGGCATGGCCGGCGGCACCGGCAGCATCGCAGCCGCTCCGATCCCGGCCCCGATCGTCGAGGTGCCGGCCGCCGCGCCCGCCACGAGTTTGTCGGCGAGTTCTTCGGGCCCCAGGTCCGGGAACTGCCGGCACAGGGTCGCGAGGTCGCGTACGGGGATACGCGGGGCGATCTCGATGATGCGGTCCGCGAGGTGCGCCAGGCCCGCGCGAGCGCGGCTGCCGCCTCTACGGACCCCTTCCCAGGCCATCTCCCGGGCTTTGTCGCGCATCACCGCAGCCCGTCGCCTGGCGACGGGCGCGGGCTGCCACACCGGCGCCGGGTGGTCTGCCCGGTCGGTCGCCGGTTCGAGCGGGGCCACCGCTCCAGGTGAGCCCCGCTCGTCGTCACGCGCGCCGTGCGGGCCGTCGGACGGCCCTTCGTCCGCTTTCCCGGGGGAGAAGCGGCGCTTCCGCGGAGGGGTCGAGCCGGTCACGGCCGACCCGACCTCAGTCGCAGTCGCGGCAGATCGGCTGGCCGTTCTTCTCACGGGCCAGCTGGCTGCGGTGATGCACCAGGAAGCAGCTCATGCAGGTGAATTCGTCCTGCTGCTTCGGCAGCACACGGACGGCCAGCTCCTCGTTCGAGAGGTCGGCGCCGGGCAGTTCGAGGCCTTCGGCGGCCTCGAACTCGTCGACGTCCACCGACGAGGTGGACTTGTCATTCCGCCGGGCCTTCAGCTCTTCAAGGCTGTCCGAGTCGACGTCGTCGTCGGTCTTGCGTGGAGTGTCGTAATCGGTTGCCATATCGCTCTCCCCCTCTGGGTGTCTGCGGTGTCTCCAGCGCACGTAACGCGTGAGAGGCCGGACTTGTGCCCGACCTGAGGCGGAGATTTTGCCTCACATCAAGGTCTGTTACTCAATCGACACCCGACCCGACCCCTCAAGAGTGATCGGCTTGGATGGCGGTGAGGACCGTACACGGTTCGAATGCCGCACCTCAAAGGCGCCTCACCGTGTACTTCCCGTGATCAAGAGCCCTGAAAACCAGGACTTTCCCGGCTTTCCGTCATCTGTCATGATCACGGAACGTACATGGCTGGAAATCCACCCATGTGATTGATCGCACAATGTGAACCCCGCCCGACGTCCTGAAAATTCCGCGCAAAGCGAACATCCTCCGCGTGTGTCGGTTGCGGATCACAACGGCAGGGTGACTCTCATCACCAGACCGCCGCCCTCGCGGGGCTCCGCCACGATGTGGCCGCCGTGCGCCCGCGCCACCGACCGGACGATGGACAGGCCGAGGCCGACGCCCTTGTCGCTGCCCGTGCGCTCCGTGCGGAGCCGCCTGAAGGGCTCGAAGAGGTTGTCGATCTCATAGGCCGGCACCACCGGTCCGGTGTTCGTGACGGTCAGCACCGCCTGTCCGTGCTGGACCTCGGTGTTCACCTCGACCCAAGCGTCCTCGGTCACGTTGTACCGCACGGCGTTCTGCACCAGGTTCAGCGCGATCCGCTCCAGCAGCACGCCGTTGCCCTGCACCACGGCGGGCTTGCGCTCACCGCGGATCTTCACACCCTTGGCGTCGGCCTCGCCGTGCACCTGGTCGATGGCCTGGGTGGCGACCTCGGCCAGGTCGACGGGCTTCCGCTCGACGATCTGGTTGTCGCTGCGGGCGAGCAGCAGCAGACCCTCGACCAGCTGTTCGCTGCGCTCGTTGGTCGCCAGCAGCGTCTTGCCGAGCTGCTGCAGCTCCACCGGGGCGTTCGGGTCCGACAGATGGACCTCGAGCAGCGTTCTGTTGATCGCGAGCGGGGTGCGCAGCTCGTGCGAGGCGTTGCCGACGAAGCGCTGCTGGGCGGTGAAGGCCCGTTGCAGCCGCTCCAGCATGTCGTCGAAGGTGTCCGCCAGCTCCTTCAGCTCGTCGTCCGGGCCGTCCAGCTCGATCCGGCGGGACAGGTCGGATCCGGCCACCTGGCGGGCGGTGCGGGTGATCCGGCCGAGCGGGGACAGCACGCGGCCGGCCATCGCGTAACCGAACGCGAACGCGATCACGGCGAGGCCGAGGAGGGCCAGCAGCGAGCGGCTGAGCAGGTCGTCCAGGGCCGTCTGGCGCTGCTGGTCCACGCAGTGGGCGATCGCGTCGTTGAAGTCGGACAGCGGCAGCGGGCTGGAATTGATCGCGGTGATCGCGGGGCAGTTGTCGCTGGAGACCCGGATCTGCGAACCGCTGACGATCTTGAACAGGGGCTGGTTGCCGGTGCTGATCGCCTGCGCGGCCAGCAGATAGATGATCGACAGCAGCAGGATGCCGGCGATCAGGAACATGCCGCCGTACAGCAGCGTGAGCCGTATCCGGATGGTCGGGCGCAGCCACGGGAAGGGGGGCTGTGGTCTCCTGGGGTCCCAGGTGGGCTTCGGTGGGGCCTGGGGCGGCGCGGGGGTGGCGGCCATGGCGGATCAGATCCGGTAGCCGGAGCCGGGGACGGTGACGATCACCGGCGGCTCGCCCAGCTTGCGGCGCAGGGTCATCACGGTCACGCGCACGACGTTGGTGAACGGGTCGGTGTTCTCGTCCCAGGCCTTCTCCAGCAGCTGCTCGGCCGAGACGACCGCGCCCTCGCTGCGCATGAGCACCTCGAGCACCGCGAACTCCTTGGGCGCGAGCTGGATCTCCTTGCCCTCGCGGAAGACCTCGCGACGGTTGGGGTCGAGCTTGATGCCGGCGCGCTCCAGGACCGGCGGCAGGGGCACGCTCGTACGGCGGCCGAGGGCGCGCACGCGCGCGATCAGCTCACTGAACGCGAACGGCTTGGGCAGATAGTCGTCGGCGCCGATCTCCAGGCCCTCGACCCGGTCGCTGACGTCGCCGGAGGCGGTGAGCATGAGCACGCGCGTGGGCATGCCCAGCTCCACGATCTTGCGGCAGACGTCGTCGCCGTGCACGAGCGGGAGGTCGCGGTCGAGGACGACCACGTCGTAGTCGTTGACGCCGATGCGCTCCAGGGCGGCCGCACCGTCGTACACGACGTCGACGGCCATGGCCTCCCGGCGCAGTCCGGTGGCCACCGCATCGGCGAGCAGCTGCTCGTCCTCGACGACGAGTACGCGCACGTCGAAAGTCCTTCCTCTGTCCGCCCGCGGAGTGCGCCGTGGGCGCGTGCGGGCAGGGGTCTTCGTGGGGTGTGACCTCCATCCTGCCCTTTTCGGCCGTAAGTCGGCTGTAAGGCGGGTTGCGGACCGCACAGACCGGGGCCGGGGCGGGAATACGAGATTTTCTCCTCCGGTTGAGGTTTCCGGGCAGGGGAGCAGGGGGAGGACGGCTTTACACCCCGCGATCACGCTCTGCATGTGCCGCAGCACCATGCGGTACTTCGCGATCCGCTTCCGCAGAGTGGGCGCGGGTGTCCGGCACCGTCGCCGCCCGGCAGGGCAGCGCTGGGCACCTGCGAGAGACGTGATCGTCCTTTTCCCAACAGGCACACCCCCGTGCCACCGACCCACGACCCAGGACGAGGGGGCGCAGCATGGACGCTTTCACCGCAGGACTTCTGCAGCGCATAAGGGCGACCGAGTCCGACCTGTCGCGGGCTCGTGACGAGGGTGACGACTTCCTCGTCGAAGTGGAGCAGGCAGAGCTCGACGACCTGCGACGCCTCGCCGCCGAACACGGTGTGGAGGTCGGCGCGTCACGCGTCTGATCGGCCCGAAAGCGCAAGAAGGGACCCCGGTGAATCCAGCGCCGGGGTCCCTTTGCGTCCGCCGGGCTCCCTTCTCCCGCCGCGGCGCTCGGCCGGGACGGCGGTGCCGGGGTCCCCCACGCCCTCAAGGCCGTGGGGGAGGTGCCGAACCCGGCGCACCCCCGGACTCAGTCATGCCACGCGCCGAACTCCTCCAGCAGCCCCTGCAACGGCTCGAACACCCCCGGCGACCCGGCAACGGTCAGGTCCCGTGACGGACGCTCCCCTGGCCGCCCACCGACCAGCGCCCCCGCCTCCCGGGCGATCAGGTCACCCGCCGCGAAGTCCCACGCGTTGAGCCCCCGCTCGTAGTACCCGTCAAGCCGGCCGCAGGCCACATCGCACAGGTCGACCGCCGCCGAGCCGCTGCGCCGGATGTCCCGCAGCAGCGGGACGAGCCGTCCGGCGACCTCGGCCTGATGCGCGCGTACCTCGGTGACGTAGTTGAAGCCGGTGGAGACCAGCGCCTGCTCCAGCGGGGGTGCGGGACGGCACGCGAGCGCCTGCTCGCCCTCCCACGCGCCGGTGGCCCACGCACCGCCGCCGCGCACGGCGTGGTACGTCTCGCCGCGCATCGGGGCCGCGACGACCCCGGCGACCGTCTCGCCGTCCTGCTCGGCCGCGATGGACACCGCCCAGGTCGGCAGCCCGTACAGGTAGTTCACCGTCCCGTCGAGGGGGTCGATCACCCAGCGGATGCCGCTGGTGCCCGGGGCGGAGGCACCCTCCTCCCCGAGGAAGCCGTCGTCGGGCCGCCGGCCGGAGATCAGATCGGTGATCAGCTTCTCCGCGGCGATGTCCATCTCGGTGACGACGTCGATCGGGCTGGACTTGGTCTTCGCCACGGCGAGGTCGGCCGGGCGGCCGTCCCGCAGGAGCTCTCCGGCCCGGCGGGCGGCCTCCCGGGCCAGCTCCAGCAGTTCCCGGTGCAGGGCGTCGGTCACGGGGCTCCTCACGCGTAGGGGCTGTCGGCACCGGCGGCGGCCGGACGGGGCGTACGGGACGGGCAGCAGCCGACCGGGCAGATGTCGTGGCTCGCGCCGAGGGCCCCCAGGGCGCAGGGCGTGACCTGCCGGCCACGCTCGACGGCGGCGCGCTCGGTGATCAGTTCGCGGACGGCGGCGGCGAACCTGGGGTCGGCGCCCACGGTGGCCGAGCGGCGCACCTCGAGACCCAGCTCCTCGGCCTTGGCCCTGGCCTCGGTGTCGAGGTCGTAGAGGACCTCCATGTGGTCGGAGACGAAGCCGATGGGCGCCATGACGACGGCCGGGACACCCGCAGCGTGCCGCTCCTCCAGGTGGTCGCAGATGTCCGGCTCCAGCCACGGGATGTGCGGGGCGCCGGACCGGGACTGGTAGACCAGCCGCCAGGGGTGGTCCACGCCCGTGCGCTCGCGGACGGCGTCGGCGATCAGCTGGGCCACGTCCAGGTGCTGCTCGACGTACGCGCCGCCCTCACCGTGGGCCTCGACGGGCCCGGAGGTGTCGGCGGCGGCGGTCGGGATGGAGTGCGTGGTGAAGGCGATGTGGGCGCCCGCGCGGGCGTCCTCGGGGAGGTCGGCGAGGGAGCGCAGCACGCCGTCGACCATGGGCTCGACGAAGCCGGGGTGGTTGAAGTAGTGCCGCAGCTTGTCGATCCTCGGCAGCTGACGACCCTCGGCCTCCAGCGTGGCCAGTGCGTCGGCGAGGTTCTCGCGGTACTGGCGGCAGCCCGAGTAGGAGGCGTAGGCGCTGGTGGCCAGGACCAGGATGCGGCGGCGGCCGTCGGCGGCCATCTCGCGCAGGGTGTCCGTGAGATACGGCGCCCAGTTGCGGTTGCCCCAGTAGACCGGCAGGTCCAGGCCGTGCTCGGCGAAGTCCTTGCGCAGGGCGTCCAGCAGGGCGCGGTTCTGGTCGTTGATGGGGCTGACCCCGCCGAACAGGAAGTAGTGCTGCCCGACTTCCTTCAGGCGTTCCTTCGGGATGCCGCGCCCGCGCGTGACGTTCTCCAGGAACGGGACCACGTCGTCCGGGCCTTCGGGGCCGCCGAAGGAGAGCAGGAGCAGGGCGTCGTACGGGGTGGCATCGAGCGCGTCTGGCATGTCTCGATCCTGCCACCCGGTACTGACAGCCGGGCAACAGTGGGGTGACGAGTCGGGTTCCAGTCGGTTTATGCCGGTTTTTCCCCGAGGGAAACGAGGTGCAATTAGGGTCCCCTAACTCGTAGCCTGTACCGGCCGCATTCGCGCCTTGCCGAGCCGCTTCGGAGACCACGTGCCCAGCCCCTACAGAGCCCTGTTCGCCGAGCCCGGCACCAGGGCCTTCTCCGCCGCGGGACTCCTCGGCCGGATGCCGCTGTCGATGATGGGCATCGGTGTGGTCACGATGGTCTCCCAGCTGACCGGGCGGTACGGACTCGCGGGCGCGCTGTCGGCCACCATGGCGCTGTCCGCCGCGGCGATCGGCCCGCAGATCTCCCGGCTGGTCGACCAGCACGGGCAGCGCCGGGTGCTGCGCCCGGCCACCCTGGTGGCCCTCTCGGCGGCGGCCGGACTGCTGCTCGCCGCGCACCTGCGGTGGCCGGACTGGGTGCTGTTCGTGTGCGCGACCGGGATCGGCTCGGTGCCGAGCCTGGGCGCGATGATCCGGTCCCGCTGGGCGGCGCTGTACCGGGGCACGCCGAAGCTGCACACCGCCTACTCGTTCGAGTCGGTCGTCGACGACGTCTGCTTCGTCTTCGGCCCGATCATCTCCATCGGGCTGTCCACCGCCTGGTTCCCGGAGGCCGGGCCGCTGCTCGCCGCCTGCTTCCTGGCCGCCGGCGTCTTCTGGCTCACCGCCCAGCGCGCCACCGAGCCGGAGCCTCACCCGCGCGAGAAGCACGACGGTGTCACGGCCCTGCGCTCGGCCGGGCTCCAGGTGCTGGTGGCGACCTTCATGGCGACCGGCGCGATCTTCGGGTCGGTGGACGTGGTCACCGTCGCCTTCGCCGACGAGCGCGGCCACAAGGGCGCCGCGAGCGTGGTCCTCGCGCTGTACGCGGCCGGTTCCTGTGCGGCCGGCGTGGTCTTCGGGCTGCTGCGGTTCACCGGGGCGCCGGAACGTCGCTGGCTCCTGGGCGTGGCGGCGATGGCCGTGAGTATGATCCCCCTCCTACTGGTCGGAAACCTGCCGCTTCTGGCCGTGGCGCTGTTCGTTGCGGGGCTGTCCATCGCACCGACGATGATCACGACGATGTCCCTCATAGAAGAGCACGTACCTCGCGCACAGCTCACCGAGGGCATGACCTGGGTGAGCACCGGCCTCGCCGTCGGTGTCGCGCTCGGCTCCTCCGCGGCCGGCTGGGTGATCGACACCGCCGGGGCACGGGCCGGGTACGGGGTCCCGGCCGTGTCCGGGGCCGTCGCGGTCGCGGTCGGTTTCCTGGGGTACCGCCGGCTGCGCAGGCCGGCCGCGGGTCGGGGAGGCACCGTTGAGCAGCACAGCGAGCGGGAAGAACGGCACCTGGCGTAACTGGGGCGGGAACGTCTCGGCCCGGCCCGCCCGGCAGGTCGCGCCGGCGTCGGTGGACGAGCTGGCCGCGGCGGTGCGCCGGGCGGCCGAGGACGGCCTGAAGGTGAAGGCGGTCGGAACCGGCCACTCCTTCACGTCGATCGCGGCCACCGACGGTGTGTTGGTCCGCCCTCACCTGCTGACCGGGATACGCGCCGTTGACCGCTCGTCCATGACGGTCACGGTGGAGGCCGGCACCCCGCTCAGGAGACTCAACGCGGCACTGGCGCGCGAGGGCCTGTCGCTGACCAACATGGGCGACATCATGGAGCAGACCGTCTCCGGGGCCACCAGCACCGGCACGCACGGCACCGGCCGCGAGTCCGGCTCCGTCTCCGCCCAGATCAAGGGCCTCGAACTCGTCACGGCCGACGGCTCGGTGCTCACCTGTTCCGAGAAGCAGAACCCCGAGGTCTTCGCCGCCGCCCGCATAGGCCTCGGCGCCCTCGGCATCGTCACCGCGATCACCTTCGCCGTGGAGCCGCTGTTCCTGCTCACCGCGCGCGAGGAGCCGATGCCGTTCGAGCGGGTTCTCGCCGAGTTCGATCAGCTGTGGGCCGAGAACGAGCACTTCGAGTTCTACTGGTTCCCGCACACCGGCAACACCAACACCAAGCGGAACAACCGCAGCGCCGGCCCCGAGCAGCCCGTGGGGCAGCTGGCCGGCTGGTTCGAGGACGAGTTCCTCTCCAACGGCGTCTTCCAGGTGGCCCAGTGGGTCGGCCGCGCCGCCCCCGCGACCGTCCCGGCCATCGCCCGGATCTCCAGCAAGGCCCTGTCCGCGCGGACGTACACGGACATTCCCTACAAGGTCTTCACCTCGCCGCGCCGGGTGCGCTTCGTGGAGATGGAGTACGCCGTCCCGCGCGCGGCCCTGGCGGAGACGCTGCGCGAGCTGCGGACCATGGTCGACCGCTCGGGCCTGCGCGTCAGCTTCCCCGTGGAGGTGCGCACCGCACCGGCCGACGACATCACCCTGTCCACCGCGTCCGGCCGGGACAGCGCCTATGTCGCCGTCCACATGTTCCGGGGCACGCCGTACCGGGCCTACTTCACCGCCGCCGAGCGGATCCTCACCGCGCACGAGGGCCGGCCGCACTGGGGCAAAGTGCACACGCGGGACGCCGAGTACTTCGCGCGCGTCTACCCGCGCTTCGCGGAGTTCACTGCGCTGAGGGACCGCCTCGACCCGGAACGGCTGTTCCAGAACGACTACTTGCGGAGGGTTCTGGGGTCGTAGACACGGCCCTTCACCCGCGAAACCAATAGTTCCGTTTCTGCTGATTACGTGAAGTTCGCCACGTTCATGATCGGCAAAACCGGTTGCCAGGCGCCAAGTCGCAAGCCTTGCCAGAAGTTGGGCGGCGCGCCCATCCACGCACATGGTCCAAATGGAGTACTGTTGCGAGCCCTGGGTCCGGTCTCCCACCAGGGTGTCCGCGGCCTTGCAGGACCGCCGGGATGGGGGGCTAGTTGCACAGGGTGACAGACTTGGTCACTTAGCGTTGCGAACAGGTAACCGTGCCATAACGGCGATCCAGGGTCCGTGCCCGACACGCCGGGCAACTCGGCAAGGTTGTGGCAGGCTGCACCCGGGCAGGCCACACTCGACTAGCGGAAGCAGCGACGCACGTGACGTCGGCAGGCACCACCCGGGAGGTCCCCATGCCCGAACTGCGTGTCGTGGCCGTCTCGAATGACGGCACACGGCTGGTGCTCAAGGCTGCCGACTCTACGGAGTACACGCTTCCGATCGACGAACGGCTCCGCGCCGCCGTGCGCGGCGACCGGCCCCGTCTCGGTCAGATCGAGATCGAGGTCGAGAGCCATCTGCGCCCGCGTGACATCCAGGCGCGTATACGCGCCGGGGCCACCGCGGAAGAGGTCGCCCAGCTCGCCGGCATCCCCGTCGACCGGGTACGGCGGTTCGAGGGCCCGGTGCTGGCCGAGCGCGCCTTCATGGCCGAGCGCGCCCGCAAGACCCCGGTCCGCCGTCCCGGCGAGAACTCCGGCCCGCTGCTCGGCGAGGCCGTGCAGGAGCGACTGCTGCTGCGCGGCGCCGAGAAGGACACCGTGCAGTGGGACTCCTGGCGCCGCGACGACGGCACCTGGGAAGTGCTGCTCGTCTACCGGGTCGCGGGCGAACCGCACTCGGCGAGCTGGACGTACGACCCGCCCCGGCGGCTCGTCCAGGCCGTGGACGACGAGGCGCGCTCGCTCATCGGCGAGTCCGAGGACCTCGCCGTGCCCGAGCCGAGCTTCCCGTTCGTCCCGCGCATCGCCCGGCTGCCGCGCGAGCGTTCGATGGACCGCGCGCTCGACCGGAGCGACCGGGAGCGGCCCAGCCTGCCCGCGCAGCCGTCCGAGCCCACCGAGGACAGCACGGGCGAACGCGACTCGCTGACCAGCCTGCTGGAGGCCGTGCCGAGCTTCCGGGGCGACCTGGTGGTTCCCGAGCGCCCGGCGGAGACGCCGGAGGAACCGGCCGGCGAACCGGCCGCCGAGGAACCGCCGGCTCCCGCCGCCTCGGCCGGCTCGGCCTACGCGGACGTCCTCATGCCCCGCTCCGTCGGCAGCCACCGCGACCGGCTCATCGGCGCGACCGACCGGCAGGCCGAGGCCGACGGCGTCCGCCCCGGCCGCCGTGCCGCCGTCCCGAGCTGGGACGAGATCGTGTTCGGCACGCGGCGCAAGAAGCAGGAGTAAGCAGGCCGTAAGGGAAAGGCGGGGGCACGCGTGCGTGCCCCCGCCTTTCCGGCTGCCGCTACTGCGGATCCGCCCCCACGGCCACCGGCCGGGACGGGTCGGAGGACCACTCCGACCACGAACCGACGTACAGGGCCGCCGGAATACCGGCCACGGCGAGGGCGAGGACCTCGTGGGCACCGGAGACGCCCGAACCGCAGTACACACCCACCTCGGTGTCCGCGGAGACGCCGAGCGCCTTGAAGCGGTCCCGCAGCTCCGCCGCGGGCAGGAACCGGCCGTCGGGGCCCACGTTCTCCGTCGTGGGCGCCGACACCGCGCCCGGGATGTGCCCGCCGACCCGGTCGACCGGCTCCACCTCCCCGCGGTACCGCTCCCCCGCGCGCGCGTCCACCAGCACGCCCGCACGGGCCAGGGCCGCGGCCCCGTCCGCGTCCAGCAGCCCCGTGGCGGCCGGCTCCGGCCGGAAGTCGCCCTCGGTCACCTCCGGCACCCGTGTGGACAGTTCGCCGTCCCAGGCCGCCAAACCACCGTCGAGGACCCGCACGTCCGGGTGACCCGTCCAGCGCAGCAACCACCAGGCGCGCGCCGCCGCCCACCCCTGCCCGCCGTCGTACACGACGACGGGGCGGGTGGCCGACACGCCCGCACGGCGCATCGCGGCACCGAACGCCGCGAGGTCCGGCAGCGGATGCCTGCCGTGTTTCCCGGGCACTCCGGCCAGTTCGCGGTCCAGGTCGACGAAGACCGCGCCGGGGAGGTGACCGGCCGCGTACTCGGCCCGCCCGTCGAAGGCCGGCGCGCCCGCCGCCTTGGCCAGGCTCAGCTGCCAGCGCACGTCCAGCAGCAGCGGCGGGCGGTCCCCGGCCAGTTCGTGTGCGAGATCGGATGCGGTGATGATGGCTGTCATGGCGTCCATCCATACGCCAGGGGTGGCCGCGGCGTCCAGGTCCGGCTACTCTGCTCGGCCGGACACGCTCGATCACCAGGCGTACGGGATCGGGCACGGGCTGTACAGCCGACGGACACCCGCCGGCCATCGTCAGGAAGCGGCGAAAGGCGATAGATCGGGCATCCTCCCGGAGGTATCGCCGGGCGGCTGCGCGGTATCGCACGCGGCGCCGTGGAGGATGCGGGCACCGGCACGGGCGTTACCCGCCGCCGGCGTGGACACCCCTTCCGGGGAGCGGAAGCGACACGGCCACCGCGAGGGGCCGGGGAGAGAGTGATCGATGACCGAGGCACGGGAGCCGGCCGGTCCGCACGCGCGGCGCGCGCCCGGCACGCCCTGCTGGGTGAGCCTGATGGCGCACGGGCTGGCCGCCACCGAGGAGTTCTACCGTGAGCTGTTCGGCTGGGAGTTCCGGCCGGGCCCGCAGCAGCTCGGCCCGTATGTGCGGGCGCTGCTGGACGGGCAGGAGGTGGCGGGCATGGGCCAGCTGCCCCCGGACCGCCGGCTGCCGATCGCCTGGACGCCGTACCTCGCCTCGGACGACGTGGACCACACGGCCGACACGGTACGGGAGTGCGGCGGCACGGTGGCGGTCGGACCGCTGGACGCGGCCGAGGCCGGGCGGATGGCCATCGCCGCGGACCCCTCCGGGGCGGTGTTCGGCATCTGGCAGGGCTCCGCGTATCTCGGCACCGCGATCACCGGTGTGCCCGGGACGCCCGCGTGGAACGAGCTGGTGACCTTCGAGACCGAGAGCGTCGCCAAGTTCTACGCGACCGTGTTCGGGTACGAGCAGGTGCCGGTGGTGTCCGCCGACTTCGACTACGTGACCCTCCACCTCGCCGGCCGCCCGGTGGCCGGACTGCACGGCGTGGGCCACGCCCTGCCCCGCGATCGCGGACCCCACTGGCAGACGTACTTCGAGGTCGCCGACACGGACGCGACGACGCGTCAGGTCGCGGACCTGGGCGGCCGGGTCGTCCGGCCGTCGCACGACAGCCCGCACGGCCGGGTGGCTACGGTGGCGGACCCGGAGGGCGCGGAGTTCTCGGTGGTCCAGAACCCGCACTGAGGGAAACGACGGCGCCCCCGGACCGACGGCACCGCAGCCCCGTGGCGCGGGGCCGCACCGGCATGCGGCTCCGCCGCGATGGGGGTCCCGGGTTCGAGGGCGGCCGAGAACCAGCCGGGAACTCGGGGAGCGACCCGCCCACCACGCAACCGCAGCCGGCTTCGGCCCGCCCAGGGGGCACAGCCCGGGGCGGGCGGAGGCGGGGGCAGGCGGAGGCGGGGGAGGGAGAGCGCCGGACCGCCTAGGAACATGCCTGAGCGGGCTCCAGACAGGCTCAGGACGTGCCGGAGACGAACCGGGCCGGGCTCTCGGGACGCGCCAGGCCGGCCGGGCGCATCACGCGCCGGTACGGGCCTGGCGGGGCTCGGGGTGGTCGGGAGGGGTCAGGACGGGGAGACGGGGAGGACGTCCGGGGAGAGGGCCACCGCGCGGGCCGTCGCGGCGGTCATCCGGCGGCGGTGGTGACGGCGGCACAGCACCTCGTAGCCCATCTCGCCCGCCGCCTGGTTGACGTCGCCGACGACCACCTGGGCGCCTTCCACGACCATCTCCCCGTCTATCGTGCGGGCGTTGTGCGTGGCGCGGGCGCCGCACCAGCACAGCGCCTCCACCTGGAGCACCTCGATGCGGTCGGCCAGCTCCACCAGCCGCTGCGAGCCGGGGAAGAGCTTGGAGCGGAAGTCGGTGGTGATACCGAAGGCGTACACGTCCAGGCCGAGATCGTCCACCACGCGCGCGAGCTGGTCGATCTGCTCGGGCGCGAGGAACTGCGCCTCGTCCGCGATCACGTAGTCGGCCCGGCGGCCCTGCGAGAGGTGTTCCACGAGAGAGGCGTACAGGTCCTGGTCGTCGGCGACCTCCACCGCGTCGGTGACCAGGCCGAGCCGCGAGGACAGCTTGCCCGCGCCCGCGCGGTCGTCCCGGGTGAAGATCATGCCGACGAGGCCACGCGCGGAGCGGTTGTGCTCGATCTGCAGAGCCAGCGTCGACTTCCCGCAGTCCATCGTTCCGGAGAAGAACACCAGCTCGGGCATGAGGAGTTGAGCACCTTTCGGCGAGTGGTCACACGAGTAGTCACAGGGGAAGCGTCAGGAGCGTACTTCGAGCAGCGGGACCAGCTGCTCGGCGGGCGTCATCGAACCGTGGTTGCCGACCAGCGCCGACTCCTTCGGCTCCCGCTCGGACGCGATGATCAGGACGTCGTCGTGCGCGGCCGCCACCACGTCCCCGAGCCGTGGGTACACCCGCTCGTCGATGTGCGGCCCGAACCAGCCCGCCGCGATCGCCTCGTCCCGCGAGGCCACCCAGAACTGCTCGCCGAGCACCTCGCGCCAGACGGTCAGTACGTCGTTCTCGGCGCCCGGCACCGCGTACACGTGCCGCGCCCGGCCCTCGCCGCCCAGCAGGGCGACCCCGGCGCGCAGCTCCCAGTCCGTGTCGAAGTCGAGGCGGTGCTCGTCGTCGAACGGAATGTCGACCATGCCGTGGTCGGCGGTGACGTAGAGCGCGCTGTGCGGCGGCAGCTGCTCGGCGAGGCGCTGGGCGAGCCGGTCGACGTACATCAGCTGGCCGCGCCAGGTGTCGGAGGCGACCCCGTAGCGGTGTCCCGCGCCGTCCAGCTCGGAGTAGTACGTGTAGACCAGCGAGCGGTCCCCTGCGGCCAGTTGCCGGGCCGCGAGGTCCATGCGTTCCTCGCCGCTCAGCCGGCCGTGGAAGCCGCCGCCGCTGAGCGCGATCCTGGTGAGCGGGGTGTGCTCGAAGGCGGGCGAGGTCACCTGCGCGGCGTGCACCCCGGCTTGCTCGGCCAGCTGGAAGACGGTGGGGTACGGCTGCCAGGCGCGCGGATCGGTGTACGGCTGCCAGCGGAGCTGGTTCATCAGCTCACCGGTGGCCGGGTTGCGGACCGTGTAGCCGGGCAGGCCGTGGGCACCGGGCGGCAGGCCCGTGCCGACGGAGGCGAGGGAGACCGCGGTGGTCGCCGGGTAGCCGGCGGTGAGCGGGCGGCCGGTGCCTCCCCGCGAGGTGCCGAGCAGTGAGGTCAGGAAGGGCGCCTCGTCCCGGTGGGCCAGCAGCTGCTCCCAGCCGAGCCCGTCGATCAGGAAGACGCAGACGCGGTCGGCTCCGGTCAGTTCCGGGATCGTCGCGGTCATGCCGGGGACGCCCATTCCGGCGGCCAGGGTGGGCAGCAGATCGGCGAGGGAGCCGGTGCCGTACTCGGGCAGCGGCGCGGTGTCCAGGGCGAGGGGTTCCGGGTGGTCCCAGGCGGAGAGCTGGGACATCAGCGGGTGATGTCCGCGGTCGCCTCCGAGATGGCCTGGGCGAAGGCGAGCGCCTGGCGCACCGTCTCCGGGCCGTCCCCGGCCTCGCTGACGCGCAGGCTGAGGTCGTCCGCCGTGGAGCTGCCCGTGTAGCCGTGGTCGGCGTCGCAGTTCGGGTCGCCGCAGGCGGCCGGCTCCAGGTCGATACGGCTGACCGCGCCCCAGCCGATGGTCAGCACGACCTCCCGGGGCAGCGTGCCCGGCGCGTACTGCTCCGGGTTCGCGACCACGCGGCTGACCACGACCGAGGAGATCCGGCCGAGCTTCACGGACTCGGTGGAGGTGGTGGCGTACGGCGTCGGGGAGGTGCTGTCGGCGGCCTGCTCGTCGGTGTGGCTGACGATGAAGCGGTTGCCGGTGAGGACCAGCACCGTGACATGCCGGCGGACCTCGTTCTGGTCGAACGTCGTCTCCTGGTGGACCAGGTACGACCGGACGGGCTCGCCGCCCACAGCGGCCTCCACCGCATCGGCCACGAGGGCCGGGTAGTAGCCGCTGCGCTCGATCGCCGCGCGCAGCCCCTGGGTCGTCGTACTGGTCTTGGCCATGGCGTCCATCCTAATCCGTGGGCAAGGGGGGTCCGGGCCAGTCGCGCAGACCCGTGGAGGCCCGCGCACGCGCGCGTGTCGGCCTCGGGACGAGTCCGGGGCGGATGTCCAGCCGCTCGGCGGCGACCAGGCAGGAGACCGGTTCCGGGCCGCCGGCGTCCGCCTCGGAGGCGACGACGAGCTGCGGTGTCTCGCCCAGGGTCCGCGCCAGGCAAGCGGTCTCCTGGGCCGTGGGCGCCCGGAAGACGGGGTCCTGGAAGGCGAGCGGGCAGGAGACCCAGGCGGGGGCGACGAAGTCGGCCTCCAGGCCGTGGTGGTACGTGAGGTCGTACCCGGCGGCCAGCCGCAGCCGCCCGGCGTCCCAGCCGAGCACCTCCCAGTCCCACCGGCTGCCCTCGGGCAGCCGCCGGCCGGCGATCTCCATGTGTTCCCCCCTCCCCTGCTCAGTAGGCGGGCATCGTGTGCTCAGTAGGCGGGCATCGTGCGGGGGCCGAGGTCGTCGCGGGCGGGCGGGGGTGCGAGCCGCACCGTGGCGCCGAGGGCGCTGACGCCGTGCGGGGCGACGACGACCGGTTCCAGGGTGACGGCGACCACCTCCGGGTGATCGTCGACCAGCCGGGACACCCGCAGCAGCAGCTCCTCCAGCGCCGGGGTGTCGACGGGCGTGGAGCCGCGCCAGCCGAACAGCAGCGGCGCCGTACGGATCGAGCGCACCAGCGAGGTCGCCTCCCGGTCGGTGACCGGGACGAGCCGGTGCGCCATGTCCCCGAGCAGCTGCGAGGCGGCCCCGGCGAGCCCGAAGGACAGGACGGCCCCGGCCGCCGGGTCGATCACCGCCCGTACGACGGTGTCGACGCCGCGCGGCGCCATGCCCTGCACCACCGGCCGCAGCTCCTCCGGCTTGCCGAACAGCTCGGTCAACTCGGCGTACGCCCGGCGCAGTTGCTCCTCGTCCGCGAGGTCGAGACGTACGCCGCCCAGGTCGGCACGGTGCCTGAGGTGCGGGGCGGTGGCCTTGAGCGCCACCGGGTAGCCGAGGGTGCGGGCGGCCTCGGCGGCGTCCTCGGGCGTGGGGGCGGGGAGCGCCCGCCGCACCGGGATGCCGTACTTCCCGAGCAGCTCGCAGGTCTCGGCGTCGGAGATCGTGAGCCCCTCCCCCCGCGCGAGCAGCTCACCGATCAGCCGCGCGGCACCCTTCTCGTCGATGTCGTCGTACTCGGGCACCTTTCCCGGGTCCACGGCCTCCCGCCGCCACTGCCCGTACTTGACGGCCTCGGCGAGGGCTCGCACGGCACGCTCGGCGGCGGGGTAGGCGGGGATGAGATGCGTGCCTTCGGGAGGGGCGGCGGGTGCGCTGGGCAGCCCGTCCGCCCCCGCGGTGCCCACCTGTTCCGCAGGGCGGAACAGGTGGGCACCGCCTGCAGTACCGGACGCCCTGTCAACGGCCTGAGGTGCCGTACTGGCCGCAGCCGACAACGCCTCGGCAAGCCCCCCAAGCTCCACATGCACCACCAGCACCGGCTTGCCAGGAACCGCAGCCGCAGCCGACCGCAGCGCCTCCGCCAACTCCGCGTCCCGCGGCGACGCTTCCCCGATGGCCGGTATCGCCGTCACCACGACGGAGTCGCACGTGTCGTCGGCCAGCGCCCGCGTCAACGCCCGATGGAAGTCCTCCGCGGTCGCCCCCGTCGTCAGATCCACCGGACGCGACGGCCGTAGCCCCTCGGCGAGACAGCGGTCGTAGGCCAGCACTCCCAGCGACTCGGAGTTCCCGAGGATCGCCACTCTCGGCCCCGCGGGGAGCGGTTGCCGCGCGAGCAGCAGTCCCGCGTCGACCAGCTCGGTGATCGTGTCGACCCGGAGCACCCCGGCCTGCCGCAGCAGCGCGGAGACGGTGTCGTGCGGCAGCCGGGTGGCCCGTACCGCGTGCCCCTGCGGCGCGGAACCGACCCCCTGCACCACGACCAGCGGCTTCGCCGCCGCCGTCCGCCGCGCGAGGCGTGTGAACTTGCGGGGGTTGCCGATCGACTCCAGGTACATGAGGGCGACGTCGGTCTCGGGGTCGTCGTACCAGTACTGGAGGACGTCGTTGCCGGAGACGTCCGCGCGGTTGCCGGCGGACACGAAGGTGGACACGCCCGTGACCCCGGTGACCCCTCCCCCGCGCCGGTGCAGCCGGGACAGCAGGGCGATGCCGATGGCGCCGGACTGGGCGAACATGCCGATGCGGCCGGGGCGGGGCATCTCCGGGGCCAGGGAGGCGTTCAGCCGGACGTCCGGTGCGGTGTTGATGATCCCGAACGCGTTCGGGCCGATGATCCGCATGCCGTACGCGCGCGCCTGCCGCACGAGTGCCCGCTGCCGCTCGCGCCCCTCGGGCCCGCTCTCGGCGTACCCGGCGGAGAGCACGACGAGCCCCTGCACCCCGTGTTCTCCGCATTCGGCGACCACGGCGGGCACGTGCTCGGCCGGTACGGCGACGACGGCGAGGTCCACCGGGCCGTCGATGTCCCGCACGGACCGGTGCGCCGGCACCCCGCCGGCCTCCTCGAGGTCCTCCAGGAAGGCCTTGTTCACGGCGTGCAGCCGGCCGCCGTAGCCGGCGTCCCTGATGTTGCCGAGGACGCTGCGGCCGACTCCGCCGGGGGCGCGGCCGACGCCGACGACCGCGACCGAGCCGGGCACGAGCAGCCGCCGTACCGAGCGGGCCTCGGCGCGCTGTTCCCGCGCGCGCTGCACGGCCAGGGAGCGGTCGGTGGGTTCGAGATCGAACTCCAGGCGTACGACGCCGTCCTCGAAGCTGCGCTTCTGGGTGTAGCCGGCGTCCGTGAACACCTTGATCATCTTGGTGTTGGCGGGCAGCACCTCGGCGGCGAAGCGGCGGATGCCGCGCTCGCGGGCGACGGCGGCGATGTGCTCCAGCAGGGCGGAGGCGACCCCGCGGCCCTGGTGTGCGTCCTGCACGAGGAAGGCGACCTCGGCCTCGTCGGCGGGGGCGGAGGCGGGCATGCCGTCGGCGCCGATGCGGTCATAGCGTACGGTGGCGATGAACTCGCCGCCGACGGTGGCCGCGAGTCCCACCCGGTCCACAAAGTCGTGGTGCGTGAAGCGGTGGACGTCCTTGGCGGAGAGCCTGGGGTACGGCGCGAAGAAGCGGTAGTACTTCGACTCGTCCGAGACCTGCTCGTAGAAGCTGACCAGGCGGTCGGCGTCATCAACGGTGATGGGCCGGATGCGCGCGGTTCCCCCGTCGCGCAGCACCACGTCCGCCTCCCAGTGGGCGGGGTACTGGTACCGGTCCTGCCGGTCCGCCGAGGTCTGCATGGGCCCCAGAGTACGGCTCGCGTACGACAACGGCGCGGGGCAGTCTGTGGAGAACGAGGAGTCGGACCGAGGCCGCGGTCCGACGACACGCGGGGCGGGACGAAGGTCCGCTCCGGGCATGCTTCACGATATGGGAAACTGGTCTAGACAACCCTGAAGACTGAAGGGCAGCAACACATGGCTGAGCGCCGCGTCAACGTCGGCTGGGCCGAGGGCCTCCACGCCCGCCCCGCCTCCATCTTCGTCCGAGCCGCCACGGCCGCAGGCGTCCCGGTGACGATCGCCAAGGCTGACGGCAACCCCGTCAACGCGGCCTCCATGCTGGCTGTTCTGGGTCTGGGCGCCCAGGGCGGCGAGGAGATCGTCCTCGCCTCCGACGCCGAGGGCGCGGACGCCGCCCTGGACCGTCTGGCCAAGCTGGTCTCCGAGGGCCTGGAAGAGCTGCCCGAGACCGTCTGAGCAAGGCGAGAAAGCCGCGCCACCCATTCCGGGTGGCGCGGCTTCCGCCTTTTCCGGACCTTGAATTCAGGGCGCACGGGATAGGGGCAGCGGAAATCCAGGACCACCGAATACCCCTTCTTTGTATACGGCTTCCGTGTTAATGCCGAAGACTCGACATGTTTACGGTGTGTTGCGAAGTCCTCACACGCTCGGCGGCCCGGGGGCGACGCAGCCGGTGCGCGGCCGTCGCACGCTCGGTGTGCAGCGCCGTGACCGCCCGCGCGCGCTCGCCGTCGCCGCGCGCCACCGCGTCGACGATGGCGCCGTGTTCCACCCAGGACTCCACCGGACTCGGCGGCGCCTCCACCGCGTACATCCAGGCGATCTTGTGCCGCAGCTGGATGAGCATCGCGGTCAGCGAGGGGCTGCCGCAGGCCTGGGCGAGCGTCTCGTGGAACCAGCCGCCCAGTGAGCGCAGATCGTCGCTGTGCCCCCTCCTGGCCCGCTCCTGACCGAGCCTGACCAGACCGCGCAGCACCTTGAGGTGGGCCTCCGTGCGGCGCTGGGCGGCCCGGGCGGCCCCGAGCGGCTCCAGGAGCATGCGCATCTCCAGCAGGTCGGCGGCCTCCTGCTCGGTCGGCTCGGCCACGCACGCGCCCGCGTGCCGGCGGGTCACCACGAAGCCCTCCGCCTCCAGGGTGCGCAGGGCCTCGCGGACGGGGACGCGCGAGACGCCGTAGCGGCGGGCCAGGACTTCCTCGGTGAGGCGGGCGCCGCGCTCGTGGACACCGGCGACGATGTCGTCCCGGATCGCCGTGCACACCGAGTGCGCCGGAATACGCATGACCGACCTCCGCCTTAATCCCCGTGAAACGTCGACGATGGACGCGTGTTCCGTGACTCTATTCCAATACCTCGGAAATTCCGACGGCGGGCCGGAATCCATGGATATTTTTTGGTCGGCGGGTCCGGCGTCCGTCCCGGAAAACAGCGAAAGCCCCGGCCGGTGCGGGCCGGGGCTGCGCGGGCAGAGCCAGGGGCGTCAGACGTCCACGCCGTGCTGGCGGAGGTAGGCGACGGGGTCGACGTCCGAACCGTAGTCGGGGGTCGTGCGGGCCTCGAAGTGGAGGTGCGGACCGGTGACGTTGCCGGTCGCGCCGGACAGACCGATCTGCTGGCCCGGCGTGACCCGCTGCCCCACCGTGACGCCGATCGACGACAGATGGCCGTACTGGGTGTACATGCCGTCGGCCATCCGGATCACGATCTCGTTGCCGTACGCGCCGCCCCAGCCGGTGGAGACGACGGTGCCCGCGCCGACCGCGTGGACGGGCGTGCCGCTGGCCGCGTGGAAGTCGATGCCGGTGTGCGAGCCGGAGGACCACAGGGAGCTGCTGGCCTTGTAGGCCGTCGACACGTAGGAGTGGGCGATCGGGGCGACGAAGGCGTTCAGACGCTTGCGCTCGGCCTCGCGGGCGGCGCGCGCCCTGGCCTCGCGGACCTCCTTGGCCCTCTTGGCCGCGGCCTCCTCGGCCGCCTTCTGCTCGGCGACCTGCTGCTGGGCGGCGGCCTGCGCGTCGATCTGCTCGGCTATGTCGTCTCCGACGCTGACCACCGGGGTGAGGCCGGTCTGCTCGGCGGTGTTCTCGGCGGCGAACGCCGCGGGCGCCGCGACCGTGCCGATGACGCCGGTGGTGGCGAGGGCCGCGACGCCGGCCGCCTGAGCGGTGGTGCGCTTGACCCGGCCGGGCTTGCGGTGCTTCCCGGTGGCGCACATGAACGCCATGAAGTGGCTGGTCCTTTCCTTCCCTCTCGCCTACCGGGTTAGCTGACGGGTTCGGAGCAGGAAGGTCTCCTACGGACCCCCTCGCTCACGCGCGGGCGCCCGATTCACCCCAGGGACGGTGGGTCCCCGGCTCCCCTGGCTCGCGCCGTACGGGGACTCGGCGATGGCTGTCCGGTGCCGCGGGTGCGGCGCACTGCCTGACGAACAGCCCGGACGACGCTACGGAAGCCTGCTTTCCCATCTCAAACGGATCCGGGCTTTTGTAGCGCATCCCACAGGGCAGACGGGCAACCTCCGCCCCAATCCGGACATCTGGTAGGTGGAGAGCGGAGCACGCAAGGGGCCCTGACGACCCGTCGGTCGTCAGGGCCCCACGCGTGTGTGCCGCTACTCGGCCGCCCGCGCGGTGACCTACTCGGCCGCCACCACGGTCACTTCGCCGATGCCGAGTGCCTCGACCGGCGCCTTGATCTCGGCGGCGTCACCGACGAGGACGGTCACCAGGCGGTCCACCGGGAAGGCGTTCACGACCGCCGCGGTGGCCTCCACCGTGCCCGTCGCGGCCAGCTGCTGATACAGCGTCGCCTGGAAGTCGTCGGGCAGGTGCTGCTCGACCTGGTCTGCCAGCGTGCTCGCGACGGCCGCCGCGGTCTCGTACTTCAGCGGCGCCACCCCGACGAGGTTCTGCACGGCCACGTCCCGCTCGGCGTCGGTCAGGCCGTCCGCCGCGAGGGTGCGCAGCACCTTCCACAGGTCCTCCAGCGCCGGACCGGTGTTGGGGGTGTCCACGGAGCCGCTGATGGCGAGCATCGAGGCGCCCGTGCCGTCCGGCGCGGACCGGAGGACCTGCCCGAAGGAGCGCACACCGTAGGTGTAGCCCTTCTCCTCGCGCAGGACGCGGTCCAGGCGGGAGGTGAGGGTGCCGCCGAGGCAGTAGGTGCCGAGCACCTGGGCGGGCCACACGCGGTCGTGCCGGTCGGGGCCGACGCGGCCGATGAGCAGCTGCGTCTGCACGGCGCCCGGCCGGTCCACGATGACCACGCGTCCGGTGTCGTCCGCGCTCACCGGGGGCACGGGCCGCGGCTCGCCCGGGGTGCCGGTCCAGGCGCCCAGGGTGTCACCGAGCAGCGCGTCCAGATCGGTGCCGGTGAGGTCGCCGACCACGACGGCCGTGGCCGTGGCGGGGCGAACGTACCGGTCGTAGAAGGCGCGTACGGCGGTGGCGTCGATCTTCTCGACGGTCTCCTCCGTGCCCTGGCGGGGACGCGACATCCGCGAGGTCGCCGGGAACAGCTCCTTGGAGAGTTCCTTGGCGGCCCGGCGGGAGGGGTTGGCCAGCTCGTGCGGGATCTCGTCCAGGCGGTTGCGGACCAGCCGCTCGACCTCGCTCTCGGCGAAGGCGGGCGCGCGCAGGGCGTCGGCGATCAGCCCGAGGCCCTTGGCCAGACGGGAGGCCGGGACCTCCAGGCTGAGCCGGACGCCGGGGTGGTCGGCGTGCGCGTTGAGCGTGGCGCCCGCGCGCTCCAGCTCGGCGGCGAACTCCTCGGCGGAGTGCTTGTCGGTGCCCTCGGAGAAGGCCCGCGCCATGATCGTGGCAACGCCGTCCAGGCCGGCCGGCTCGGCGTCCAGGGGGGCGTCGAGCAGCACCTCGACGGCGACGACCTGCTGACCGGGGCGGTGGCAGCGCAGCACGGTCAGGCCGTTGTCGAGCGCGGTGCGCTCGGGCGCCGGGAACGCCCAGGGACGGGCCTCGCCGGGCTGCGGCTGGGGGTGGAAGTCCATGGTGGCGAGCTCGGTCACTTGGCCGTCTCCTCGTTCTCGTTACCGGCCTCTACGGTCGCTTCCTGCTCCGGGTCCTCGGGGACGTCGGCGTCCGGGACCTCCTCCGGCGACTTCGGTTCGTAGACCAGGACCGCGCGGTTGTCGGGGCGCAGACGGGCCTTGGCGACCTCCTGGACCTCCTTGGGGGTGATCTCCAGGACACGCTTGACGGCGGTGAGGGCGAGCTGCGGGTCGCCGAACAGGACCGCGAACCGGCACAGTTCGTCGGCGCGGCCGGCGACCGTGCCGAGCCGGTCCAGCCACTCGCGCTCCAACTGGGCCTGGGCGCGCTCCATTTCCTCGGGCGTGGGGCCCTCCTCGGCGAACCGGGCCAGCTCCTCGTCGATGGCGGCCTCGATGACCGGCACCTCGACGTCACCGGAGGTCTTCACGTCCAGCCAGCCCATCGAGGGCGCGCCGGCCAGGCGCAGCAGGCCGAAGCCGGCCGCGACGGCCGTACGGTCGCGGCGCACCAGCCGGTTGTACAGGCGGGAGGACTCACCGCCGCCGAGGACGGTCAGGGCGAGGTCGGCCGCGTCGCACGCGCGCGTGCCGTCGTGCGGGAGCCGGTAGGCGGCCATCAGGGCGCGCGCCGGGACCTCCTCGACGAGGACCTCGCGCTTCTGCTCGCCGATGACCTCCGGCAGGGAGCCGTCACGCGGCGCGGGCTTGCCGTCGTGCGCGGTGATCGAACCGAAGTACTTCTCGATCCAGGCGAGCGTCTGCTCGGGGTCGATGTCGCCGACCACGGAGAGCACCGCGTTGTTCGGCGCGTAGTAGGTGCGGAAGAACTGGCGGGCGTCCTCCAGGGTGGCCGCGTCCAGGTCCGCCATCGAGCCGATCGGCGTGTGGTGGTAGGGGTGGCCCTCCGGGTACGACAGGGCGGTCAGCTTCTCGAAGGCGGTGCCGTAGGGGACGTTGTCGTAGCGCTGGCGGCGCTCGTTCTTGACGACGTCCCGCTGGTTCTCCATGGACTCGTCGTCCAGGGCGGCGAGCAGCGAGCCCATGCGGTCGGCCTCCAGCCAGAGGGCGAGCTCCAGCTGGTGCGCGGGCATGGTCTCGAAGTAGTTGGTGCGCTCGAAGCTGGTGGTGCCGTTGAGCGAGCCGCCGGCGCCCTGCACCAGCTCGAAGTGGCCGTTGCCGTTGACCTGCGCCGAACCCTGGAACATCAGGTGCTCGAAAAGGTGAGCCAGACCGGTGCGTCCCTTGACTTCGTGACGGGAGCCGACGTCGTACCAGAGGCAGACCGCCGCCACCGGGGTCAGGTGGTCCTCGGAAAGCACCACGCGCAGACCGTTGGCCAGGCGGTGCTCGGTCGCTGTCAGGCCCCCGGAGCCTGCCTCGGCTGTGGTCGTGTGACCCATGGGCATGTACATCCCTTCGCGAGCGGATGCGGTTGTGGAAACCGCGGTCTTCCTGCCGTTCCTGCCACTGTATGCACAGCGTGCGGGGGCTCGGCGAAGTTCCCGCGGGAGGTACGCCCAGAGCGGATCACGTAGCCTGCCCCGGACCCGGCTCGTGGGCCCGGGAAGCCCGCCGGGACCGGGTAGTGGCACGGGCTGTCAGTGCCTCGGTCCACAATGGTCGGCGTCAGGTCCGTCCCACGCTTCAGCAAGAGCGAGCCGGAGGGGCGCGTCGGTGTCGGGAGGGCGAGCGCGCGGAGGCCCGAAGGATTGGGCACAATCGCCCTCTCGACACCGGCACGAGGCGCCCCGCAGGCGAACGAACAGATCAGAAGGAGCCAGGCAGCGATGGCCCGCCGCAGCACGAAGACCCCGCCGCCCGACGATTCGTACGAGGAGAAGATCCTCGACATCGACGTCGTGGACGAGATGCGTGGCTCCTACCTCGAGTACGCGTACTCGGTCATCTACTCGCGCGCCCTGCCGGACGCCCGTGACGGCCTCAAGCCGGTGCACCGCCGGATCGTGTACCAGATGAACGAGATGGGCCTGCGCCCCGACCGCGGCTACGTGAAGTGCGCGCGTGTCGTCGGCGAGGTCATGGGCAAGCTGCACCCGCACGGCGACGCGTCGATCTACGACGCCCTGGTGCGCATGGCGCAGCCCTTCTCCATGCGCGTGCCGCTCGTCGACGGGCACGGCAACTTCGGCTCGCTGGGCAACGACGACCCGCCGGCCGCCATGCGGTACACCGAGTGCCGCCAGGCCGAGGCGACGAGCCTGATGACCGAGTCGATCGACGAGGACACGGTCGACTTCGCACCCAACTACGACGGCCAGGAGCGGGAGCCGGTGGCGCTGCCCGCCGCCTTCCCGAACCTGCTGGTCAACGGCTCCTCGGGCATCGCCGTGGGCATGGCGACGAACATGCCGCCGCACAACCTGGGCGAGGTGATCGCCGCCGCCCGGCACCTGATCCGCCATCCGAACGCGGACCTGGACGCGCTGATGAAGCACGTCCCGGGCCCGGACCTGCCCACCGGCGGCCGGATCGTCGGTCTGGAGGGCGTCCGGGACGCGTACGCGACGGGCCGCGGCACCTTCAAGATCCGTGCCACGGTGTCGGTGGAGACGGTGACGGCCCGCCGCAAGGGCCTGGTCATCACCGAACTGCCCTTCACCGTCGGCCCCGAGAAGGTCATCGCGAAGATCAAGGACCTGGTCAACGCGAAGAAGGTCCAGGGCATCGCCGACGTCAAGGACCTCACCGACCGCGAACACGGCCTGCGCCTGGTCATCGAGATCAAGAACGGCTTCGTGCCGGAGGCGATCCTGGAGCAGCTGTACAAGCTGACCCCGATGGAGGAGTCCTTCGGGATCAACAACGTCGCCCTGGTGGACGGCCAGCCGCTCACGCTGGGGCTGAAGGAGCTGCTGGAGGTCTACCTCGACCACCGCTTCGACGTGGTCCGGCGGCGCAGCGAGTTCCGCCGCGGCAAGCGCCGCGACCGGCTGCACCTGGTCGAGGGCCTGCTGACCGCGCTGGTCGACATCGACGAGGTCATCCGGCTGATCCGGTCCAGCGACAACTCCGCGCAGGCCAAGGAGCGCCTGATGGAGCGCTTCTCGCTGAGCGAGGTGCAGACGCAGTACATCCTCGACACACCGCTGCGCCGGCTCACCAAGTACGACCGCATCGAGCTGGAGGCGGAGAAGGACAAGCTGACCGCGGAGATCGCGGAGCTGACCCGGATCCTGGACTCCGACGCGGAGCTGCGCAAGCTGGTCTCGGCCGAACTGGCCGCCGTGGCCAAGAAGTTCGGCACCGACCGGCGCACGGTCCTGCTGGAGTCGGCGGGCGCCGCGGTGGCCGCGGTGCCGCTGCAGGTCGCCGACGACCCGTGCCGGGTGCTGCTGTCCTCGACGGGTCTGCTGGCCCGTACGTCGACCGGCGAGCCGTTCGAGGAGGAGACGGGCGCCAGGCGCGTCAAGCACGACGTGATCGTCTCGGCGGTCCCGGCGACCGCGCGCGGCGAGATCGGCGCGGTGACCTCGGCGGGCCGCCTGCTGCGGATCAACGTGGTCGACCTGCCCCAGCTTCCGGAGACGGCGACGGCCCCGAACCTGTCCGGAGGGGCCCCGCTGGCGGAGTTCGTGTCCCTGGAGGACGACGAGACGGTGGTCTGCCTGACCACGCTGGACGAGTCGTCGCCGGGCCTCGCGCTCGGCACCGAGCAGGGCGTCGTCAAGCGCGTGGTGCCCGACTATCCGTCCAACAAGGAGGAGTTGGAGGTCATCACGCTGAAGGAGGGCGACCGGATCGTCGGCGCGGTGGAGCTGCGCACCGGCGAGGAGGACCTGGTCTTCATCACCGACGACGCGCAGCTGCTGCGCTTCCAGGCGTCCATCGTGCGCCCGCAGGGCCGCCCGGCGGGCGGTATGGCGGGTGTCAAGCTCGCCGAGGGCGCGAAGGTGATCTCCTTCACGGCCGTCGACCCCGCGACCGACGCGGTGGTCTTCACCGTGGCGGGTTCGCGCGGCACCCTGGACGACTCGGTGCAGACGACGGCCAAGCTGACGCCGTTCGACCAGTACCCGCGCAAGGGCCGGGCCACGGGCGGCGTGCGCTGCCAGCGTTTCCTGAAGGGCGAGGACTGCCTGGCGCTGGCCTGGGCGGGACCGGCTCCCGCCCGCGCGGCGCAGAAGACCGGCACCCCGGCGGAGCTGCCGGAGCTGGACCCGCGCCGGGACGGCTCGGGCACCTCGCTGCCGAAGACGGTGTCGGTGGTCGCGGGACCGGTGTTCTAGCCCCCGTACGACTCCGGGTCGGGCTCCTCCTCGGAGCCCTGGACATAGCGCAGGACGCCCCACATGCCGTGTTCGTCGGCGTGTGGGGCGTCGTTCCGGCACCCCTTGAGCTCCTGGCCGAGGGCCTCCGGGTCGATGCCGGAGCCGATCAGCACGAGCTGGGTACCGCGGTCGCCGGCAGCGCCCCACGGCTCGGGGTAGAAGCGCAGGAACCGGCCGACGGCGTGCACGGCGTACCGGTTGAGGGGGTCGTACGGGCCGAAGTCGACGTATCCCTTGATCCGGTAGAGCCCCTCGGGCCGGCTGTCCAGGAACCGCATGAGCCGGCGGGGTTCCAGAGGGGCCTCGGAGGTGAAGGACAGGCTGTCGTAGCCGGTGTGCAGATGTCCGGCGCCCTCGGCGTGCCCCGCGCCCTCGGCGTGCTCGTGCAGGTCGTCGAAGGACAGCTGCCCGATCCGCTCCTCGCTCGGCCTGCAGTCGAAGAGGAACTCCGGGTCGATTCGGCCGTAGGTGGCGGGGACCACGGCGGCACGGTCCGTGAGCGACCGCACCAGACCGAGCACCCGCTCACCGTCCGCGGCCCGGTCGAGCTTGTTGACGACGACGAGGTCGGCGAGGGCCAGATGCCGGTCGATCTCAGGGTGCCTGGCCCGGGTGTCGTCGAACTCGGCGGCGTCCACGACCTCGACCAGGCCGCCGTAGACGACCCTCGGGTGTTCGCTGGCCAGCACCATCCGCACCAGCTCCTGGGGTTCGGCGAGCCCGCTGGCCTCGATGACGATCACGTCGATGCCGGTGCCCGGGTCGGCGAGCCGGTCCAGGTAGAGGTCGAGTTCGCTCGCGTCGACGGCACAGCACAGGCAGCCGTTGCCGAGCGAGACGGTCGAGTCGCCGAGGGCGCCGGCGACCGCCATCGCGTCGATCTCGATGGCTCCGAAGTCGTTGACGATCGCTCCGATACGGCTGCCTCCGCTGCGGTGCAGGAGGTGGTTGAGGAGCGTGGTCTTCCCGGAGCCCAGGAATCCGGCGAGCACGACGACCGGGATCTGCGGACCGCTGCTGTTCCCCAACGGGTGACCTCTCTGACATTCCAGCGCACACCGGCTCGCGGCCCCGGCGCACGGACGGACAGGAACTGGGCGTCCAGGATACGAGCGGGACGGAACACGGCTGCACGGAACGGTTGCCGGCGCTTCGCGTGGGGCAGGTGCCGGTCAGCCACCGAGGTGAGTGACCTCGCGTCCCTTTGGCGGCTCCGGGACGCAGGCTCCTGTGCGTTGGACGCCAGGTTCGGCCGGGACGGGGATTGGCATGCCCACGCGGAAAATTGCCGAGTGGCGGACCGCCGTCACCAGGGCCCCGGGTGCACGGGGCCGCGCCGCCGCAGCCCTGCTTCCGTCTCACGTCCCTGCGACCGGGGACCGGGTCCGAGGCCACGCGGTGCACCACTACCGGGCCGGTGTGCTGGCGGGAGCCGAATGGCGGGGCACATGAGGGCCCTGTTCCGCAACCCGGTGGTGCGCGCCTACTGGGAGGCGACGCGCCGTCACCGCGCGAGCCTGGCCGAGGGCTCGCAGGAGGCGGAGATCGGCCGGGTGATCGACCAGTTGCTGGAGGAACTCGGCGAGACGGACACCGACGAGTGGTGGGTGGTGGATGACTCCGGCTGACCGTCCCGTACGTCAGTCCGGCCGGCAGCCCCTGCCGAAGACCCCTCGTCCAATTCCTCCGTCGGACCCCACGCACGCGCTCGCAGCACGTAGGTTGTCCCCGCCTGCCAGGGGGCCGGACCCGTCCCCCGCAGTGCTCCCCTTGTGCGACGGCGGCCCCATCCCTGCGCCGCCGGACCGCACAGGCCGTAACCGTGGACCGATTGACCAAGGACCTGGATCACCTTGAAGATCTTGCGCCGTGTCGGTGCCTCCCCTCGCCTGCGAGGGTGTCTCGCCGGGCAGACCTGCCCGGACATCTTTGAACTGAACGACGGCAACTTCGCTGTCATCGGGACCGATCGCACGGACGCTCTCACGTCCGAGCTGCCACCCGACGCGGCCTGCGCGGACTACGAGCGGATCGTGGTCATCAGCCGGGAGACGCTCGTCCGCGCCAAGGACGACATCCCCGACCGCTGAGACACCCCGCGCGCGGGTTGTGACACTCCCGAGCTCCGGCGAGAATGACCCAGCGGATCACAAGTTGCCGTGAACCAGGGGGAGTTCATGTCCGACGACCGCAGGAGCCTCGCGCACCGAGGGGCCGTCTGGAGCGTCGTGGTTCTCGCCTCGCTCAGCGTCATCCTGGCGACACCGTTCGCCCTGGATTCCCTCGCCCCCAAGGGCACGGACTGGGAACGGCTCAGCGCCGTAAGCCAGACTTACGGCGCGGTGTCCGTTTTCATCTCCGCCGCGGCACTCGCCGGCGTCGCCCTGTCGCTCGCCTACCAGGCGCGCCAGACCCGCATACAGAACGGGGAGGCCCATCGCTCGGCCCACCGGGAACTGGTGCTTCTCACGCTCAGTGACCCCGCGTACCAGGTGTGCTGGGAGCCGCCCAACACGGCCATGACCCGGGAGAGGTGGAAACAGCTTCTGGTCGCCAATCTGATCGTCAGCATGTGGAGCACCGACTACAAGCTCGGCCTCATGGACGACCATCTGGCGCGTGCGGTCCTCGAGGACTACTTCCGCGGTGAGATCGGCCGCGCGTACTGGCACAACAGCGGGCCCTCCTGGCACCGGTACTTCGCCAGGAGCGGGGACAGGCACGAGCGGCGGTTCCTGCTCCTCGCCGAGAACGCGTACCAGGCAGCCGTCGCCGCCGGCCCCGCCGTTCCCACGGCGGAGTACTTCCGCCCGCCGGCGGACTGACCCGCGCGCACGGCCCGGTGACCGGCCGTATCCGTCACCCGGCGACCGGCCGTATCCGTCACCCGGCGACCGGCACCGCATGCTCCGGCTCGGCCCCCACATAGCGCGCCACCGGCCGGATGATCTTCGAGTCGGCCGCCTGTTCCAGGATGTTGGCGCTCCAGCCCACCACCCGTGCCGCGGCGAAGGTGGGGGTGAACATCTCGCGGGGCAGGCCGCAGAGTTCCATGACCACGCCGGCGTAGAACTCGACGTTGGTGTGCAGTTCGCGGCCGGGCTTCAGCTCAGCGAGGATCGCCTCGACCCGGCGCTCGACCTCCACCGCGAAGTCCACGCGCCCACCGCCGAATCCGAGGGCGATCTCCCGCAGCATCCGCGAACGGGGGTCCTCCGTGCGGTAGACGGCGTGTCCGAAGCCCATGATCCGGTCACCGGCGAGCACCCGCTCCCGGATCCAGGGGTCGATCCGGTCCGGGGTGCCGATGGCGTCCAGGGTGTCCAGGGCCCGGCTGGGCGCGCCGCCGTGCAGCGGACCGGACAGGGCGCCCACGGCTCCGGTCAGGCACGCGGCCACGTCGGCGCCCGTGGAGGCGATGACGCGGGCGGTGAAGGTTGACGCATTGAATCCATGGTCAATGGTGGAGATCAGGTATTGCTCGACGGCACGCACCCGCCGCGGCTCGGGCTCCTCACCGTGCAGCATGTACAGGTAGTTGGCCGCGTACGGGAGGTCCTCGCGCGGCTCGACCGGGTCAAGCCCCTGCCCGAGCCGGTACAGCGCGGTGAGCAGCGTGGGTACGGCCGCGCAGACCGCCACGGTGTCGTCACGGCGCCGGTCCGCGTCGATGTCGTAGACCGGCCGCAGCGCCCGCGCCGAACCCAGCAGCGACAGGGCCGTACGCAGTCCGGACAGCGGACCGGAGACACGGCTGGCCGCGGCGATCGCGGGCAGCGCCGAACGGACTTCCTCGGGCAGCCGGCGCAGCGCCGCGGTCTCGGCGGTGAAGGCGGCGCGGCGCGCCGCGTCCGGGAGCGAGCCGTGCACCAGGAGGTGCCAGACGTCCTCGAAGCCCCGGGTCCGCGCGAGTTCGACGGCCGAGTACTGGCGGTAGTGGTAGAAGCCCTCCCGCCCGCGGACGTCGCCGATCTCGGTCTCGGTGACGACGACGCCGGCGAGACCGCGCGGTGCGTCGATGAGCGGGGTTTCGGTCCTGTTGATGGCCATGGTTCTCCTCCCTGGACTTGATCCGACTGTCCATGCTTGACTAATCACTTGTCAATATTGATTAAATCAACATAGAGCGATCAAGGTATGCGGAGGCGACTACGGTGACCCCCATGCGCGATCCCGAACCCGCTCCCCCCGGCCGTCCCGGGCGGAGGCTGACCACCAAGGAGACCGCCGAACTGCTCGGCGTGAAGCCCGAAACCGTGTACGCGTACGTGAGCCGCGGCCTGCTCAGCAGCAGACGCGAGCCCGGCGGCCGCGCCAGCACCTTCGAGGCGAAGGAGGTCGAGGCCCTCGCCCGGCGCCACCGGCGTGAGGCAGCCGCGAGCCCGGGCTCCGGCGGGGACCTCTCCGTCCGGACCCGCATCACGCTGATCGAGCGGGACCGGTACTTCTTCCGGGGCGTGGACGCCGTGGAACTGTCTCTGCGTCACTCCTACGAGGAGGTCGCGGAATGGCTGTGGACGGGCCGGCTGACCCCGGGCGTCGCCTTCTGCGCGCCCGGACCCACCGTCGAGGTGGCCCGCCGCGCGGTGAACGCCCTGAGCGAGCACGCCTCCCCCACCGACCGGCTGCGCGTGGCGGCGATCGCCGCGGCGGCCGAGGACCCGCTGCGCTTCGACCTGTCGGAGGACGCCGTACTGAACACCGCGCGGATCCTCATCCCGACCCTCGTCGCCGCGCTGCCGCCGGCCCGGCACGCCCACCAGGACGACGGCCCGCTCGCCCACCGGCTGTGGGCCCGGCTGACCGGCCGCCCCGCCGACGAGGCGTCGCTGCGCGTCCTGGACACCGCGCTCGCCCTGCTCGCCGACCACGACCTGGCCGCCTCCACGCTCGCGGTCCGGGTCGCCGCCTCGGCCCGCGCACACGCCTACGCGGCCGTCTCGGCCGGGCTCGGGGTCCTGGAGGGCCCGCTGCACGGTGCCGCGAGCGGCATGGCCCACCGCATGCTGCTCGACGTGCTCGACCAGGGCACAGCGGTCCCGGTGATCGCCGACGAACTGCGCGCGGGCCGCCGCGTCCCCGGGCTCGGCCACCGGCTGTACTCCGGCGAGGATCCCCGCGCGCGCGTGCTGTTCGGGCTCCTGGAGCAGGTCCCGCGCGCGGAGTCCGCCCTGCTCGCCGCACGCGACATCGTCGCCACGACCGCGCGGCACACCCCGCTGCACGCGAACGTCGACCTGGCCCTGGCGGTGTTCACCGCGTCCAGCGGCATGGCCGCGACGGCCGGTGAGACGATCTTCGCCGTCGCGCGGACGGCGGGCTGGATCGCGCACGCCCTGGAGGAGTACGGCGAGCGCCCCCTGCGCATGCGCCCCGTCGGTCGTTACGTCGGCCCGCGGCCTCCGCAGCCGCTGCCGGAGTAGGGCGCCGGCCAGACCCGCTCCGAGCAGGCCATGGATCGACGGCCCCGCTCCGGGCAATCCCCCCGGACCAGGACACAACCGCGGCCGGAAGTCGCCCCGGTGAGAGTCAGGTTAGGCTCACCTCTGTGAGTAGGTGTGCGACCGTCTCCCGGAGCCTCGACGAGCCCGTTTCCGGTACGGCGGCCACGGCGACGACGTGGCTGCTGCTGGAACAGCCCGGCCCGTGGGGCGCCAAGGCACTCACTTCGAGCCACCTGGACCCCGCACTGGGCCGCGCCCTGGAGTCGGCCGCCGAGGGCACCGGCGTACGCGTCGCGCTCATCCGGCGCCCCGGGCGGCACGCCGACCCGGGCAGGCCGGCCGTCCGGCAGCTGTACGCCGCCCACACCGTGCCGGGCCGCGTGTGGCTGCACAGCGCCAGGGCCCGCGATCCCCAGCGGCTGCTCGGGCTCGACTTCGCCGCCCTGGGAGCGGGTGACCACCGTTCCTTCGGCACCGCGCTCGGCGGGCGGCCGCACCGCGGCGACCCGCTCGCGCTGGTGTGCACCAACGGCAAGCGCGACCGCTGCTGCGCCCTTCTGGGCCGCCCCCTGGCCGCCGAACTGGCCGCCTCGGGAGTGCGCGGCGTCTGGGAGGTCACCCATCTGGGCGGACATCGCTTCTCGCCGACGGTGCTCGTCCTGCCGTACGGCTACGCCTACGGCCGCGCCGAGGCGCACACCGTCAAGGAGGCGCTGCACGGCGTCCAGGACGGGCGCGTGGTGGTCGAGGGGTGCCGCGGGTGCTCGGCCTGGGAACGGCCCGGTCAGGCGGCCGAGCTGGCCGTCCGGTCGGCCGCGGGCGAGTACCGGGCGGGGGTGCTGAGCGTCGTACGGACCGACGGCCGGGCTCCGCGCTGGGAGGTCACCGTCGGACACGCCGACGGCCGGCGCTGGCGGGTGACCGTGGCGCAGGGCGCGTCGCTGCCGCCCCGTCCGGAGAGCTGCGGCGCGGCGGTGCTGGGGACACCCGCGCGGATGGACGTGGTCGATGTACGCGAACTGAGACCGACGGCGCTGGCGAGCTGAGCGCCCGCCCCTTTCGGAGAACCGGTCAAGTTCCAAGCACTGGTCAAGAGATCCCCACCACACCTCCTGGGGCGCGTCGGGCCTTCCCACGTACCGTCGTGGGTATGAGCCCCACTCCCCCCGCACGCCGTCTGCGCCTCGGTCTGCCACGGCGGGTGTTCTCGCAGGTGCTGCTGATGCAGGTGGCGATCGCCGCGGGGGTGGCGGTGCTCGCGACCGGGCTGTTCCTGGCGCCGTTGAGCAAGCAGCTGGACCAGGAGGCGATGCGCCGTGCGCTGGCCATCGCCGAGACCACGGCCCAGGACCCGCAGATCGCCGAGGGCGTCCTGAGCACCCCGCCGACCAGCGACGGCCCCGTGCAGAAGGAGGCCGAGCGGATCCGGAAGGCCACGCACGCCGAGTACATCGTGGTGCTCGACCGGCACTGGCTGCGCTGGTCGCATCCCACGCCGTCCCAGATCGGCCACCAGGTCTCCACCAGTCCCGAGGACGCCCTGGAGGGCAAGGAGGTCATGGAGATCGACAAGGGCACCCTGGGGCGGTCCGCACGCGGCAAGGTGCCGCTGTACGACGCCGACCACCGCATCATCGGGGCGGTCTCGGTCGGTATCGCCTACGACAGTGTGCGGGCGCGGCTGATCAGTGCGATCCCGGGGCTGTTCGCGTACGCCGGCGGGGCGCTCGCGGTGGGCGCGCTGGCCGCCTGGCTGATCTCTCGCCGGGTCCAGCGGCAGACCCGTGACCTGGCCTTCTCCGACATCTCGGCGCTGCTAGCGGAGCGCGAGGCGATGCTGCACGGCATCCGCGAGGGCGTGGTCGCCCTCGACCGCGGCGGTCGTGTCCGGCTGTTCAACGACGAGGCGCGGCGGCTGCTGGGCATCGGCGACGAGGCCGTCGGGCAGACCCCCGACGAGGCGCTCGGCGCGGGCCGTACGACGGACGTGCTGGCCGGCCGGGTGACCGGCACGGATCTGCTCACCGTGCGCGGGCAGCGCGTCCTGGTCGCCAACCGCATGCCGACGGACGACGGCGGCGCCGTGGCCACCCTGCGCGACCGCACCGAACTGGAGCAGCTGGGGCGCGAACTGGACTCGACGCGCGGGCTCATCGACGCCCTGCGCGCCCAGGACCACGAACACGCCAACCGCATGCACACCCTGCTCGGACTGCTGGAACTGGAGATGTACGACGACGCCATGGAGTTCGTCGGCGAGGTGGTCGGGGACCACCGGGCCACCGCCGAGCAGGTCACCGAGAAGATCCAGGATCCCCTGCTGGCCGCGCTGCTGGTCGGCAAGGCGACCGTGGCGGCCGAGCGCGGTGTCGCGCTGTGGGTGTCGGAGCGCACCCGGCTGCCCGACCGGCTGATCGATCCGCGGGGTCTGGTCACGGTGGTGGGCAACCTGGTGGACAACGCCCTCGACGCGGTCGCCGGCACACTGCACGCGCGCGTGGAGGTCGAGTTGCGCACCGAGGGCCGTACGGTCGTGCTCAGGGTGCGCGACACCGGCCCGGGAATCCCGGCCGACCAGCGGGAGTTGATCTTCACTGACGGCTGGTCCACCAAAAGGCCGCCCGCGCACGGCAAGCGCGGCATCGGGCTCTCGCTGGTGCGCCGGCTCGCCGAACGGCAGGGCGGGAGTGCGACGGTGGGCGCGGCGGACGGCGGCGGTGCGGAGTTCACCGTGGTCCTGCCGGAGGCGCTGCCCGAGCCGGAACTGCAACCCGCGGTACGCGAGGAGTCCGCCGAGCCCGCCGAGTCCGCCGCCGTCTCCGTCGCCGAGGAGGAGGCGCGATGATCGAGGTCCTGGTCGTGGACGACGACACCCGCGTCGCCCGGGTCAACGCCGCGTACGTGGAGAAGATGCCGGGATTCCACGTGGCCGGCGAGGCGCACAGCGCGGCCGAGGCACTGCGCCAGGTGGAGACGCTGCCGCGGCTTGACCTGGTCCTCATGGACCACTACCTGCCCGACGACACCGGTCTCGCGGTCGTGCGGGAGATGCGCCGGCGCGGCCACCAGACCGACGTGATCATGGTGACGGCGGCGCGGGACATGTCGACCGTCCAGGCCGCGATGCGGCAGGGGGCGCTGCAGTACCTGGTGAAGCCGTTCGCCTTCGCAGGTCTGCGCGCCAAGCTGGAGGCGTACGCGCAGCTGCGGCGCACCCTGGACGGCGGCGGAGAGGCCGAACAGGCCCAGGTGGACCGCATCTTCGGCGCCCTGTCCGCGCCGTCGGAACCCGAGCTGCCCAAGGGGCACTCCCCCACGACGGCCGAGCTGGTGCGCCGGGCCCTGCTGAACGCCCAAGGGCCGCTGTCCGCCCAGGAGATCGCCGAGCGGACAGGCGTGAGCCGGCAGACGGTCCAGCGGTACCTGAAGCTCCTGGAGCGCACCGGACGGGCGCGGCTGACCCTCAGGTACGGCGACGCGGGCCGCCCGGAACACCGTTACGTGTGGGCGACCCGCGGCTGAGCGGACTCGTCTGCTTGACGGCTACTTGGCAGCGTTGACGAACTCGGTCGTGTAGGTCTTGCTCAAGTCGACCTTGGCGTTCTTGATGTTGGGGTTGAACGACTTGAGGACCTTCTCAACGGTCTCGGGGCCGTTCTGGGGCATCACGCCGTCGTCGGTGAACATCGGCAGGGTGCTCTTGATGGCCTGTGAGTAGAGCGCCTTGTTGCCCTGGGAGTAGTCGGCGGGCATCTTCGCGGCGATCTCGTCGGCGCTGTGGGTGGACATCCACTTGAGCGTCTTGACGAACGCGTTGACCAACTTCTGGACGGTGTCCTTGTGTCCGTTCACCCAGTCCGTCTGCATGTACAGACTTGACGACGGGTACGGCCCGCCCAGCGCCTTCTGCGAGCCCTCGGGGGTGCGCATGTCGAGGAGGACGTTCCCGGCCTTCTTGTCCAGGATCGTGGCGACGGTCGGATCCGTCGTCATACCGGCGTCGATCGAGCCCTGCTGCAGCGCGGAGATGAAGGTCGGGCCCGCTCCGACGGCGACCGGGGTGAAGTCGCTGACCTTCAGGCCGTTCTTGACCGCCAGGTACTTGGTGAGGAAGTCGGTCGAGGAACCGAGGCCGGTGATACCGAGCTTCTTGCCCTTGAAGTCCTGCGGTGAGGTGATGTCCTTCGCCTGCTTGGCGGAGACGACCTCCACCTCGCCGGGCGCGTGCGAGAACTGCACGACGGACTCCACCGACTTGCCCTTCGTCTGCAGGTCGAGCGTGTGGTCGTAGAAGCCGACGGCGCCCTGGACCTGGCCGGAGACGAGCGCTGTCTCGGCCTGGACACCGGCGGGCTCACTGAGGAGTTCCACGTCGAGGCCCTCGGAGTCGAAGTAGCCGAGCCGCTGGGTCAGCATCGCCGGCAGGTAGATGACCTTGTCCAGGCCACCGACCATGATCTTGACCTTCGTACCCTTGCCGTCGCCCTTGCTGCCGGCGTCGGCCGAAGTGCTGCTCGCCGCGTCATTGGCGCAGGCGGTGAGCGAGGAGAGGGCCAGCAGGCCGCAGGCGGCGAGCGAGAGGTATCTGGCGGTCTTGCGCATGGCGGTTCACGTCCTTGTGAGAGGGCGGTACGGGGGAGGTGGGGGCGTGGAGCGTTGGTTCTCGGGGGCGGCGCTCGGTGGGCCGGGCTCAGCCGGAGTGCGCCGGCTTCCACCGGAAGATGCGGCGTTCGGCGAAGGTCAGCAGGCCCTCGGCGGCGAGGGCGACGACGGCGAGGATGACCATCGCGGCGTAGACGCCGGCGGCGTTGAAGGTGCCCTGGGACGCGGCGACGAGCAGGCCGATGCCCTTGGTGGCGCCGATGTACTCGCCGACGATGGCGCCGATGAGCGCGAAGCCGAAGCTGACGTGGAGGCTGGTGAAGATCCAGGAGGTCGCCGACGGGATGACCACCTGAAGCGTCACCCTTCGATTGCTCGCGCCGAGGATCCGGGCGTTGGCGACCAGGTTGCGGTCGACTTCGCGGGCGCCCTGGAAGGCGTTGAAGAACACCGGGAAGAACACCAGCACCACGGCCGACGCGACCTTGGAGGCGGGGCCCAGGCCGAACCAGATCAGGAAGATCGGGGCCAGCACGATCCTGGGGATGGAGTTGAGCACCTTGACGTACGGACCGAGGACGTCGGCGAGGAAGGCGATCCGCCCCAGAGCGATACCGAAGAGCACACCGGCGACGACACCGATGATCCAGCCGAGCAGCGCTTCCTGCAACGTGGCCCAGATCTGCTCGCCCAGCGAGCCCTGCGCCGTTCCGTGCATCACCCACGTGTAGATCTGGTCCCAGATCTGCGACGGCATCGAGAAGTTGAACGGGTCGATGATCTTGGCCCGGGACAGTCCCTCCCACAACCCGAGAACGGCCACCAGCAGCAGCACGCGCGCCGCCGTGACGAGGACCTTGCGGCGGCGGGCGGCCTGGGCGCGGGTCTGCGTGCGGTCGGGGACCTTGGCGGTGTCGGCCACCGGAGTGCTGAGAACCTCAGGCGACATGGGCGGCACCTCTTTCGCGGGTGATGCGGACCTCTTCGCCGAGGGACTCCCAGATCTCGCGGTAGATCTCGATGAACTGCGGCTGAAGGCGCACCGCCTCGACCCTGCGCGGCCGGGGCAGGTGGATGTCGAAGACCTGCTTCACGGTCGCGGGTCCGGCGGTCATCACGACGACCTTGTCGGCGAGCGCGATGGACTCCTCCAGGTCATGGGTGACGAAGACGACGGAGGCTCCCGTGCCCTCCCACAGCTCCAGCAGCTCGTCCGACATCAGTGCCCGGGTCTGCACGTCCAGCGCCGAGAACGGCTCGTCCATCAGCAGGATCTCGGGGTCGTTGACGAACGTGGCGGCGAGGGCGACGCGCTTGCGCTGGCCGCCGGAGAGCTGGTGCGGGTAGCGGTCCTCGAAGGCGGCCAGTCCCACGCGGGCCAGCCACTCCCGGGCCTTCTCCTTGGCCTCGGCCTTCGGTACGCCCCGGAAGCGCGGGCCGGCCATGACGTTGGACAGGACCGTGCGCCAGGGGAACGTGGCGTCCTGCTGGAAGACGAAGCCGACCTTGTCGCCGACGCCGTCGACCGGCTCGCCGGCCACCAGCACCTCGCCCTCGGTGGGCTCCTCCAGGCCGCTGACCAGGGTCAGCGTGGTGGACTTGCCGCAGCCGGTGGGTCCTACGACGGCCACGAACTCGCCGCGTTCGACAGTGAGGTCCAGACCGCGCACTGCCGTGTGCAACCCCCCTGACGGGGTTCTGAAGGTCTTGCTCGCGCCCCGCAGCTCGATGGCGGGGCTGGTGTGTGCGCTCATGGCCCGGGACGGTAGGTGTGGCCCCGGCCACAGCAGGAGTCTTGTGAGCACAAGCCGTTCTTTTGCTCGCAAGGACCTGTTGTGCTCATTTTGCTCGCGCTACAACTGCGGAGCACGAAACACGGGCTTAACGCTCGCCGGCCTTAGGAGAGGCCTGATGATTGACGTCCTGGTCGTGGACGACGACTTCCGCGTCGCTGAGATAAACGCCAAGTACGTGGGAAAGGTTCCCGGATTCCGGGTGGCCGCCCGCGCGCACAGCGCCGCCCAGGCCCTGACCGCCGTCGAACGCGGCGGCATCGACCTGGTCCTGCTCGACCACTATCTGCCGGACCGGACCGGCCTCGACCTGGTGCACCGCATGCGGGAGCAGGGCCACGGCACGGATGTCATCATGATCACCGCGGCCAGTGATGTGACGACCGTCCAGCATGCGATGCGCCTGGGTGCCGTGCACTACCTGGTCAAGCCCTTCACCTTCGCCGCCCTGCGCGCCCGCCTCGACTCCTATGCCGCCCTGCGTCGCACGGTGGACCGCGTCGGCGGCCGGGGCCTTACGGGACAGGAGCAGGTCGACCGGATCTTCGGAGCGCTGCGCACCGCTCCCGCACCGTCCGCGCCCGGCCTGCCGAGCGGCCACTCGGAGCCCACGACCGATCTGATCTGCGGCGTCCTGCACCGCTCCGACCAGCCGCTGTCGGCCCACGAAGTGGCCGCCAGGACCGGCCTGAGCCGCTCCACGGCCCAGCGCTACCTACGCCACCTGGAACAGGCCGGCCGCCTCCGGCTCTTCCTGAAGTACGGCGACACCGGCCGGCCCGAGCACCGGTACGCCTGGGTGGCACCCTAGCGATCCGCCGGCCCGCGGGTGCGCCGCGTGCCCCGCTACGCAGCCCCGGCGCCGGTCAGCGACCGTACCTCCGTCTCGGCGTACTTGGCCTCGTCCGCGACCTCGACCGAGGTGACCGTGCCGAGCCAGCCGGCGAGGAAGCCGAGCGGGATGGAGACGATGCCCGGGTTCTGCAAGGGGAAGTACTGGAAGTCGACGTCCGGAAAGAGCGAGGCCGGGCTACCGGACACCACCGGGGAGAGCAGCACGAGTCCCAGCGCCGGGATCAGCCCGCCGTACACGGCCCACACCGCACCGCGGGTGGTGAAACCACGCCAGAACAGCGAATACAACAATACCGGGAGGTTCGCCGACGCGGCGACGGCGAAGGCGAGACCGACGAGGAAGGCGACGTTGAGATCACGGGCCAGCAGACCGAGCACGATCGCCACGACGCCGATGCCGACCGCCGCCCCCCGCGCCACCGCCACCTCGCTGCGCCCCGTGCGGCACGACCGCCGCAGCGACGCGTACAGATCGTGCGCCACCGAGGCCGATGAGGCGAGCGTGATGCCGGCGACCACGGCGAGGATCGTGGCGAACGCGACAGCGGCGACGACCGCGAAGAGAACCGTTCCGCCAGTGGAACCCGCGCCGCCGCCCAGCTCGAGCGCGAGCAGGGGCACCGCCGTGTTCCCTGCCGCGTTCGAACCGCGTACCGCATCCGTCCCCACGACCGCGGCCGCTCCGAAACCGAGCACGATCGTCATCAGGTAGAAGCCGCCGATCAGCCCGATGGACCACACCGCGGAACGGCGGGCGGCCCGCGCGGTGGGCACGGTGTAGAAGCGCGACAGGATGTGCGGCAGCCCGGCCGTGCCCAGCACCAGGGCGAGTCCCAGGCTGATGAAGTCCAGCCGGGCGGTCCAGGTGCCGCCGTACTTGAGGCCCGGCGCCAGGAACGCCCTTCCATGACCGCTGCGCTCGGCAGCCGTGAGCAGCAAGCGGTCGACGTCGCCGTGGAAGCGCAGCAGGAGCAGGACGGTCAGCGCAACCGTGCCGCTCAGCAGCAGGACCGCCTTCACGATCTGGATCCAGGTGGTGGCCCGCATCCCTCCCAACGACACATAGATCACCATGAGCGCGCCGACCCCGACGACCGCCCCCGCCCCGGCAGCCCCGCTGGTCCGCCCCAGCAGCAGCGCCACCAGGCTGCCCGCGCCGACCATCTGGGCCACCAGATACAGAACGGACACCGTGACCGAGGAAGTTCCCGCCGCGATCCGCACCGGCCGCTCACGCATCCGCGCGGCCACCACGTCGGCCAGCGTGAACCGCCCGCAGTTGCGGACCAGTTCGGCCACCAGGAACAACACGACCAGCCAGGCCACGAGAAAGCCCACGACGTACAGCATCCCGTCGTACCCGTACAGCGCGATCAGTCCGGTGACCCCGAGGAAGGAGGCGGCCGACATGTAGTCACCCGCGATGGCAAAACCATTCTCCATGGGAGAGAACAACCGCCCTCCCGCATAGAACTCCTCCGCCGACCCGCGCCGGCGACGGCTCACCCACGTCGTGATCCCGAGGGTGACGGCCACGAAGCCGCTGAACAGCAGCAGCGCCAGCGTCTGGTGGTGACCGGTCACAAGGTGCCTCCCCGTGCTCCGCGGGTCAGTTCCTGGGTGTCCCAGCGCAGTTCCAGCGCCGCCCTGTCCCGGCGCAGCCGCGCATGCCTGGCGTAGGCCCAGGTGAGCAGGAACGTGGTGAGGAACTGTCCCAGCCCGGCCAGCATGCCCACGTTCACCGCCCCGGCCACGGACCGGGCCATGAGCCCGGGAGCGGCCGTGGCGATGACCAGATAGCTCACGTACCAGACGAGGAACACGGCGACTCCCGGTACGACGAACCCCCGGTACCTGGCGCGCACCTCCTGGAAGGCCGCACTGCGCTGCACCTCGACGTACACGTCCCGGGCCCGGACGGCCGTTCCGCTCCGCTCCCCGCGCGCGGGCGGCACGGCAGGCGCCGGCGCACCGGTGCCGTCCGGTTCGCCCCACCCGGAGGCCAGCGCGTCGTACCAAGGGTCCTCGTACGCCACGTCGCGGGAGGGCGGCACGTCATGGTCTTCCCGGTTCTCGGCCGAACTCTCGGGACCGTCCCCGGCTCCCCGTGGACGATCGTTGCTTGACTGCATGCCCAAGGATGGACAGACCGGCAGATCCCTGACTCTTCTTCCCTCGGCTCTTCACCCCATCAGGTGACTCACTGTGCGGGCGGCCGGACCAGCCCTTTGCTGTAGGCGTAACGCACCGCCTGCGCCCGGTCCTTGAGCCCCGTTTTGGCAAAGAGATTGTTGATGTGTGTCTTCACGGTCGCGGTCGACACATGCAGCTTGCGGGCGATCTCCTGGTTGCTGAGCCCCTCGGCGATCAGCAGGAGGACCTCGGTCTCCCGCGCGGTCAGTCCGTCGGGCGGCGCATCGGCTGTCACCGGCGGGCTGGGCTCCGGCTGCGACAGCCGCTCCAGCAACCGGCGTTGGACGCTCGGCGACAGACCCGCGTCCCCCGACAGCACGCTCTCCACGGCACGCACGATCTCGTCACCGTCCGCGTCCTTGGTCAGATACCCCCGGGCGCCGGCACGCAGCGCGGGGAACAACGACTCGTCGTCCGCGAACGTGGTGAGCACCACGACCTGGGTCCCGGGGTACTGCGCCCGGATCCGCCGGGTGGCTTCCACACCGTCACAGCGGGGCATCCTGAGATCCATCAGGACGACGTCCGGGGCCAGTTCCGCCACCAGTCGCACCGCCTCTTCGCCGTCTCCCGCGGCACCCACGACCTCGACACCGGGCAGGAGCCCGAGCAGCATCACGATGCCCTCCCGGACCACGGTCTGGTCATCGGCGACCACCACCCGTGCGGGCTTCTTCTCCCCCTCCGTCTCCGTCATACAGGCACCTTCAGCGTCACCACGAACCCCTCCTCGCCCGGCCCCGCGTCCAGGGAGCCGCCCAGCAGCTCGGCACGCTCCCGCATGCCCAGCAGACCGTATCCCCCTCCTGCCGCGGTCAGTTCACCCGGCCGTCCGCCCGAGTCCCGTACGGCCAGGGTCACTTCGTGTTCGCTGTAGTCGAGCCGCAGCTGCACCTTGGCGCCGTGCGCGTGCTTGCGGACGTTGGTCAGTGCCTCCTGGGCCACCCTGCGCACCGCCTGGGAGGCCTCGGCCGACAGGGGCCTGCGCTCACCCGTCACGGTCACCTCGGCGCCGTCCGCTCCGCTGACGAGTTCGCTCAGGAAGTCCTCCAGCGGGGTCAGTTCGCCCCGCAGCGCGGACAGGGCCTGCCGGGTCTCGGCGAGTCCGTCGCGAGCCATGCCCCGCGCGGCCACCACCCGCTCCAGGATCCGCTCGCGATCCGCGCCGTTCTCGATCAGCAGCCGGGCCGCCTCCAGGTGCACCAGCTGCGCCGACAGACTGTGGGCCAGCACGTCGTGGATCTCTCGGGCGATCCGCGCTCGCTCGGCCAGCGCTGCGGACTCGGCTTCCGCCGCCCGGGCTGCGCGCTCCTGGGCAAGGAGCCGCTGCGCGTTGCCGCGGGCCTCCGCGTCCAGCCGCAGGACGTATCCGGCGAGGGCCATGCCGGCCACGGTGGCGGCCGTGGTCAGCCACACGTCTTTGTTGAACGCGGAGTACGAGGCCAGCGCGACCGACGCCACGGGTACTGCCGCTCCCAGCGGGAGTCGCTCCAGGGCGCTGATTCCGCAGCCGCACCAGAGCACCAGGGCCGGCGCTCTGAACCCCGTCGCCTCGGCGACGACGGCGATCCCCAGGAGGATGCCCATGAGCGCGAGGGAGGGCACCAGCCGGTGCTGGTAGGTGGTCCGGAAGAAGGCCCAGGAGACGAGAGCGGCAAGGAGGACTCCCGCCGCTGCCATGAGTCCGCTCCAGACGCCTACATGCCTCTGGCTGAAGGCGCTCCACAGCAGCAGTGCGAGCACGAGAAGTCTCACGGCCCAGGCGATCATGCGACGGGGGCGAGAGGTCCCCTCGCGGCCGAGCGCCTCTCGCGACGGCCAGCGGGTCAAGGCGTACTCCGTCACACGCGCTCCTTCCGGGCCGACCGCATGTCGTCACCGTACGCCGGGGCCGGACGGTCCGCGGTGCCGAGGGACTGCGCCCGCCACACCAGGATGCCGTCGCGGACCAGCAGAGTGGTGCCGAGGGTGAGCATCAGGGCGGAGCTGCTCTGGTGCAGTCCGAGCGCGAGACCGAGGGCGACGAGACCGATCCGCAGGGCGATGCCCACGCCCCAAGCGGCGAGGCTCGCCTTGGTGCTCTTGGTCCACACGACGCCGTCCGGAGCCGTCCAGACGCGGGTCGTCCAGGCCCAGCCGGCGCCGGTGGCCACACCTATGAGCAGCTCCACCGCGAGGAGTACGGCGGATTGCGCGGGGTGGTGGGCGTCGAGGATGCCTGGCTCGCGCAGCGCCACGACGGCGAGGATCACCGGGACGAGCCACCAGCGCCGGTCGGTGGTGATCGCGCGGGCGCGGAACTGTCGCGCGATCACTATGGCGGCGACGGCCACGATCACCAGCGCGTTGACGAGCCCGGACATCAGAGCCTCCGTGAGCGAGAAGGTGGTGCCGGGAGCGGACGCTGCCGACACCTACGAAGCTACGGAAAAGCGCAGGTCGGGAGATCGGCGCCGAGGTGGATCAAGGGTGGAAACCTGGAGCGGTTGGTCTCCACCCACGGGTGTAGAGACCGGGCAGGGGCGATAGCGGGACGGGGCGAAGGCGGTGGTCGGACATGGAGAGATACCGGGCAGACCGTCACCGGCAGCGTGGTCTCCCCTCCGACCGGCGCCGACGACACGGCTTCCTACTCACCGGCCCAGCGACACGGGCTTCCTACCCACCGGCAGCGACACGGGCTGGCGCCCGACCGGCGCCGACGAGGCGGATTCCAGGCCGGGCCGGTCCGCTTACGCGATCTCGCGGCGAACCGGTGCAGACAGCAGGGTCTCCCGGACAACCGGTACCGGCGTCGGCGGACTTCCGGGCCAACCGGTGCCGACAGGGCGGCCCTCCGGCCGGCCGGTGGCGGCGACGACGCGGGCCGCCGCCCGATCGGCGTCGGCGACGGGGACGCCCGCCCGACCGTGGCAGGAGTGCTGACGTGGACACGGACTGGCTGAGCCGCCGCACGACCAAAAAGACCTCGGCCACGACCCGCCGGAACCGGAAACCTCCCGAGCGCGACCACCCGACCAGCGAAGAACGACCAACCGTCACCCTCCGCCGGCCCACACGCCCCATCGGCCTCGCTCCCGACGCCTCCGCTCGCGCCACGCACCTCGGGCAAGCCCCTTTCAGCCCGCCCATGGACAGCGCCCCCGTCGGCCGAAGCCCAGGCGACCGAAGCCAGGCGACCGAACCCGGTCGACCGAGGCCAGGCGACCGAAGCCCCGTCGCCGAAGCCCAGCGCAGCGGCTACGCGTCGATGCGCGACCGGTCCAGTGTCGCCGCCGAGCTGGAGATGAACTCCTTGCGCGGTGCCACGTCGTTGCCCATCAGCAGGTCGAAGACCTGTTCGGCGGCCTCCAGGTCGGAAAGGTTGATCCGCCGCAGGGTCCGGTGACGGGGATCCATCGTGGTCTCGGCCAGCTGGTCGGCGTCCATCTCGCCCAGACCCTTGTAGCGCTGGATGGAGTCCTTGTACCGGATGCCCTTGCTCTGGAACTCCATCAGCTTGTCGCGCAGCTCGCGGTCCGAGTACGTGTAGACGTACTTGTCCTGGCCCTTCTTCGGCTGGACGATCTCGATGCGGTGCAGCGGCGGCACCGCGGCGAAGACCCGGCCGGCCTCGACCATCGGCCGCATGTAGCGCTGGAACAGCGTGAGCAGCAGGCAGCGGATGTGGGAGCCGTCCACGTCGGCGTCGGTCATCATGATGATCTTGCCGTAGCGGGCCTGGTCGATGTCGAAGGTACGGCCCGAGCCAGCTCCTATGACCTGGATGATCGCGCCGCACTCGGCGTTCTTGAGCATGTCGGTCACCGATGACCGCTGCACGTTCAGGATCTTGCCGCGGATCGGCAGCAAGGCCTGGAACTCGGAGTTCCGCGCCAGCTTGGCCGTACCGAGCGCGGAGTCGCCCTCGACGATGAACAGCTCGCTGCGGTCGACGTCGTCGCTGCGGCAGTCGGCGAGCTTCGCCGGCAGGGACGAGGACTCCAGAGCGGTCTTGCGCCGCTGGGCGTCCTTGTGCTGGCGGGCCGCGACGCGCGTACGAGCGGCGGCCACCACCTTCTCCATGACGACCCGGGCCTGGGCGGCGGCGTCCCGCTTGGTGGCGGTCAGGAACGCCTTCAGCTCCTTGGTGACCACGTTGTTCACGATGCGGCGGGCCGCCGAGGTGCCGAGGACCTCCTTGGTCTGGCCCTCGAACTGCGGCTCGGCCAAGCGCACGGTGACGACGGCGGTGAGGCCCTCCAGGGCGTCGTCCTTGACGATGTTGTCCTCGGCCACCCGCAGCATCTTCTTGGCCCGCAGCACGTCGTTCATCGTCTGGGTGAGGGCCTGCTCGAAGCCGGCGACATGGGTGCCGCCCTTCGGCGTGGCGATGATGTTGACGAAGGAGCGGACCGTGGTGTCGTAGCCCGTGCCCCAGCGCAGCGCGACGTCCACGCCCAGCTCGCGGGTGACCTCGGTGGGGGTCATCTGGCCGTGCGCGTCCAGGACCGGGACGGTCTCCTTGAAGGTCCCCTGGCCCGAGAAGCGCAGCACGTCGCAGACCGGCCTGTCGCCCGCCAGGTACTCGCAGAACTCGCTGATGCCGCCGTCGAAGCGGAAGGACTCCTCGCCCTTGCTGCCGCCCTCGCCGAGGCCCAGCTCGTCGCGGACGACGATGGTCAGGCCCGGTACCAGGAAGGCGGTCTGGCGGGCGCGCTGGTGCAGGTTCTCCAGGGAGAGCTTGGCGTCCTTGAGGAAGATCTGCCGGTCGGCCCAGTACCGCACGCGCGTGCCGGTGCGGGTCTTGGGGATCTTCTTCGTCTTGCGCAGGCCGCTCTTGGCCTCGAACTTCGCGTCGGCGCCGTCGGCCGCGAAGGCGCCCGGCACGCCGCGCCGGAAACTGATCGCGTGCGTGTGACCGCCGCGGTCCACCTCGACGTCGAGTCGGGCGGAGAGGGCGTTGACCACGGAGGCGCCGACGCCGTGCAGACCGCCGGAGGCGGCGTACGAGCCGCCGCCGAACTTGCCGCCGGCATGCAGCTTGGTCATGACGACCTCGACGCCGGACAGGCCGGTCCTGGGCTCGACGTCCACGGGGATGCCGCGGCCGTTGTCGCGCACCTCCACCGAGCCGTCGTCGTGCAGGACCACCTCGATGCGGTCGCAGACGCCCGCGAGGGCCTCGTCCACGGAGTTGTCGATGATCTCCCACAGGCAGTGCATCAGACCGCGGCTGTCGGTCGAGCCGATGTACATGCCCGGGCGCTTGCGCACGGCCTCGAGGCCCTCGAGGACGAGCAGGTGCCGCGCGGTGTAGTTGGAACCGTCCCGGTCTGCTCCTGCCAGCAGCGCTGTGGACGGCACGGACGTATCGGCGGTCACGCGGTTCGCTCCTCGCTGAATTTCAGTGGGCCCCCTACTGGGTAAGGGGCGGCTTCGGTCGCCGCTCAGAGGGTACCGAGGCCTGGTAGAGCCGGTGTAACGCCACCCTCGTCGAGAACTCAGACTAGTCCAGACTCGCATGCACGTTCGATCCCTCGATGGAGTGAAGTACACATCACGTTCCCTTGGAGGCATGAACCATTTAGGCTCCGGGCACGTCCTCATGAACAACCGGCAACCCGGCCGGGAGGACCGATACACACCACAGCGCGAAACCGTAAGCACCCGAGAGACGCACTACGGCCTATTCGCCGCCAACCGGCAGCAGCCAACCGCCCCGGAAGATTTTTTCCAGGAAAAGCCACGAGCGGGAACGTTTTCGGGCTGGTTGGATGTTGACCCTGGTACGACAGCTCGTCGAGCTAGAGAAGAGGCGACGTGACTACTGTTCTGACCCCCGCGAGCCCGCTGACGGCCGCCGATCGCTGCGACCGCTGCGGCGCCCAGGCATACCTGCGCGTCGTCCTGCTGAGCGGCGGAGAACTGCTCTTCTGCGCCCACCACGGTCGCAAGTTCGAGCCGGAACTCAAGAAGATCGCCGCTGAGATACAGGACGAGACGGAGCGGCTGACGTCCGTTCCGAACATCACGTCCGAGGAAGAGCGCTGAAACTCGCACACACGACGAGCCAGTCCCGGCACAGGCCGGTGAACGGGCGGTCGCTCCTCGCGAGGAGCGACCGCCCGCGCTCATGCTCCGTGGGAACGCTTCAGGCGCGCCCGCGGGGCCGTTTCTGGTTCCCTGAGGCCGCCTCCATGCCTCGTGCGACGTCGGAGATGCGCGTGTAGACGCCGGGTTTGCCCGGCCTGCCGCAGCCGCTCCCCCAGGACACGAGACCGACCAGCCGCCCCGCGGCCACCAACGGGCCGCCGCTGTCGCCCTGGCAGGCGTCCGGGCCCCCGGCGGGTTCTCCGGCACACAGCATGCTGTCGGCGCGGTAGGTGCCGTCGGGGCCACCCGGATAGGCGCGGGTGCAGAGGTCGTCGGCCAGCACCCGCACGCGTGCGGCGTGCAGCGTGTGCGGGTAGGCGCCCGCGCCGGTGGTGTCCCCCCATCCGGAGACCAGGGCCTGGGTGCCCGGCGCGTAGACCGGGTCACCCGCACTCGCCATGGCGACGACCGCGCTCTGCGGCAGTTCCGTGGCGAGGGTGAGCACGGCGAAGTCGCCGGCGTGGGTCTCGCTGTCGTATCCCGGGTTGATCCGGGCGTCACGTACGGCGATCTCCTGGCCCCCGTCCGACAGCAGATCGGTGCGGCCCGCGATGATCCTCAGGTCACGCACGCGGTTCGGCGGGGCCCCGAGGACGTCATCGCCCATGCAGTGCGCCGCGGTGAGCACCGTCGTCCGGGCGATCGCCACGCCGCCGCAGAACTGGCCTGCCCGCGTACCGCCGAACCGGTCACGGCTGGACAGCGCGACCGTCCACGGGGCCTGGGAGACGTCTATCGAAAAGCCCCCGACGACGATGCTGTCGGCGGCCACGGGTGTCGCGTTGACCAGGGGTATCACGGTCATGGTGGCCGCCAGGGCAAGCGGCCGGATCAGTGACCGGGCAACGGAACGGCGCATGCAGGCTCCTCACTCTGGGCTGGTACTGGAACACCCAGAGTGATCCACGGCACGGCTGCGCGCAGCCCGAAGGCCCGGCCCCCCAGGGGAGCCGGGCCTTCGCGTACGACTGCGGCCTAGTCGAGGTAGTCGCGCAGCACCTGCGAACGCGACGGGTGGCGCAGCTTCGACATGGTCTTGGACTCGATCTGGCGGATGCGCTCACGCGTCACGCCGTACACCTTGCCGATCTCGTCGAGGGTCTTCGGCTGACCGTCGGTGAGACCGAACCGCATGGAGACGACGCCGGCCTCGCGCTCGGACAGGGTGTCGAGGACGGAGTGCAGCTGCTCCTGCAGGAGCGTGAAGCTGACGGCGTCGGCGGGGACGACCGCCTCGGAGTCCTCGATGAGGTCACCGAACTCGCTGTCGCCGTCCTCACCCAGCGGGGTGTGCAGCGAGATGGGCTCGCGGCCGTACTTCTGGACCTCGATGACCTTCTCCGGGGTCATGTCGAGTTCCTTGGCCAGCTCCTCCGGGGTGGGCTCACGGCCCAGGTCCTGGAGCATCTGGCGCTGCACGCGCGCGAGCTTGTTGATGACCTCGACCATGTGCACCGGGATACGGATGGTGCGGGCCTGGTCGGCCATGGCGCGGGTGATGGCCTGACGGATCCACCAGGTGGCGTACGTGGAGAACTTGTAGCCCTTGGTGTAGTCGAACTTCTCGACCGCGCGGATCAGACCGAGGTTGCCCTCCTGGATGAGGTCCAGGAAGAGCATGCCGCGGCCGGTGTAGCGCTTGGCCAGGGAGACCACCAGGCGGAGGTTGGCCTCCAGCAGGTGGTTCTTGGCGCGGCGGCCGTCCTCGGCGATGATCTCCAGCTCGCGCTTCAGCTTCGGCGCCAGCTTGTCGGCGTTGGCCAGCTTGTCCTCGGCGAACAGACCCGCCTCGATGCGCTTGGCGAGCTCGACCTCCTGCTCGGCGTTGAGCAGGGGAACCTTGCCGATCTGCTTCAGGTAGTCCTTGACCGGGTCGGCGGTGGCGCCGGCCGCGGCGACCTGCTGCGCGGGCGCGTCGTCCTCGTCCTCGTCGGACAGGACGAAGCCCGCGTTCTCGGCGCCCTCGGGCTCGTCGGCGACCTTGGTGTCCTCGAGAACCTCGTCCTCGAGAACCTCGGCGTCGTCCTTCTTGGCCGTGGTCTTCTTTGCGGCCGTCTTCTTCGCGACGGTCTTCTTGGCGACCGCCTTCTTGGCGGTCGCCTTCTTGGCCGCGACCTTCTTGGCGGGTGCGGCTTCCTCGGCGGAATCGGCCGCGATCGGAGCGGTGGGCGCCGCGGCGTCGGCCGTGGTGGCGGTGGCCTTCCTCGTCGTCACCGTCTTCGCCGCGACCGTCTTGGTGGCGGTACGCTTCGCCGGACTCTTCGCTGCGACGCTCTTGCGGGTGCGCTTGGGCTCTGCGGCACTGACCATCAGCGTCACACCCTCTTCCTCAAGAATCTGGTTGAGGCTGCGCAGTACGTTCTTCCACTGAGTGGCCGGAATCTGGTCAGCTTCGAAGGCCCGACGCACATCGTCGCCGGCGATCTGCCCCTCAGCCTTTCCCCGCTCAATGAGCGCCATGACAGAGACGGACTCGGCGATCTCCGGCGGGAGCGTACGGGATGTGCTGGCCGACACGAACAACCTCTCGGAACGTTGGAAAACGGCTTCCGGCACCGTCCACTGCGGACAGGAGCCGACCACCGGCCTGGGGATGGGCCGACGGCGCGGGCGGGGCCGGGAAGATGCACAGCGCCTCTCATGGCGTCCGTATTCCCTCCGCGGCTGTCACCTCTTAGGTCATCGCGCTGTTTCCAGGAGTGTTACGCCCAATCTGCGTGGCCCGAGTCACACCCCGTAAGCGATCAAAAGCAGTCAGATATGGACAGATCATCTCAGCCTCATCGTCATACCCGGTCGCGTGCATGACCTCAGGGACCCGTCACACCGCTGGACCCTGCCGGACCGCACAGGGTCCGGCAGGGTCCGGCGACGGCCGGCATCCGAGTCCGCCGCCGCCACGAGCACCTCGAGGACGCCACGCACCGGCGACCACACCGCTTCGGCCGCGGGGGTCAGTGCTCCCGCGGCGCGGGTACCACGCGCTCGACCTCGGGGTGGACCGTGAGCAGTTGCCGCATGGCCCCCTCGGCCGCCATACCGTCGCCGGTGCCGAGCGCGTCGACGATCCGCGCGTGCTGGGCGAGGGACGCCTCGTTCGGCCGGTCGCACGATGTGACCGGGCCGCCCGAGACCTGCAGCGCCGCCGAGACGATGCCGGAGAGGTGCTCCAGCATGCGGTTGCCGGCGATCTGGATGAGCAGGGAGTGGAACTCGTTGTCGGCCCGTGAGTACGTCAGCGCGTCGCCCTGCGCCATGGCGTGGCTCATGATCTCGACCATGTCGCAGAGGCGCTGCTGCACCTCCTCGCGCCCGTGCCCAGCGGCGAGCCGGGCGGCGAGTGGCTCGATCGTCCAGCGCAGCTCGCTCAGCTCGCGCCGCTGGTCGTCGCGCTGGGGGCCGAAGGCCCGCCACTCGATGATGTCCGGATCGAGCAGGTTCCAGTCACTGACGGGCCGCACGCGCGTGCCGACGTTCGGGCGGGCGCTGACCAGGCCCTTGGCCTCGAGAACGCGGAGGGACTCGCGGACGACGGTGCGGGAGACCTCGAAGCGCTGGCCGATCTCCTCGGGCACCAGCGGGCGGTCGGCGCCGAGGTCGCCGGAGACGATCATCTGGCCCAGCTGCTGAACGAGTTGGCCGTGCAGTCCTCGTCCGCGGCTGCCCGCGGCACGCCGGCCGACGCGACCCAGGTCCGGGTCCGCGCCTTCCCAGGAGGGCGGTGCGACGCGATCACCCACCTGGGACTCTGCGTAGGGGTAGCGGTCGAGATCGCCCGGGCCGGCCAGACCGGAGTCGGTGGAGCGGGCGGCGGTCATCATGGTGTGCGCAAGGGTACTCACGGATCCTTTGTCGGCGCCGCCTCCAACTCCCTTGAGGTCTTTGGTGAAAAGCACACGAAAGGGTGATCGCTCACCCCGTCGCAATTGACGCCTTATCGGAAAGAAATGGGCTTTCCGTGGGGAGTTGTGTACACGGCGGGATCGGAAGTGTGCTCATGCTCGTCACCGGAACCGGGTGCGCAGTGTCGTGAACACATACGCGCACAGCAGTGCCGACAGCGACAACGCCATTGCGGTGCCCACGGGTTGGGCGAGCACGCGGGCCAGTCCGAGCAGGTAGCGCTCGCCTCCGAAGGGCCACTGCAGCAGGTAGACCTCCCGCATCCGCACCGGGAACCCGCCTGCCGTGCGCAGGGCCGGCCCCCGCATCACCTCGTGCACGAGGGGAACGACGACAACGGGCACGGCGAGTACGGCCGCCAGGCCACCCGTGGTGGACCGGAACACACCGGCCGCCAGCACACCGGCCCAGGCGCAGCCGAGGACCAGCCCGAACCAACTGGCGCTCAACGAAAGCCAGTCGGCGGGAACTTGCGTCAGCTCCCGTCCGTAGACGAGGTAGAGCGCTTCGGCGTCGCAGCCGACGGTGAGGAAGGCCAGCAGCACCGCGGTGGCTCCGGAGACGAGCAGTTTCGCGGTGAGCAGCCCCAGCCGGCGGGGCACGGTGCCGCGATCCGCCGCGAGGGCGGGGTGGCGGAACTCGTCCCCGAAGGCCAGCGCACCGAGCAGCCCGGCCGCGAGGGCTGCGGGCGGCAACGGCAGTTCCCGCGGCCACGCGCCGAACAGCCGCGCCTGGGGGGTGTGGCCGAGCCTGGCCAGCAGTACGGCGGTGAGCGCGGACACCACCAGTACGGCGCCGCAGGTGAGGAAGCCGACGCCGATGCCGGTGGCGCGCCGGATCTCGTAGCGCAGGGGGCGGAGGGGGCTGGGGGCGGGACGGACGGAGATGGGGGGCGGGAGCGGGGGCAGGGCGTCGAGGGCGCCGACGTCGTCGGGGCGGGCGGCGGGTACGGAGTGCGGTTGACGGTTGCTGGGATTCCTGGCGCCGGGGAGGCGGGTGCGGAGGGCGGTGAGACCGCGGGCCGGGGTGTTCGTGCCGCCGGTCTGCGGTTCCTCGGCCGCCGGGATCGCACCGCGCCGGGTGCTCGGCGTGGTCGCGGCTTCGGTCCGGCTGCCGCCGGCTCCCGCGAGCCCCTCGACCCGAACAGCTCCGGCTCCGCCTTCGCCGGGCGCGTCCTCGCCGAGGGGCCCGTCGTCGCCGTCGGGCGCGTTCTCGTCGTCGGGCGCGTTGTCGATGGGCCCGTCCACGCCGGCTGGCGCGTCCACGCCGTCCGGCTCGGCGCCGCCTGGCGCCGACCCGCTGGTTTTCCCAGCGGTGTCGGCAGGCGACGCGCCGTCGGTCGATACGGGCCGAGTGGTCTCTGTGCGCTCGGTATCCGGCCGGGAAACGGATGCCTCTCCGAGAGACGGCGCCTCGCTGCTGAGAGCCAGCGCCGTCTCCCCCGCCGAGGGCTCTTGAGCCGAGCTGTCGTCGGATACCTGCCCGGGCGACCCGACCTCGACACCGAGGGCCCGCTCCCCCCGCTCCGACGGCGGCTCTCCCCCCGCCGGCGGTTCCTCGCGGGGGGAGCCGCCGGGCACAGTGCGCCGCAGCGCCGAGGTGTCCGCTGCGGGGTTCTCGCGGTTGTCCACCGAGAACCCGAACGGCAGGGTGTCCCGCTCTCTCGCCGAAGCACCCGGCGCCGTGACGCCCGGCTCTGCTGACGCGAGGCCGGACACCACAGCGGCCTGCTCCGGCGCGGGCGAGCCGAGCGTCGACACACCCGACTCCGCCGCCGACAAGCCAGGCGCCGAGGAGTTCGACGCCGACGCCGATACGCCCAGACCTGAAGCACCCGGCTTCACCGTCGGCACGTCGCACACGGCCGTCTCGGGCTCCCGCGCCGGCAAGCCACGCACGATCGGCTCGGGTTCCACCGGCGAAGAGCCGGGCACGGCAGCCTGGTCCCACACCGCCGCCGGATCCTTCGCCGCCTCCGCGTCCGCTTCACCGACGACGCCGAGTCCCGCACCGGCACCCGATGCAGCCGGCTCCCCCGTCGGCAGGACGCGCACGGATGGTTCGGACTCCGCCAGCGACGAGCCCGGCACGGCAGCCTGGTCGCGCTCCACCGCCGACTCCTGTGTCGCCGCGCCCGCGTCCGCCGACGCCAGGACGCCGTGTCCGGCACCGGCGCCCGGTCCCATGTCGCCCACTTCGTCGGCGAGTTGGTGGATGAGGATGCCGTGGCGGAACGCCGCCTCGCCGATGTCGGCGGTCGTGGAGCCGTACACCGAGAGGCGGTTGCCGCCCTCGTGCACGACTTCGACGGAGCGGCGGCCGGTGCGGGCCTCTTTGACGAGCAGGGCCGCGAGTCGCGCCGCGTGCGGGCTGCGGACGGCCACGCGCGGACGCAGCCGGGTACGGCCGAACTCCCGCGCGTCCTGGTCGGCCACGAGTCTGCCGCCGTCGAGGGTGACGACCCGGTCGGCCGTGCGCGCGGCCTCCTTGGGATCGGCGGAGGTGAGGAGCACGGTGCCGCCCTGCCCGGCGTGGGCTCGCAGCATGTCGTGCACCCACTGCGCCTCACGGGCGGAGAGTCCGTCGGTGGGTTCGTCCAGGACGAGCGTGTGCGGGTCGGGCAGCAGGGCACAGGCCAGGCCGAGTCTGCGGTCCATACCGCGCGAGAGCGTGCCGAGGCGCTCCTCGCGGAGGCTGACGAGGCCGACCGCTTCGAGGACCTCGTCGGCCCGTCGCGCGGGAACGCCCGAGGCCGCGCACAACATGCGCAGGTGGCCACGGACCGAGCGGGCCGGATGCCCCGGCACGTCGCCGAGGAGCACGCCGACTTCCCGTGCCGGATGGGCGATCCGGTGCAGGGGCCGCCCTCTGAAGTAGGTGATGCCGCGCCCCTGTTGAAGCTCGAGCATCAGTCTGAGCGCCGTCGTCTTGCCCGCGCCGGCGCCTCCGAGGAGCACGGTGACATCTCCCGCGCGCGCCTCGAAGGAGACGTCGTCGATGGCGGGCGGTTGCGCCTTGCGGGGATTACTGGTCAGTCCGAAGGCATGGATCACCTACAGCAAGATAGCGCGCCATGTCCGGTTTTCCCGGTATAACCCGATCTTCTGTCGCATGCAATGTGGGCCGAGCCGGTCCGTGTCCGCCGTTCGGTGGAGCCCGGCCGGGCATGTGCACTCGGCCCGCCGGCCGGCCCGGCAGCCGCTGCGCCTCAGACCTCGGGGCGCAGCATCGGCGGATTCAGCAGGGTGGCGCCACCGGCCCGGAAGAGCTGTGCCGGCCGGCCACCCTGGCGCGTGGTCGTGCCTCCGGTGGGGACGAGGAACCCGGGGGTTCCGGTGACCTTGCGATGGAAGTTGCGCGGATCGAGCGCCACCCCCCACACCGCCTCGTACACCCTGCGCAGCTCCCCGACGGTGAACTCGCTCGGACAGAACGCGGTGGCCAGCGACGAGTACTCGATCTTGGATCGGGCCCGCTCCACCCCGTCCGCGAGGATCTGGGCGTGATCGAAGGCGAGCGGTGCCACAGGCTCGCCGTCACGGCCGTAACCGCCCTGCTGGAGCAGTTCCTCGACCGGTGCCCAGCGCGCGTTGCTGGCGTCGCCTCCCGCGCGCGGGGCGGGCAGGTCGGGCGCGAGTGCGAGGTGCGCGACACTCACCACACGCATGCGGGGGTCCCGCTTGGGGTCGCCATAGGTGGCGAGCTGTTCGAGGTGGGCCCCGTTGTCGTTGGCCGGAGCCCCGGGGTCGTGTGCGCACAGCCCGGTCTCCTCGGCGAGCTCGCGCGCCGCCGCCTGGGTGAGGTCCTCGTCGTCCCGTACGAAACCTCCGGGCAGCGCCCAGCGCCCTTGGAACGGTGGCTCGCCCCTGCGGATCGCCAGCGCGCACAGGGCATGGCGGCGCACGGTCAGCACGACCAGGTCCACGGTGACGGCGAAGGGCGGAAAGGCTGACGGGTCGTAGGGCATGCGGCGATCATAGTCGTCTTCCTGACGATAAACACTCCCTTCGCCGGGCGCATCGACGGTGGTTCCGCTTCGGTCCGGTACGCGGGGCGGTACCGGCACCCGTTCTTCGTTCCAGCGGCGTCATACGAGGTCACACTCCCAGTTGCAGGCCGTCCGCCGCCTCCTCGACCATGGCGAGCCCCAACCGGCTGACCCGCACGGCGAACGGCGCACCGGCGACCCGCAGCCCGGTCAGGCTGAGTACGCCGAGTGGCGCGCTCCGCAGGGGGCACAGGGTGACCGTGCGGGCTGGGGTGTCGGGGCGGATACCCGCGAGCGAGGTGAGCATCATGATCACGGAGGCTGACGCGGTGGCCGCCGGCCGGCAGGCCGCGGGGTGCGGAAGGGGAGCACTGCCGGCGGTGCGCTGCTCACCGGCGAACATCTCCGGCAGCCGGTGGCCGAAGTGTTCCGCCGCGTCCAGCAGTCCTCTCAGCAGGCCGCCGGCCTCCTTCTCGTAGCCGGCGGTGGCAAGTCCGGCGATGGCGAGTGCGGTGTCGGGCACCCGGACAGCTCCGGTCCGGTGGCCGAACGGGTTGTGTCCCCTCTCCTTGGCGCCGAGACCGCGCAGTCCCCAGCCCGCGTCCATGGCGGGGGTGCCGAGCAGCCGCGCGAGGTGCCCGGTCTGGGCGGGGTCGAGCAGGCCCGGGGCGAGCCGGCCGGAGCCGAGCAGGCCGGTGTCGAGGAGGTGGACGGCGGTGGAGCCGAGGTGCGGCACGGGGCGGCCGTCCGGTGCCAGGGCTGCGGCCGGACGTCCGCCGCCGCGGTCCGCGATCCAGAAGTCGGCCCGGAAGGCCGTCTGCAAGGCCTGGGCCCACTGGCGCAACTCGACGGCGCCGGGCCGGTCGTACGCGTCCAGGAGATCGGCGCCGAGCAGGGCCGCCCGGTACGCGTGCGCCTGGGTCTCGCAGCGCGCCGGGCCCCCGGGCTGGGGGTCGTGAAGGTAGGGGCCGTCGCCGGCGGTGGCCCGCAGCCAGGCGAGACAGCGTTCCGCAGCGGGCAGCAGCTCCCTCGTCTCCTGCTCGGGCAGTCCCCAGCGGCGGGCCTCGGCGAGCAGGACGGGGAAGAGCAGGGTGGCCTCCGTGCCCGTGCATCCCGGGGGAAGGAACGGGCCGGCGTCGCGTCGTGGACCGGGGATCAGGCCGGGCCGTGGGCTCCGGTCCTGGAGCTGGGTGCGGGCCAGGGTGCGCAGGGTGCCGGCGGGCGAGCCGGGTGCCGAGCGGCAGTGCCATGCGGGCCGCCGCCAGAGCTTCGGCAGGGGCCATTCCGCAGCGCCAGGGAGCGCCCGCGGCGAGGTGGGTGTCGGCGGGGTGGCCGGGGTCGCGCAGGAGCAGGCCCTGGAGGTCGGCCACCGCCCCGTGCAGCAGCGGAGCCACTCGGTGATCGTCTCCTGTCGCCCTGGCGGGAGCGAACGGACTGGTCGTGGCGTGACCCGCCGCCCGCAGCGGACCCGTGCCGTCGAGCCGCACCCGGAGCTCCACTGCCGCCGTGCCGCCCGGAGGCACTTCCAGTTCCCAGCGCAGCAGGCCGGCTGACGCGAGGGCGTCGGAGGGCGGCGGGTCGGCGGTGACGGAGACGGCGGCACCAGCGGTGGCCCAGCGCAGGCCCGAGTCGCGGACGGTGGCAGGGAGTTCGGGTCCCGCCCTCCCGGAGGCGATGGAGCCGAGTTCGGCGAGGTCCGTACCCAGGGCGATCTCGAGGGGCAGCTTCAGCGGTCGCGCGGCGGCGTTGCGCAGCGTGATCCGTTCGGTTCCGTCGGCACGACGGGTCCGCTCGACCACGACATCCGGATCGGGACCCGCTGGCGGCGAAGCGCGCAGCGTCCCCACGAATCGGGCACTGTCGGCACCGGCCATCCTGGCCTGTACGGCCAACGGTTCGCGGCCGGCCACGCGGACCTGACACCGCGAGAGCAGGCGCCTGCCACCTCGGTAGAACCCCTCCAGTCCCCGTCCGGCCAGCTGGCCGTCACCGGAGATGGCAAGGCCCGGCAGGGCGACACAGATCAAGGCGGCGTGCGTCGGCGGCAGCTCGGACGCCGGGCGGCTGCCCCGCGGTGTACGCACCGGCGGGGCTGCGGTGGGCCGGCTGCCGCGGCCCGGGGCCGGCGGCCTTGCATGGCCTGCCGAGGCGTTCGGCCCGGGGTTCCTTGATGAGGCCAGAGCACCGACCGTCCGCCGTCCCGTGGCGGCACCGTCCGGCGGGAACCAGTCGTGCCTGTCCCAGGACGGACGCTCGTCGTCGGCGGTGGAGGGCGCAGTCGGCTGCTGGTGCATGGGATGGCTTCCTCTGCGCTCGGTGCGCCTGTGCCGTGCTGGGCGACCGGAGGGACGCCCCGCAGAACAAGGGTCGTACGGCGGCAGGGCCCGTCCGGGCGTTCCGCCACTCAGGTGAACGGAGGGAGAGTCGTCCGGGTCACGGCTCGCCTCGGGGAAGCCGGACCCATGGCGGCCTGCGAGGGCCGCGGTGCCGTTCAGGCCCGTGGTGAACCGCTGCCACCAGCGGACGCGTGAGGGGCCTTCGCATGCGGCCGCAGCGGTCGAGCGTGCCCGGTGGGCTCTGCCTGCCAGGCGGGCCGAAAGCGTGCCGCCGTCATGGCAGCCGCACCGGCTCGCACGAGAGCGGTTCCGCGGCGGCCTCCACGGGCGTGCGTCGCATCCCGCGGATTCCGTTGATGGATTGCGCGTCTTCCTCACGCAGACCCGCTGACCCAGGGATCCGCCCGCGCGCCCCCGTACGACGCTCACCCTTCCTCCTCGGGCTTGCGGCGGTCGCTTCCCGACGGGGCTGCGCTGGTCGTGGTGCCGTCTGGTTCCGTCGCCCGCTTGCGCGTGCCGCCCTGGCCACGGCTGCCGGGGCGCGCGGTCACGGCTGCCGAGGAGCCCGGACGGGAGCCGGTCGGCCTGCGCCGGCCGCCCGTGGGGCGAGCCGCGCGAGGAGCCTCACTTCCGTCGGCGGATCGCACCCGGCGCCGTCGGCGCGTGCCCGTGCCCCGGACCTCATCGAAACCCTCGCCGTGCGCACCGGCACCCGTGTCGGGCGTCGCGCTTTCGGTCGCCGGGAGCGCGGCCCGAGCGGCTTTCCTCTCCGGATGCGGCTGTGCGGTGCCGTCCGCTGACGCACGTCCCTCGCGCTCCGCGCGCAGGCAGCGGCGGATCGCTTCCGGGTCGATGCCGTCGTTGCAGGCCTGGTGAAGCAGCCGGGCGAACAGATAGTCGGGATCCGCGCCCAGTGCCATGGCCAGCGCCTCACGGGCCTCCAGCTCGTCACCCATGGACCAGGCCACCCAGCCGGCCAGCGTCAGCGGGGCCGCGGCGTGCTCGCCGTAGGGGCCGACGCAGCGGCGGGCCAGGGCGCGCCACAGCCGCAGAGCGGGAGCCGCCTCGTCGTCCTCCATCCAGACGGCCGCCCGGTCGCGGGTCGTGCGGTCCTGGAGTCCGAGGATCAGCGTCGCCGCCTCGTCGTGTGCCAGGAGGCCGTCGTCGCGCAGGTCGGCCGGATGCGTGCCGGACACCGGTGCCGCGGCGGCGAAGCGGCGGATGAGCTGCTCGGCGAGGGCCAGGGTCTCCTGCGCCACTTCCGCGCGGGACACCTCGTCGAGAATGCGGGGCACCAAGGTCATCCCGGCCGCGTCGAGGGCGATCTCCTGCTCCAGGGCCGCGGTCGTCTCCCAGGGCTGCAGCCTGGCGCGCAACTCCCGGAGAGTGCCGCGCACCTGGATGCCGGCGTAGGTGGCCGCGGCGGCCAGCACCGATGTACCGGGCAGGCCCATCGGCGAGCCGTCCTCGGGGCAGCAGCCCTCGCTCGGGCAGCAGTAGGACCAGAAACGGCCGTCGGAGATGCACAGTGCCTCGATGACCGGCACGTCGAGGTCCCCGCACTGGGTGCGCAGGAGGTGGGCCAGCCGCTCGAGCCGTCGTTTGACGTCGCGGCCGGACTCGCCCGGGGCGGGTTCCTGGCAGACGTAGGCCACCATCTGCTCGGGCCGGGCGCCTCGTCGTTCGCTGCCGGTCATCAGTCCCTGGGCCAGCTGGCGTGCGGCCGCCGCCCAGTCCTCCTCGTTCGCGGGGATGCCGAGCCGGGCCCGGCCGCCGAACCTGCCCCGGCCTTCGCGGTCGTGCAGGGCCACCAGCACCATGCTGTCCTCCGGGCGGTAGCCGAGGAGGTAGGGCAGGGCGTCGGCCAGTTCGGCGGGGGTGCGCAGCGTGACCTGCGTGTCATGCGCGAGGTGGGTGAACGGCTCCCGTCCCGAGATGTCGCTGTTTTCGAACGGTCCGGTGGTTTCGCTGTGGTTCGTCATGCGCCGACGATCTCGCGGATTTCGAGATTCCGGTTCGGTCTGTGGATAAGTCGAGTCAGGGACACGACAATGCCGTCCGGTTGTCCACATCTCACGCCCGAGGCCCGCCCGCTTGTCAGTCCCGTCCTGTTGTATGGAACGCATGGAACACACGAGCAACGCGGATCTCCGGGCGCAGGCGGACGCCGTCCTCGCCCGGCTCGTCGGGGATGCCACGGGCGCGGCCCGGCTGCGCGAGGACCAGTGGCGGGCGATCGAGGCGCTGGTCGCCGAGCGGCGCCGGGCCCTGGTCGTGCAGCGCACGGGATGGGGCAAGTCCGCGGTGTATTTCGTGGCGACCTCGCTGCTGCGGGCCAGAGGAAGCGGACCCACGGTGATCGTCTCGCCCCTGCTCGCGCTCATGCGCAACCAGGTGGAGGCCGCGGCTCGGGCCGGCATCCACGCCCGCACCATCAACTCCGCCAACCCCGAGGAGTGGGACGCGGTTCAGGACGAGATCGCGGCCGGCGAGGTCGATGTCCTGCTCGTGAGCCCGGAGCGCCTGAACAACCCGGACTTCCGCGACCAGGTCCTGCCCAAGCTGTCCGCCGCGACCGGCCTGCTGGTCGTGGACGAGGCCCACTGCATCTCCGACTGGGGTCACGACTTCCGCCCCGACTACCGGCGGCTGCGCACCATGCTCGGTGACCTCCCGCCCGGTGTCCCCGTGCTGGCCACCACCGCCACGGCCAACGCCCGTGTGACCGCGGACGTCGCCGAGCAGCTGGGTACCGGCGGCACCTCGGACGCCCTGGTGCTGCGCGGGCCGCTGGACCGGGACAGCCTCAGCCTCGGCGTGCTGCGGCTGCCGGATGCCGCGCACCGGATGGCCTGGCTCGCCGACCACCTCGACGACCTGCCGGGCTCCGGCATCGTCTACACGCTCACCGTCGCAGCCGCCGAGGAGGTCACCGCGTTCCTGCGGCAGCGTGGGCACAACGTCGCCTCGTACACGGGCAAGACGGAGAACGCCGAGCGCCAGCAGGCCGAGGACGATCTGCTGGCCAACCGCGTCAAGGCGCTGGTCGCCACCTCAGCACTGGGCATGGGCTTCGACAAGCCGGATCTCGGTTTCGTGATCCACCTCGGCTCTCCCTCCTCCCCCATCGCCTACTACCAGCAGGTCGGCCGAGCCGGGCGCGGCGTCGATCACGCCGAGGTACTGCTGCTGCCCGGCAAGGAGGACGAGGCGATCTGGGAGTACTTCGCGTCGCTCGCCTTCCCCTCCGAGGAGCTGGTCCGGCGCACACTGGACGTCCTCGCCCGTGCGGACGGTCCCCTGTCTCTGCCCGCGCTGGAACCCCTGGTCGAGCTGCGCCGCTCCCGGCTGGAAACCATGCTGAAGGTCCTTGATGTGGACGGAGCGGTCCGCCGGGTCAAGGGCGGCTGGACCGCCACCGGGCAGCCCTGGTCGTACGACACCGAGCGCTACGACTGGGTGGCCCGGCAGCGCGCGGCCGAACAGGAGGGGATGCGCGCCTACGCGTCCACCACCGAGTGCCGGATGGAGTTCCTGCAGCGTCAGCTGGACGACGAGGGTGCCAAACCCTGCGGCCGCTGCGACAACTGCGCGGGCCCGCGCTTCGCCGCCGACACGTCCCTGGCGGCAGTGGACGCCGCGCGCAGCGATCTGGGCCGTGCCGGCGTCGAGGTGGAGCCCCGCCGTATGTGGCCGACGGGCCTGCCGGCCATCGGCATCGATCTCAAGGGACGCATTCCAGCCGGTGAGCAGGCTTCGCCGGGGCGGGCTCTGGGTCGGCTGTCGGACATCGGCTGGGGCAACCGACTGCGTCCGCTCCTCAGCCCCCAGGCACCCGACACTGCGGTGCCGGACGACGTGGCGCGGGCCGTGGTGGGTGTCCTGGCCGACTGGGCGAAGCGCCCTGGCGGCTGGGCTTCCGGCGCGTCCGACGCCCAGGCCCGGCCGGTGGGCGTCGTCACCGTGGCCTCGCGGACCCGGCCTCTGCTGATCCATGCCCTGGGTTCCCGGATCGCCGAGATCGGCCGGCTGCCTCTGCTCGGCTCCGTCGAGTACGCCGAGGACATGCCGCGGGTGCCGCGCAGCAACAGCGCACAGCGGCTGAAGGCCCTGGACGGTGCGTTGACGGTGCCGCCCGCCCTCGCCTCTGCGCTCGCCTCAGCCGACGGCCCGGTGCTGCTGGTCGACGACTTCACGGAGACGGGCTGGACGCTGGCGGTCGCGGCCCGTCTGCTCAGAAGGTCCGGCGCGCGGGCGGTGTTGCCGCTGGTCCTGGCCGTTCAGGGCTGACCAGCGGTGTTGCCGCTGGTCCTGGCCGTTCAGGGCTGACCGCGCACCCGCCTGCGGCGGTCCTGTGAGCACGCCGCCGCATCTCAGGCGTCGGGGGTCCAACCTTTGGGTAGGGATATAAGCCCCGCACCGTCGGATAACAGCCGGTGGCCCCAATTGATCGTTGCCGCATCCAAGTTCGGCAGGAAGAATTGAGGTCCGCTCCCCGCACGGCTCGTGCGTGATCAGGTTGGGCTCTGCTGCGGTGCGCGGTCCCCCGAATCCGACCTCGCCCACAGTATGGGCGCGTAGCCGAAGGGAGGAACGTGACCTTCGGATTCGCCTCGTCCTCGGCGGCCTCGTTGTCGACGTCAGCGTCCGCCGCTTCCGCCAGTCGCCTGCTCGAGCCGGCCGAATGGGCCGCCGCCGGAATCCCTCTGCTGCGCAACCCCCGTGAGGTCGTCAGCGGACTGCACGCCCGCCATGGACCGAGGCCTTCCACGGCGATCGTGGCAGTGCTCGGTCCGGACGAGCGGCTGTGCGCCAGCGCGTCGTTCACGCGTCGCCCGTCCCCGGCCGACGGCTGGATGTTCCGCAACGCGCTGCTCGCACAGCTGCGCCGGGTCATTCCGCACGACCTGCGCCGCCGCACCCCGGTGCGCACGGCGATACTCGTCTACTGCCGTGAGGGCGACGCGCGTTGGACGGAGGTGGACGGCGCCTGGATGTGGGGCCTGCGTGACGCCTGCACACTGCACGGGCTGCGGTGCGGGGCGTACATCACGCTGACCCACGACGGCTGGCACGTGCTCGGCGAGGGGCGCAGCGGCCGCCGCCCCAACGCCGACTCCGCACCGGAGCCCCTCGCCATGTCCGAGGCCCCGCCGCTCGCGCCGCGCACCGGCGGACCGGTCTCCGAGGTCCTGCGCCGCGCGGCGGCCCGCTGAGGGACGCGGCAGCAGTCAGGCCTTCCGCCCGACCGTCTTCCGCGCCCCGGGCAGGGCCGCACGGACAGCCAGCCGACCACCCGCCGCACGGATGGCCGGGAGGCCGCGCGACGAGGCCCGTGCCGCGCCGGGAAGCGCAATCTCCTGCCGACACCGGGCCGACACCCGTGCCGCGCCCAGCGATCGCACGAGGGGGCGAGACCGGCTCCCCGAGTGCCCACGGCATGACTGTGCGGGCGGCTCTCTCGGAGGCCGGTCCCACCAGGCACAGGATCGTCATCCAAGATCGACCCTCTGCCTGACGACCGCTGCTCCGCACCCGGCGCTTCGGCGTCTCGCCGGGAAGCCGCCCCGTGATCGGAACGGCAGCCGGCCGTCCGGACATGCCGAAGGGCACGCCGTGCGGCTACCGCCGGAGCGGCTAGTCGCCGCCCCGGGCCGCCCCGAGGTGCGGGACGCGGCTCAGACGCCGGTGCCCAGCACCGAGTTGATCTGCTGCGGGTCGCCGCAGACGATCAGCAGGGCGCCGGCCCGGGCGTGGGCCAACGGAAGGGCAGCGGCGGCAGCGGAAGCGGGGCCTCCGTTGACGGCCACGACGACCACGGGGCGGGACGCGGCGCGGGAGACGGTGGCGGCGTCCGCGTAGAAGACGTCGTCACCGGCATCGTGCTGCGCCCAGTAGGAAGCTTCACCGAAGGACAACTCGTGCTCCGCCCACGGGTGCTGGGACCCGGTGGTGAGCACGAGTACGTCCCCGGGGGCACGACCCGACTCCAGCAGCAGGTCCACCGCCTCCTCGGCGGCGTCGAGCGCACCCTCGGCCGAGGCCGGGATCAGCTGGATCTGCGGGGTGGCCGGCGTAGCGGCGGGAGCGGTCGGACCCGACGGGCCCGGCTTGGCCGGAGCCACGTCACGCGGCGTGCGCTGCACCGGCGGCGCGGGCCGCGGGGGGCCGGGGCGACCGGGGCGGGACGGAGCCGCGGGGCGGGGGCCGGGTACGGGGCGGGGGGTCGGCGCGGTACGGCCGCTGGCCGGAGTGGCGCGGGGACCCTGGGCACTCTCGTGAATCTGAGGCTCCTCGGGAATGAGAGGCATGAGCTGATATTTATCAAACATTGGTGCGGTGCGGGTGACCGGGTGGCACATCAGTGCGAGCGGAACCGTCAGAAGTCGAAGCCGAGCTGACCCTCGATTTCCGGAACACTTCCGTCCGCCCAGCTGCGGACCTTCTTGAGATGCCGCCACTGGGGCAACGCATCAAGATACGCCCACGACAAGCGGTGGTGCGGGGTGGGCCCCCACTCCTCCAGTGCGGCCTTGTGCACGGGCGACGGATACCCGGCGTTGTCCGCAAAACCGAAGTCTGCATGGTCGATACCCAGTTCGGCCATCATTTTGTCGCGCTGGACCTTGGCTATCACCGACGCCGCGGCGACGGCCACACACGACCGATCGCCCTTGATCACCGTGCGCACCTTCCAGGGGGCGCCGAGGTAGTCGTGCTTTCCGTCGAGGATCACGGCGTCGGGACATACCGGCAGGGCGTCCAGGGCGCGGACGGCGGCGAGCCGCAGCGCGGCCGTCATCCCCAGGTCGTCGATCTCCCCGGGGGAAGCATGCCCCAGCGCATAGGCCGTCACCCACGTCTGCAGGATCCCGGCCAGTTCCGTGCGCCGTCTGATCGTCAGCAGCTTGGAGTCGGTCAGCCCCTCCGGCGGACGGCGGAGCCCGGTGATCGCGGCGCAGACGGTGACAGGTCCGGCCCAGGCGCCGCGCCCCACCTCGTCGACACCGGCAATGACCTTGGCTCCGGTCGTGGCGCGCAGGGAGCGCTCGACGGTGTGAGTAGGTGGTTCGTACGGCATGGCGCACTTAGCGTACGCCGCCGGGATCGTCACCCGACACCCCGGTCGCCCGACCGCCGTGGAGGTCGCCGACGTGCGGGCTCAGCCTCCGTAGGGCCGGAGCAGCGGGAGCATCAGCTGGTCGATCATCTCTTCGAGATCCTGGTCGCTCCATTCGCTAGTGCACATCTTGGAGCGGTACATCATCATGGCCGGGATGACGTCGAAGACATAGCTGTTGGCCGCGTCCGACCGCACCTCTCCCCGCTTTATTCCGCGGACGATGACCTCACTGAGAAGCTTGACGGTCGGCTCGACCACCCCTCCGACAATCACCTCCTGGAAACGCTCCGCCTGGCTTTGATCGCACTCGTGAATCACCGAGCGCAGCGCCACACCAGGGCGCGAGTACAAGATCTGCCGAACCTGACGGCACAGGGTGAGGAGGTCCTCGCGTACGCTGCCGAGGTCCGGGGCGGTCTCGACCCGAGGCAGTCCCGCCACCAGCGCGTCCGCGACGAGGTCCTCCTTGGAGGGCCAGCGGCGATACACCGCGGCCTTGCCGGTCTGGGCGCCGGCCGCGACGCCCTCCATGGTCAGCCCTTTCCAGCCGACCTCACCGAGCTGCTCCAGTGCGGCGTCGAGGATCGCGCGCTCCAGCACCACGCCGCGCCGACGGGGGGTGGCCGCCGGGGCGGGAGCGGCCGTCCAGCGCGAGGTAACCATCTGTGTCTCTCCAGCGTGCAAGGGAAGCGGGGATTACGGGGCGGGTGGCGCCGCGCTGCAGCAACAGGGGGACGCGAGGCGGGGCGCGGGATTAAGTGAACGCTTGCGTTCACTGTCGAGGACTCACTACCGTGGACGCGACAGTGAACGCGAGCGTTCACTAACGCCTTTATGGGGGACCCATAGTGACGACCTCTCAGCTGCTTCAGGAACCAAAACCGGGCGTGGCCCGCCGGGAGGGGCATCCCGGCATCGCACTCACCGTCATCGCGGCCTGCCAACTCATGGTGGTACTCGACGCGACGATTGTGAACATCGCGCTCCCGCACATTCAAGACGCACTCAAGTTCAGCACCACGGACCTCACTTGGGTGGTCAGCGCCTACACGCTCACCTTCGGCGGCCTGCTGCTGCTCGGTGCGCGAGCCGGTGACATCCTCGGCCGCCGCCGGGTGTTCATGACCGGCATCCTGCTGTTCACCTTCGCCTCGCTGCTGGGCGGTCTCGCCCAGGAACCCTGGCAGCTGCTGGCCGCCCGGTCCCTGCAGGGCGTGGGCGGCGCGATAGCCTCGCCCACATCGCTGGCCCTGATCACCACGACCTTCCCCGAAGGCCCGGAACGCAACCGGGCCTTCGGTGTGTTCGCCTCCGTCTCCGCGGGCGGCGGCGCCATCGGTCTGCTGGCGGGCGGCATGCTCACCGACTGGCTCGACTGGCGGTGGGTGCTGTTCGTGAACGTGCCGATCGGCGTGCTGATCGCGTCGCTCGCGCCGCTGTACATCAACGAGTCCCAGCGGCATCCGGGCCGCTTCGACATCACCGGCGCGCTGACCTCGACGGCGGGCATGGCCTTGCTGGTCTACGGGTTCATCCGTGCCTCGGAGAACGGCTGGCGGGACGGCCTCACCCTCGGCTCGTTCGGCGCGGCCGTGGTGCTGTTGCTCGGCTTCGTCCTCACCGAGATGCGGGCGAAGGAACCGATCACCCCGCTCAGGATGTTCGCGGACCGCAACCGCTGGGGCACGTACGTGATCATGCTGAGCCTCGCCGCGGCGATGTTCGGCATGTTCTTCTACATCGTGCTGTTCGTGCAGAACGTACTCGGCTACAGCGCCATCAAGGCCGGCCTGGCCTTCCTCCCCGTGACGGTCGCGATCGCGGTCGGCGCGGGCCTGTCCCAGCGCTTCCTTCCGAGACTCGGCCCCAAGCCGTTCATGATGGCCGGCTCGGCGCTCGTGGTGATCGGGCTGGTGTGGCAGACCTTCATCCGGCCGGACAGCTCCTACCTCGGCGGAGTGCTCGGGCCGATGCTGGTGTTCGGCTTCGGCATGGGACTGAACTTCGTGACGGCCACCGTCACCGCGGTGTCCGGCGTCGCCCCGCACGAGGCGGGTGCGGCCTCCGGGCTCCTCAACGCCATGCAGCAGGTGGGTGGTTCGCTCGGACTGTCCATCCTGACCACCGTGTTCGGGACGGCGGCAAAGGACGAGACGAAGAAGCAGCTCCCGAAATTCCTCGCCAACGGTTCGCCGGAGCAGCAGGCCCACTTCGCCACAACGCACCAGTTGCCCGCCCCCTGGGGGCATGACGTGCTCGCCCACGGCATCTCGACCGCGTTCGTGCCGGCTGCCGCGATGGCCGGTGTCGCGTTCGTCACCGCCTGGGTGGTGATCAGGGTCCGCAAGAGCGACCTCGACTCCCTCGCCGGCGTGGCGGGTCCGGGCATCGGCTGATCCGCGGGCCGCACCAGGCCGCGGCCGGCTGGACTGCCGCCAGGGGACGGACAGCCCCCGCGGCGGTCCGGCCGACCGCACCACGCCCGCCAGCGCCCGCACCAGAACAAGAACCAGAACCAGAACGGTAGCCAGCACCAGAGCAGGCATCGCGCGTGCCATCTCCCCGCCTCCCTCCGACCGGCGCCCTTCCGCGCGTCCGCCGCCCTCGCATCCGAAAGCCGCGATGTACGGCAGACAGGGGAGGAACGGACAGTGGTCACGGAGAGTTCCCGGCGGATACGAAGAGTTTCTGCCGATTCGGTCCCGTGGTCCGGCCTCTCAGGACCCTGTCGGCACCCAGTCCGGCAGTGCCTCGGCGCGTTCGGCCCACTCGGCGGGCGGAGCCCCTGCCTTGCCCGAGGCGAGCACACCGCCCACGATCGCGCAGGTCGTGTCCACGTCGCCGCCCACCCCGGCCGTCGTCCAGAAGGCCGCCTCGTAGTCACCGAGGTGCCGTGCGGCGGCCCAGAGTGCGAAGGGCACGGTGTCGTGGGCGGTCGTACGCCGTCCGCATCCCAGCACGGCAGCGACGGTGCCCGCGTCACCGTAGTCGAGCATGTCCCGGGCACGCCGCAGTCCCTGGCCGACGGCGCTCTTCGGCACCAGGGCGACGACGCCGTCGAGGAGTGACTCGGGGCTGGGCGGGCCGTCCGGTGAACCGGCCAGTGCCGCCGCGGCGGCCACGGCCATGGCGCCGACGACGGCTTCACGGTGCTGGTGGGTGGGGTAGGCCGAGATCTCCGCCTGGTGAGTCGCCTGCTCCGGGTCGTCCGCGTACCAGGCGCCCAGGGGGGCGATCCGCATCGCCGCGCCGTTGCCCCAGGACCCCTGTCCGCTGAACAGGCCGGCGGCCAGCTCACGCCAGTCCCCGCCCTCCCGCACGAGCCTCAGCAGGCGGTTGACGGCAGGGCCGTAGCCCCGGTCGAAGTCGTGGTGCCCGGCGAAGGAGCGGGCCAGCGCGTCCTGGTCGATGCGCTGGTGGGCGGCGAGTACGGCGACCACGGAGCAGGCCATCTCGGTGTCGTCCGTCCACTGCCAGGGGCCCGGGGGAAGCTCGCGTCGCTTCAGCAGGGGGTAGTGCGCCGGAACGAAGAACTGGGAGCCCAGGGCGTCCCCCACGGCCAGTCCGCGCAGGCTCGCCAGGGCGCGCTCCAGGCGCACGGAGGAAGAGGAGTCAGCGGTCATCGCTCTGCCACTCTATCCGTTCACCCAGAACGGCACCGGCTCCCGCCAGCGGTCGAAGGGCCGGTCGAGTGTGTACTTGCCGTCCTCTCCGAGGACGAGCATCCGCATCTCAGCGTTCCCGGGGTTCGACAGCGACTCGAATTCCGCGACCGTCCAGTGGAACCAGCGCATACAGAACAGCCGCATCGCGAGCCCGTGCGTCACCAGGAGAACGTTCGGCGGATGGTCCGGGTCCTCGAAGCTGCGGAACAGGCTCTCCAGGAAGCCGCCGACCCGGTCGTACACGTCGGCGCCGGACTCGCCCTGCGGGAACCGGAAGAAGAAGTGGCCGTACGCGTCGCGGTAGGCCTTCTGCAGGCGCACGTCGTCGCGGTCCTGCCAGTTGCCCCAGTCCTGTTCACGGAGCCTCGGCTCCTCCCGGACGCGTATGAGGTCGGGGGCGAGGTGGAAGGCGCGGAGCGTGTCGTGCGTCCGGCGGTACGGCGAGACGTACACGCTCACGCGTTCCCGGCCGAAGAGTTCCCGGAGCTTCTTGCCGGTCTCCTCGGCCTGCCGCCAGCCGCGCTCGGTCAGCGCGAGAGCGTGGTCGGGTTCGCGCTCGTACACGGAGTCGTCGATGTTGCCCGTTGACTCGCCGTGCCGGACAAGGACGATGCGCCGTGGTCGTGCCATGCCAAAACCCTAGATCGAACGGGGGGAGGTCGAGCACTCGTACGGGCCCCATACGGCGTAGGTCACACGAAACCCGCGTCTCGGGCCGCTCCCGGACACAGTGTGCACACCTTCAGGGAGGAGTGTCTGCTCTTCAAACGCGCCTCCGTCGCCAAACGCACCTCCGTCGCCAAAGGCACCTCCTCGCCAAACGCACCCCCTCCGGGGTCTCAGACCGTCCAGGACGGCTCCATCTCCACGATGTCACCGGAGAGCGCCGCGACGTCGGCCTCGGTCTGAGCGCGCAGCGCGAGGCGCTCCACGCGCTCGGTGCGGTACTTGCCGTGCTCGGCCGCAGACCTCCACATCGACAGGACCAGGAACTCCTGCTCGGGTGCCTCGGCGAACATCCCGCGGATCATCCCGGGCGAACCGGCCATCGCGGGGTTCCAGACCTTCTCCTGCATGAGCGTGAAGTGCTCGACGCGCTCCTCGTGGACCCGGCACAGGGCCACGCGGATCAGGTCGGTGTCGGTGAACCGCGGCTCGAAACCCGTCTTCACATCGAAGCGGTACTCGAAAAGCTTGGCCTGGGCGTCCTTGAACGTGCCGGACTGGGCAGCCGCCAGACGGTCGTGGGAGCGGGCCATGAAGGAGTCGTAGAAGGCGCGGCTCTCCCAGAAGGCGAAGATGTGCGCCACGCCCGGCCGCTGCCGGCTCCAGCCCCCACCCTGCCCCCGAAAACCCGGCTCCCCCAGAAGCCCCGCCCATTTCCGCTGCCCCCGCTCGAAACCGCGGCGGTCCACCACGGTGCAGCGAATCCACTTGACCAGCACCGCGCCATCGTAAGGCCACCGGGCGTGGCGTCGGTCACGCTCCGGCGGAGATCACCCGCGCATGTGGCCCGCACGCGTGGCACGATGAACAAGAAGCCCTGACTACAGACGAGTTGGGGACTGAGGCCACCACCCGGGGGAAGGGGAAGCCTGTTGACCGGCTTCAGCAAGGGAATCAGCAAGGTCGAGGTCGGGCTCCAGTGGGACCCCAGTCCTGCGGGCCGGCCGCCCACCGATCTCGACCTCGTCGCCGCGCCGTTCCTGTCGGGCGACCCGTACGGGGCCCCGGCCTATCTCGTGCACTTCGACAACCGCTCACCGGACGGCACGATCTTCCTCAACCGGGACAGCACGGACGGCAGGGGTTTCGGCTGGGACGAGGTCATGACGCTGGAACTGGACCGACTCGACGCCCGGTACGCGCGCGTGGTGGTCGGTGTCGTCATCCAACAGCGGTCCGGGCACAAGACGTTCGTCGACGTGCTGAATCCGGCCATGCGCATCCGGGAGGACCGCTACACCGTGCTCGCCGAGGACGACTTCGGCTCGGTCCCCGGGGCGACGGCGGCCACGATCGCCGAATTCGTCCGTGACGGCTCCGGGGAGTGGACCTTCCGTCCGGGCGTGCACGGCTTCGAGGAGGATCCCGCGACCTTCACCCGGGTCATGGGCAGGGCCCACTAGCGGTAAGGGGCGCCGGCCATTGCCGGCGCCCCTTACTTCACTTCAGAAACCGCGCGTCATCAGCTGCAGCCGCTGGTCGAGCCGCAGCCCTCGCAGATGTAGCAGGAACCGGCCCGCTGCATCTTCGTACCGCAGGAGAAGCACAGCGGGGCGTCGGCCTGGATGCCCAGCTGCATCTCCACCAGCTCGGCGCTGGTGTGGGCCTGCTTCGGGGCGGACTTGGCCGCCTCGGCCTCGGCCTTCGGCGCGGCGACCGCCTTCAGCTCCTGGGTGCGCGGCGCCGACTGGGCCAGGCCCTCGACGTCGACCTCGTCGTCCGCCGGTTCGTAGGAACCGGTCTCCAGGTGCCGCTGACGCTCCTCGGCGGAGTGGATGCCGAGCGCGGAGCGGGTCTCGAAGGGCAGGAAGTCCAGCGCCAGGCGGCGGAAGATGTAGTCGACGATCGACTGCGCCATCCGCACGTCCGGGTCGTCGGTCATACCGGCCGGCTCGAAGCGCATGTTGGTGAACTTCGAGACGTACGTCTCCAGCGGCACGCCGTACTGCAGACCGACGGAGACCGCGATGGAGAAGGCGTCCATCATGCCCGCGAGGGTCGAGCCCTGCTTGGACATCTTCAGGAAGACCTCGCCGAGACCGTCGTCCGGGTAGGAGTTGGCGGTCATGTAGCCCTCGGCGCCACCGACCGTGAAGGACGTGGTGATCCCCGGACGGCCCTTGGGGAGGCGCTTGCGGACCGGGCGGTACTCGACGACCTTCTCGACCGTCTCGCGGATGGTCGCCTCGGCCTTCTCCGTGACCTCGGCCTTCTCCTTCTCCTTGGTCTTCGCGGAGAGCGGCTGGCCGACCTTGCAGTTGTCGCGGTAGATCGCGAGCGCCTTGACGCCCAGCTTCCAGGCCTCGAAGTAGATCTCCTCGACCTCCTCGACGGAAGCCGTCTCCGGCATGTTGACCGTCTTGGAGATGGCGCCGGAGATCCACGGCTGGATCGCGGCCATCATGCGGACGTGGCCCATCGGGGAGATGGCGCGCTCGCCCATGGCGCAGTCGAACACCTCGTAGTGCTCGTGCCTGAGGCCGGGGGCGTCGATCACATTGCCGTTCTCGGCGATGTGGGCGACGATCGCCTCGATCTGCTCCTCCTGGTAGCCCAGGCGGCGCAGGGCCTGCGGGACGGTGCCGTTGACGATCTGCATCGAGCCGCCGCCGACCAGCTTCTTGAACTTCACCAGCGCGAGGTCGGGCTCGACACCGGTGGTGTCGCAGGACATCGCGAGGCCGATGGTGCCGGTCGGGGCCAGCACGGACGCCTGGGAGTTACGGAAACCGTTCTTCTCGCCCAGACGGACGACGTCCTGCCAGGCCTCCGTCGCGGCGGCCCACACCGGGGTGTCCAGGTCGTCCATGCGCACGGCCGTGCCGTTGGCGTCGGCGTGCTGCTTCATGACGCGGTTGTGGGCGTCGGCGTTGCGGGCGTAACCGTCGTAGGTGCCGACGACCGAGGCCAGCTCGGCGGAGCGGCGGTAGGCCGTACCCGTCATCAGGGAGGTGATGGCACCGGCCAGGGCGCGGCCGCCGTCGGAGTCGTAGGCGTGGCCGGTGGCCATCAGCAGGGCGCCGAGGTTGGCGTAGCCGATACCGAGCTGGCGGAAGGCGCGCGTGTTCTCGCCGATCTTCTGGGTCGGGAAGTCCGCGAAGCAGATCGAGATGTCCATCGCGGTGATGACCAGCTCGACGACCTTCTGGAAGCGCTCGGTCTCGAAGGACTGGTTGCCCTTGCCGTCGTCCTTCAGGAACTTCATCAGGTTCAGCGAGGCCAGGTTGCAGGACGTGTTGTCCAGGTGCATGTACTCGCTGCACGGGTTCGACGCGGTGATCCGGCCGGACTCGGGGCAGGTGTGCCAGTTGTTGATGGTGTCGTCGTACTGGATGCCGGGGTCGGCGCAGGCCCAGGCGGCCTCGGCGATCTTGCGGAAGAGGGACTTGGCGTCGACCTCCTCGATGACCTCACCGGTCATCCGGGCGCGCAGGCCGAACTGGCCGCCGTCCTCGACCGCCTTCATGAACTCGTCGTTCACGCGGACCGAGTTGTTGGCGTTCTGGTACTGGACGGAGGTGATGTCGTCGCCGCCCAGGTCCATGTCGAAGCCCGCGTCGCGCAGGACGCGGATCTTCTCCTCTTCCTTGACCTTGGTCTCGATGAAGTCCTCGATGTCGGGGTGGTCGACGTCGAGCACGACCATCTTGGCGGCGCGGCGGGTGGCGCCACCGGACTTGATGGTGCCGGCGGAGGCGTCGGCGCCGCGCATGAAGGAGACCGGACCGGAGGCGTTGCCGCCGGAGGACAGCAGCTCCTTGGAGGAGCGGATGCGGGAGAGGTTCAGGCCGGCGCCGGAGCCGCCCTTGAAGATCATGCCCTCTTCCTTGTACCAGTCGAGGATCGACTCCATGGAGTCGTCGACGGACAGGATGAAGCAGGCGGACACCTGCTGGGGCTGCGACGTGCCCACGTTGAACCAGACGGGGCTGTTGAAGCTGAAGATCTGGTGCAGGAGGGCGTACGCCAGCTCGTGCTCGAAGATCTCCGCGTCGGCGGGCGAGGAGAAGTACCTGTGGTCCTCGCCGGCCTTCCGGTACGTCTTCACGATGCGGTCGATCAGCTGCTTGAGGCTGGTCTCACGCTGCGGGGTGCCGACGGCACCGCGGAAGTACTTGCTGGTGACGATGTTGACCGCGTTCACCGACCAGAAGTCGGGGAACTCGACGCCACGCTGCTCGAAGTTGACCGAGCCGTCGCGCCAGTTGGTCATGACGACGTCACGGCTCGCCCACTCCACCTCGTCGTACGGGTGTACGCCAGGGGTGGTGTGGACGCGCTCGATGCGCAGCCCCTTGGTGACCTTGGTGCCCTTGGCTCGGGAACCTCGCGCCGGACCGCTCGCCGTCTCTGTCATGCCGCCTCCCTGTACGGGCGAAAACGCCCTGAAGTGCCCCGTTTGTTCCCGTGGCACGGTGTTCTGTCTTGTGTTGCGGGCACCCTCAGCCGCCGCCCGCAACAGGTCTTTGGTCGCCGCCTCCCGGCCGGAACCCGGGCTTCTTCCCGGTTTCCGTCCCTCCGGTCAGTCGGCGGCGTGGGCGGGCACGGGGACCTGAGTGGTCCCGCCGGGCCCGCGATCGTCTTCCTGGCTCCCCGCTCCGGAGTCGTCCTCGTCCGCGACGGGGCCCCGCGTCGCCTCCCTCAGCTCCGCGATGGCGGCCTCGAAGTCCTCGAGCGAGTCGAACGCCCGGTAGACGGAGGCGAATCGCAGATAGGCGACGAGGTCGAGTTCCTGCAACGGGCCGAGTATGGCCAGCCCCACGTCGTGGGTGGTCAGCTCGGCGCCTCCGGTGGCCCGCAGCGCCTCCTCGACCCGCTGGCCGAGCTGGGCGAGTGCGTCCTCGGTGACCGGCCGCCCCTGGCACGCCTTGCGCACACCGTTGATGACCTTGGCGCGGCTGAAAGGCTCCGTGACCCCCGACCGCTTGATCACCATGAGCGAGCACGTCTCCACGGTCGTGAAACGACGGGAGCAGTCAGGGCACTGACGGCGTCTGCGGATCGATGTCCCGTCGTCGGTCGTACGACTGTCGACCACGCGGCTGTCGGGGTGCCTGCAGAAGGGGCAGTGCATGATCTCCAACCCTCCTCACAGCAGACTCAACAACCTCACCGGACCTCATGTGCCCCGCGAAGCAGCCCTAAGCATAGGCGATCGCAGAGCCACTTCAGACCCGGGGGACCACAACTTGTGGGCTGCCGTAGCCATCCAACCACTACATGTGGGGATTGGCTCATACACCGAGGCGAACTCGCGTGTCGCCAGGGGAGCGCGGGGGCGTCCGCGCAACAGGTGACCGCCGGGACACGCGGACGCAGAGCCGTATCACTGTGACGTTTACGGGGATACCGTGGGCGCCGCACGGAGGACGCGTGGGACTCCGGCGCAGAAGGGATCCGGAGCCCGGACGGCCGGGTTTCGGATGACAGACTGGGGTGACGACCCACGAGGTCGGCAACCCCGGCGGTGAAGAGTACGACAATGGGCATCTTTGCCCGCCAGGTGGCGCGTCAGCAATACACCCAGACACGCGATCGCGTCAGGTGAATCGCACTTTTTCACTCGAACGTGTGTTTGGCGCAACCTTTCGAAACCATCTACCGTTGTGCAGCAGGGAGACCATCGAGAGGGGCCGACGTGACCACCACCGCAGACAGTGCCACCATCACCGCCCAGGACCGCTCCCAGGGCCGAGTCGAGCCGGTACACGTGATGAACGAAGCCACGAATCCAGAGGGGCACAAGCGCTCCCTGCCTGGCCGACCTCCAGGAATCCGGGCGGACAGCTCCGGACTCACCGACCGGCAGCGTCGCGTGATCGAAGTCATCCGTGACTCCGTCCAGCGGCGCGGGTACCCGCCGTCGATGCGGGAGATCGGCCAGGCCGTCGGCCTCTCGAGCACCTCGTCGGTCGCACATCAGCTCATGGCCCTGGAGCGCAAGGGCTTCCTGCGCCGCGACCCGCACCGCCCGCGCGCTTACGAGGTGCGCGGCTCCGACCAGGCCGTGACCGTGCAGCCCACGGACACCGCCGGCAAGCCCGCCGCGTCCTACGTCCCGCTGGTCGGCCGTATCGCCGCCGGTGGCCCCATCCTCGCGGAGGAGTCCGTCGAGGACGTCTTCCCTCTCCCCCGCCAGCTCGTCGGCGACGGTGAACTGTTCGTCCTCAAGGTCGTCGGCGACTCCATGATCGAAGCCGCGATCTGCGACGGCGACTGGGTCACCGTGCGCCGTCAGCCGGTCGCCGAGAACGGCGACATCGTGGCGGCCATGCTCGACGGCGAAGCCACTGTCAAGCGCTTCAAGCGCGAGGACGGCCATGTCTGGCTCCTCCCGCACAACGCGGCCTACGAGCCGATCCCGGGCGACGACGCGACCATCCTGGGCAAGGTCGTCGCGGTGCTGCGGCGCGTGTGACGCCCGCGGCGGGCGGGCCACACGGCTGCTCGCTCCCTGACCGGGCCCCGGAGCCCCTGCGCCGGTTCCGGGGCCCTGCCGCATCCAGGGCCACCCCAGCGCCTTTGCCGCCGGGGTGGCCCTCGGCGCATTTCCAGCGCTGGGTGGCCTGACCGGCGCCGGTCAGGCCCCAGCGATCACTTCGCCCCCGCTCGCTCCGCTTCCGTCTCCTTGGCCGCCGCGTCGATCGCCGCAAGCGACTTACGCACCTGGTTACGGTCCGTCGTGTACCAGAAGTCCGGCAGTGACGCCTTGAGATAGCCGCCGTACCGTGCGGTGGCCAGTCGCTGATCCAGTACGGCGACCACGCCCCGGTCCCCCGACGCGCGGACGAGCCGGCCGGCGCCCTGGGCCATGAGCAGGGCCGCGTGTGTGGCGGCCACCGCCATGAAGCCGTTGCCGCCGGCCTCCTCCACCGCCTTCTGCCGGGCACTCATCAGGGGATCGTCGGGACGGGGGAACGGGATCTTGTCCATGACGACCAGCTGGCTGCTGGGTCCGGGGACGTCCACTCCCTGCCACAGGGACAGCGTGCCGAACAGGCAGGTCTTCGGGTCGGCCGCGAAGTTCTTGATCAGCTCACCGAGGGTCTCCTCACCCTGGAGCAGGATCGGGAACTCGGGGATCCGGGAGCGCAGCTCCTCCGCCGCGAGCTGCGCCGCCCGCATGGACGAGAAGAGCCCGAGGGTGCGGCCGCCGGCGGCCTGGATGAGGTCGGTCAGCTCGTCGAGCATGTCGGAGCGCTCACCGTCACGCGCGGGGCGTGCGAGATGCTTGGCGACGTAGAGGATGCCCTGCCTGCGGTAGTCGAAGGGCGAGCCGACGTCGACGCCCTTCCACTGCGGCAGGTCCTCGCCCTCGACGCCCTCGGGGCCGAGCCCCAGGGAGGCGCCGACGCCGTTGAAGTCGCCGCCCAGCTTGAGGGTCGCGGAGGTGAGGACGACGGCGCGGTCGGCGAAGAGCTTCTCTCTGAGCAGGCCCGAGACCGACATGGGAGCGATCCGCAGGGACGCGCCGAAGCGGTCGTGCCGCTCGTACCAGACGACGTCCCACTCCGAGCCGTTCAGGACCCGCTCGGCCACGTCGTGGACCGTCTCCACCGAGGCGAGCGCCTGCTTGCGCACCGCGTCCTCGTCCTGCACCGACTTGTCGCGGGTCGAGCCGAGCGCGGTGATGACCGTGCGGGCGGCGTCCCGCAGTGCCATGAGGGCGTAGCCGAGGTCTTCCGGAATCTCCTCCAGGCGGCCCGGCAGAGCCAGCTCCATCAGCCGCTCGAAGCCCTCGGCGGCGGTCTGGAGCTGATCGGCGGCCTTCTCGTTGACGAGCTTGGCGGCTCGGCGCACCGCGCGGTTGACCTGGCCGGGTGTGAGCTCGCCGGTCGCGACGCCGGTGACCCTCGAGACGAGTTCGTGGGCCTCGTCCACGATCAGCACCTCGTGCTGCGGCAGCACCGGCGCGCCCTCGATGGCATCGATGGCCAGCAGTGCGTGGTTCGTGACCACGACGTCGGCGAGCTTCGCACGCTCGCGGGCCATCTCGGCGAAGCACTCGGCGCCGTACGCGCACTTCGACGCGCCAAGGCACTCCCGCGACGAGACCGACACCTGCGCCCAGGCCCGGTCCGACACGCCCGGAGTGAGATCGTCGCGGTCGCCGGTCTCGGTCTCGTCCGACCAGTCGCGCAGCCGCAGGAGGTCCTGGCCCAGCTTGCTGGTCGGCGCTGCGGCCTCGAACTGGTCGAAGAGGCCGTCCTCCTCGTCCTGCGGCATGCCCTCGTGCAGACGGTGCAGGCAGAGATAGTTCGACCGGCCCTTGAGCATCGCGAACTCCGGGCGGCGGCGCAGCAGCGGGTGCAGGGCGTCGACCGTGCGTGGCAGGTCGCGTTCCACGAGCTGGCGCTGCAGCGCGAGGGTGGCCGTGGCGACGACCACCCGTTCCCCGTGCGCGAGCGCCGGCACGAGATAGCCGAGCGACTTGCCGGTGCCGGTGCCGGCCTGGACGAGCAGGTGGGATCCGTCGTCGATCGCCTCGGCGACCGCTTCGGCCATGGTCACCTGGCCGGGGCGCTCCGTACCGCCGACAGCTGTGACGGCGGCGTGCAGGAGTTCGGGGAGTGAGGGCTTCGTCATAGCCCGACCAGCCTACGGCCCGGCACCGACAAAGGGGCGATCAAGGCGGACAGGGAGGGCGGGGGCACGGCCTGGCTCCTGAGGAGTGGTGGGGCGGGAGGGCTGGGTGACTGAGGGGCCGAGCGGTGCACCGAGGATGAAGGCGTCGTCACCGACCGCTACAGCACATCGCGCAGGACTCGGTCCCGGATCATGAGGGCGGCCCGCTTGCCGGGCAGGTCGACCTCGTCCGCGAACCGGAATCCGGCGCTCAGGAACGCTGCGAGGGAGGGGACGTTGTGCAGCTCGGGTTCCGCTACGACCCGTGCGCAGGCGGGGCGCCGGTCGAGGATCAGGTCGGCTACGGCTCGAAGGAGGGCGGATCCCAGCCCCCTTCCCCGGTCCGCGGCCCCACCGACGAGCACGTGGATCCCGGTGTCATGGGGACGGGCCGGGTAGTGGCGGGCCAGGGGATCCAGATCCGCCCGGTAGATCTCCCAGTAGCTCATCGGTGTGCCGTCCAGTAGGCCGAGACACGGCACGCTGCGTCCGTCGCCGTCGAGTTGAGTGCGTAGGTGGTCCTCCGTCCGGGTCCGGGGCCCGGCCAGGTCCCAGAACTCCCCGACGGCGGGGTCGTTCATCCAGCGGTGGATGAGCGGCAGGTCTTCGTCGACGCACACGGGCACGAGTTGGAAGGACCCGACGCGCGTGAGCACTGTGCCCCACGTAGGGAGTTTGTCCAGGAGATAGGCCGTCCCTCTGGCGAAGAGAGCGAGGAAGTCCGCGGGCAGGTGCAGGTCCAGCGTGTCCTCGCAGTCCGCGTCGTCGTCCTCGATGGCGAACCCGGTGTAGGGGGCGCCCCGGGTGACCGCGCCGTCGGCTCGTGGGCTGCTGGAGCCCCGGCGGTCAGGGGTACCCAGGGGGACGGGGCCGTCCGGCCGGGCGGGGCTGGGGCCGGAGCCGGCGTTCGCGTCGGTGGGAGGCATGGTGCGCTCCTCTCAGGAGACGGGGTGGGTCATGTTCCTCGGGAAGTGCGGGGGTGAGGTGGGGTTCGCTCAGGAGTGAAGGGGGTTGGCGATGGTGACGTAGACGGACTGGGTGTCGACCGGGCCGACGAGTTCGTCGAGGCCGTGCAGCCGGGTCAGCAGGTTGGCCTTGCAGCGCAGGACGGGCGAGTCCAGCAGACGGCGGGGCAGGGAGGTGCGCAGTGCGGTGGGCCCTGCGGCGACGTCGGCGAGGAAACGGCGGAAGGCCGCGAGGAGGAGCCGCTCGTCGGCAAGGCGCTGGGAACCGAACGCGCCGATGAGGCCCATCACGTTGTTGATGGCGAGGTAGTAGGCGAAGCGTTCGTCGGTCACCTCGTCGCAGACGAAGGTGTCACTGCGCTCGCCGATACCGGGCAGCCGGGCAGCCAGCTCGGCGCGCCGGGACGCGCGGAAGTAGTAGCCCTGGTTGTCGCGGTAGCGGCCGCCGGCGGGCCAGCCCTCGCCGTCGAGCAGGAGCAGGGTGTTCTGCTGGTGGGCCTCGAGGGCGATGCCGGCCTCGCTGTCCAGCCAGAGCACGGGACGGACGACCTGTTCCAGGTACCGGAGGAACCACTCCGCGGCAACGGCTGCGAGGGGCCGTCCGGTGCGTGCGGCGAGCTGTTCGACGAGCTGGGCCAGTCGGGAGCGCATGGGCCAGGTGGTCCGCTGGGACGAGGAGCCGCTGTTCGGTTCGGGCACGGGCCGGAGGGAGAGGAGTCCGGCGACGCAGCCGGCGTCGTCGGTCGGGGCGAACGGGTTGTGCCTGATCACCACGTCGAGTCCGGGTACGGGAAGTCCGTCCGGCGCGTCGACGGCGAGCCAGGCCGGGTCGCGGACGATGTCGAAGGACGGGTGTGCGGCCTGCCACCGCTGGGACAGACCGGTGCGCAGCAGCCGGTGCACCTCGACTCCCCGATGGAGTTCCTTGCGCAGGTTCTCGCGGCGGGAGTTGGTGATGCGCAGGCCGAGAGACAGCTTCAGCATCGCGGGGGCGCCCGATCGGTGGACCGTGCGGACGGAGGAGGTGGGATGCCAGCCGGTGCCGAGGGGGCCGAGGTCACGCAGGAGTCCGGAGTCGAGCAGGGCGGCGACGGGTTCACGGCGGCACAGTTCACGGGCCTGCCACGGGTGCAGGGGGAGGGAGGCGTAGCCCGCGGGCACCGGGAAGTCGCTCTCGGCGAGGCGCCGGATGAGGTCAACGGCCGGGACGGGACGGCCTCGCTCGGTCCAGGCCGAGTCGGTGGCGAGAAGGGAGGGGGCGACAGCCATCCAATGCAGGGGAAAGGAGCCGCGCAGCTCTGGTGAGTACAGGCGGGTTTCGGTCTCGGTCAGGCCTTCCCGGCTCTTGGGGGCCGGGTGCAGCGGGTGTCCGAGGAGGAGGGCCTGCTCGGCGGAGAGGAAGAGGTCGGGGACATCAAAGGGGTGCTCGCGCCGGTCGCGGACGAAGGTCGCGGTGCGACGCTGGGAGTCCGCCACCCTGGCCACGAGATCGCCGTCGTCCAAGTGGTCCGCGGCTCCTGGGTCCTGGGTGGAAGCGGTACCGCCCGTGTCACCGGCCGTCTCCCGGGCGAGCAGCGCCGCCAGGGCGACGGCGTCGACCGCGGGGGCGGACGCGGGGACGCTGATCAGGCGTGGCGGACCGAAGCGGTGCAAGCCCGTCGGTGACCAGTAGCGGACCGGCACGAGCAGGGAGGTGCCGCTGGCCGGAAGCGGAAGGCAGAGCGTGCCGCTGTGGGGGGCTGCGAGGTTGGTCTCCCGCACCCAGCACCGCAACAGGTTGTCCACGGCGGCGGTCCGGGCCGCGATGCGCGGGTCGGGGTCGTCCAGCAGGTCGGCGCCGGACTCGGTCACTCGGGTGAGATCCACGGTGCGCCTCTTCTGCTGGGGAACCGACTCGGCGAGCGGCACATGGGAGGCCGGGACACCGGAGTCCCCCTGTTCGTCGGGAGCACCGGAGCTGCCGTCGGGAGTGGGGGTGGCGTTCATGACGGCTCCTCGTTGGCTGGCTGGGTGGTGCGTGGTTCGTGCTGTCGCCCGGTCGTCGGTCCCGCGTGGTCGGCGGTCTCCCCGAAGGCATCGACGGTTCGCCGCGTGGGAGGAACGCGCCGGCACTGGGAGCGGGCGTGAACGAGGGGCTGCGGGTGTGTCAGGGGAGGCCGCTCTCGGACGGAGCCTCTCTACGGTGTCGAAGGCTGGTGCCGGCCTCGACGGCTGGGCGGTGTCGGTGCGGCTCTCAGCCTGCGCGCTGGGCAGAGTCGTGGTGTCGGCTGCCGTGTGGGCCCTGTTCCTCGTGGGTGCGGGCCACCGCTGCCACCGCGTCGGTCAGGCGGTCCAGTACGGCTGCCGCCTGTTCGTCGCTGATCGTGAGCGGCGGAAGCAGCCGGACCACGGCCGAGTGACGGCCGCCGAGTTCGACGATCAGTCCTCGCTGGAGACACTCCCGCTGGACGGCCGCGGCGAGTTCGGGCGCGGCCCGACGCGGAGTGCGGGCGGGCTCGGGACCGGCGGGCATGGGGTCGTGGTCGTCGGGCTCGGCTGCGGTGTCTTCCGGGTCGACCATCTCGACCCCGATCATCAGCCCGCGCCCCCGCACCTCCCCCACGCACGTGAACGTGTCGGTGAGTTGCCCGAGTTGGTCCAGCATGCGGGAGCCGAGGGCGGCGGCGCGTTCGGCGAGGCCGTTCTCGCGGACATGGATGAGGGTCGCGGTGCCCGCGGCCATGGCGAGTTGGTTGCCCCGGAAGGTTCCCGCGTGGGCGCCGGGTGGCCAGACGTCCAGATCGTCGCGGTAGACGATCACGGCCAGCGGGAGGCTGCCGCCGATGGCCTTGGACAGGACCATGACGTCGGGGCTGATGCCGCTGTGTTCGACGGCCCAGAAGGCGCCGGTCCTGCCGACGCCGGTCTGGATCTCGTCGGCGATCAGCGGGATGGACCGGTCGGCCGTGAGCTGCCGCATGCGGCGCAGCCAGTCGTCCGGCCCGGGAATCATCCCGCCCTCGCCCTGGACGGGTTCGAGGATCATCCCCGCGGGCAGGGGCACGCCGGACTTGGGATCGTCGAGGAGGGACTCGGTCCAGCGGGCGGCGAGTTCGGCGCCGCGCGGTCCGCCGACGCCGAAGGGGCAGCGGTAGTCCTGCGGATAGGGCAGACGGGCGACCTGGATGTCATGGGCGCCGCCGGAGGCGGCCAGGGCGCCGGCGGTCATGCCGTGGTAGGCGCCGGTGAAGGCGAGGATGCCGGTGCGGCCGGTCGCCGCCCGGACCAGTTTGAGGGCGGCCTCCACGGCATCGGTACCGGCCGGTCCGCAGAACTGGACGCGGGCACGGTCGGCGAGGCCGGGCGGGAGGGTGCGGAACAGCTCGGTGATGAAGGCGTCCTTGACGGGGGTCGCCAGATCGAGGACGGAGAGGGGGGCGCCGGAGTCGAGGACCCTGCGGATGGCTTCCAGCACGACCGGATGGTTGTGACCGAGGGCGAGTGTGCCGGCGCCGGAGAGGCAGTCCAGATAGCGGCGGCCGTCGGCACCCTCGATGGTGAGCCCTCGCGCCCGGACCGGCACGATGGGCAGGGCCCGGGCGTAGGTGCGGGCGGAGGACTCTCGCGCCGACTGGCGTCTGAGGATCCCGTCGTGCACAGCACGCGCTTCCCCGTGCAGGTCTTCAGCCATCGACTCGGTTACGGCCACGGCGCGCTGTCCTCCCCGCTGTTCAGAGGCGTGTTGATCCGCGGGGCCCGGGTGCAGGCAGCTGGCCCCCCACCGCTACAACCCCTGACCGTTCGACGGGTTACGGGTTCCCTCAAGATCCTTGACAGGACGGGGAGGTGGCCCGTGCCGTGCGGCGCCGCGGGAGGGCGGTCTGCCGGCGCGCAGCACACCTTCGTGCGCCGCGGTCTGGGCGGCACAACGGGCGGGCACGGTGGGTGAACGGGGTGGACGGGGTCGCCGGTTCGGAGGGTGATAGCGGTGAGTGGACGTCAAATCGGTCGATCTCCGGATGATTGGCCAGGTCAGACGGCTTGTAGCCGAACCGTTGCCGTTCCGTCGGAACTCCCCCACAGCGAGCGCATAGTGTGTGATGCCGTTCCCGGACGGTCGTGGGACCGGCGTGAACTCCCCGTGAGTTCACGGCCGATGTCACGTCCGAAGCGCCACATACCTTCATCACAGGGGGAGTCACAAGCATGCGATCCATACGGCCGTCGTTCACCGTTCGGCGAGGGAGGGGTCCCCGCCGCACCTCCCCCGCGCTGGCGGCGGTCGCCCTCGCCTCGGCGCTGGCGCTGACCGCCACCGCCTGCAACGGCGACGACAACGCCGGCGGCACTCCGACCGCCTCCGCGACCGCGGCCGGCATCGGCGACGGAAAGATCAAGATCCCGGACGACCTCAGGAAGAGGCTCAAGGAGCACGGGATCGACATCGACAAGTGGAAGAACGGCGCCTGGAAGAACTGGAACAAGCAGGACTGGCTGCGCGAGGCCAACGACTTCATCAACCCGATCATCAAGGGCCTGTGGGACCCGGACCGGATGCGCCACGCCAACGACCCCAACAAGGGTGTCGACGACAACGACATCTCCGGTGACCAGGGCGTGACGGACCCGACCCCGCAGCCCGTGAAGGCCCAGGCGGTGGCGCCGCCTTACCACACCAACGCGGCCACCTCCGGCAAGGTGTTCTTCGACTCCCCCGAGGGGCACATGGTGTGCTCGGGAACGGTCGTGACGGACCCCGCGCACCCGGGCAAGTCGAATCTCGTCTGGACGGCGGGTCACTGTGTGCACGCCGGCAAGAACGGCGGCTGGTACCGCAACATGGCCTTCGTGCCGTCGTACAACAACTCCGGCAAGTCGGTCGCCCAGCTGCAGAACGCCAGCAGGTCGGAGATCGCCCCGTACGGCGTCTGGTGGGCGGACGCGGCGAAGACCTCGCAGCAGTGGATCGACCAGGGCGGTGAGACGGGCGGCAACGGTGCCTCCTACGACTACGCCGTGATCCATGTGACGCCGGAGCAGGGCAACGGCGGCAAGTCGCTGGAGGAGACGGTCGGGGGAGCGCTGCCGGTGAACTTCAACGCTCCGGCGGTGCCGAAGGTGAAGAGCCTCACCGCGTCCGGCTACCCGGAGGCGGCTCCGTTCGACGGTCAGCTGCTCTACCAGTGCACGGACAAGCCGGGCCGGCTGTCCCTCGCCCAGGCGGACCCGACGATGTACCGGATCGGCTGCACGATGACCGCGGGATCCTCCGGTGGCGGCTGGGTGGAGACCGGTTCCGACGGCAAGCCGGCGCTGGTGTCCAACACGTCCATCGGTCCGGTGACTTCGGGCTGGCTCGCCGGTCCTCGGTTCGGGTCCGTGGCCAAGGGCGTGTACGAGTCGGTGAGCAGGAAGTTCGCCGGCCAGTAAGGACCGCGCCCCTGACCGGGCGCAGAAAGGCCCGCTCCCTGAGTACAGGGAGCGGGCCTTTCGTCCAGCCGTGGGTCAGGCCGACGAGACGGGTGCGTACGGTGCCAGGTCCGCCGCCAGTTCCTCGTGGACCCGGACCTTGAGCAGGGTGCCCTCCGCGGTGTGCTCCTCGGAGATCACCTCGCCCTCGGTGTGGGCGCGGGCGACGAGCTTGCCGTGCGTGTAGGGCACGAGCACCTCGATCTCGACCGACGGGCGCGGCAGATCGTTGTCGATCAGGGCGAGCAGCTCGTCGATGCCCCGGCCGGTGCGGGCCGAGACGGCGATCGAGCGCTTCTCGACCCTGAGCAGCCGCTGCAGGACCAGCGGGTCGGCAGCGTCCGCCTTGTTGATCACGACGATCTCGGGCACGTCGGTGGCGCCGACGTCCCGGATCACCTCGCGCACGGCGGCGAGCTGCTCCTCCGGGTTCGGGTGCGAGCCGTCCACCACGTGCAGGATCAGGTCGGAGTCGCCGACCTCCTCCATGGTGGAGCGGAACGCCTCGACCAGGTGGTGCGGCAGGTGCCGGACGAAGCCGACGGTGTCCGCCAGGGTGTACAGCCGCCCGCTCGGGGTCTCCGCCCGGCGGACGGTCGGGTCCAGGGTCGCGAACAGGGCGTTCTCGACCAGGACGCCGGCGCCCGTGAGGCGGTTGAGCAGGGAGGACTTGCCGGCGTTGGTGTAGCCCGCGATGGCGACGGACGGCACCTTGTTGCGCCGGCGCTCCTGGCGCTTGATCTCGCGGCCGGTCTTCATCTCCGCGATCTCCCGGCGCATCTTCGCCATCTTCTCGCGGATCCGTCGCCGGTCCGTCTCGATCTTGGTCTCACCGGGGCCACGCGTGGCGAGGCCACCGCGACCGCCACCCATCTGCCGGGACAGCGACTGACCCCAGCCTCGCAGCCGCGGCAGCATGTACTGCATCTGCGCGAGCGCGACCTGCGCCTTGCCCTCTCGGGACTTGGCGTGCTGGGCAAAGATGTCCAGGATCAGGGCCGTACGGTCGATGACCTTGACCTTGACGACGTCCTCCAGCTGGATCAGCTGGCCCGGGCTCAGCTCACCGTCGCAGACGACCGTGTCCGCGCCCGTTTCGAGAACGATGTCCCGCAGCTCCTGGGCCTTGCCGGAGCCGATGTACGTGGCCGCGTCGGGCTTGTCGCGGCGCTGGATGAGGCCGTCGAGGACCAGCGCGCCGGCGGTCTCCGCGAGGGCGGCCAGCTCCGCGAGGGAGTTGTCGGCGTCCTGGGCGGTGCCCGTGGTCCACACCCCGACGAGCACGACCCGCTCCAGGCGGAGCTGTCGGTACTCGACCTCGGTGACGTCCTCCAGCTCGGTGGACAGGCCCACCACGCGGCGCAGGGCCGCGCGCTCCGAGCGGTCGAACTGGTCTCCGTCCCGCTCGCCGTCGATCTCGTGGCTCCAGGCGACGTCCTCTTCCATCAGGGCATCGGCCCGAAGGCCCTCGGGATAGGCGTGCGCGAGGCGCTTGGTGTCCTGGGAAGGGGAAGAAGAGGAGGTCATTGGATCCTTACGTCGATGGGATGCCGTTTCGGCGTCGGTACGGCGGTCCTGAGGGACCGCTGCTTGGGTCAACGCGCGAGTACCCCGGGAGATTCCCGTGTCCCGTCTCGCGCCGACCCGAAGATGGTCGCACGAGGCGGCACGTCTCGTCACCGTGTTATCGCCCGGTCCGCGCCTCGGCCGGCTTCGGCGACCTGACCGGCCCCGACGGGTTCCGGGACTGCGGCGCCTTGGCCTGCCCCGATGCCTTCCCGTGCGCCTTCGGTGTCTTGGCGGGGCCCGACGCCTTCCGGTCCGGCTTGCCCGACTTGGCGGGGTCCGACGCCTTCCAGTCCGGGTGGCCGGGCATCGGCGGGGTCTTCTCGCCGTACAGCCAGGCCTTGAAGAAGCCGCTCAGGTCACGGCCGGAGACCGTCGAGGCCAGCCGGAGGAAGTCGGCGGTGGCGGCCGTCGAGTCCCGGTGCGCGCGGGCCCATTCCCGCTCCAGCCGCTCGAAGGCCGTCCGGCCGATCTCCTGCCGCAGGGCGTAGAGGACGAGCGCCGCGCCGTCGTAGATGTTGGGCCGGAAAATGCCGATCTTCTGGCCGGGGTTGGGCGGCTTGGGCAGGCCGGGCGGGCCGCCGGCCGTGCGCCAGCTGTCGGAGGCGGCGTACGCGGCCTTCATGCGGTTCGCCAGTGACCGGTGCGCGGTCTCCTCGGCGTACAGCGCCTCGTACCAGGTGGCGTGCCCCTCGTTCAGCCAGACGTCGGACCAGGTGCGGGGGCTGACACTGTCGCCGAACCACTGGTGCGACAACTCGTGCACCATGATCGACTCCTTGTACCACTGGGGCAGGGAGGACTCGGTGAACAGGTTCTTCTCGAAGAGCGACAGGGTCTGTGTCTCGAGTTCGAAGCCGGTGGATGCCTGCGCCATGAGCACGCCATAGGTCTCGAACGGGTACGGGCCGACCTTGCCCTCGAGCCAGGCGATCTGGTCGGGCGTCTTGGCGAGCCACGGTTCGAGGGCCTTGGCGTCGGCGCTGGGCACGACGTCACGGATCGGCAGCCCGTGCGGTCCCTCGCGGTGCAGCACGGTGGACCGGCCGATGGACACCTGGGCGAGTTCGGTGGCCATGGGATGGCGGGTGCGGTAGGTCCAGGTGGTGGTGCGGCCGGCCCGGTGCACACCGGCGGGCAGGCCGTTGGCGACGACGGTGTAGCCGTTCGGGGCGGTGACGTGGAAGGTGAACATCGCCTTGTCGGACGGATGGTCGTTGCACGGGAAGACCAGGTGTGCGGCGTCGGCCTGGTTGGCCATGGCGAGGCCGTCGGAGGTGCGCACCCAGCCGCCCTCCTGGTCCTTGGTCGCGGCGGGATCGCTGGTGTGCTTGACCGTGATCCTGGTCCAGCTGCCCTCGGAGAGGGGGTGGTCCGGGGTGACGACCAGGTCCTCGCCCGCGCCGGTGAAGCCCGCGGGACGTCCGTCGACCTCGACGGACCGCACGGTGCCGTGCGCGAAGTCGAGGTTGATCCGGTCCAGGTCGGCGGTGGTCCAGGCGTCGATGGTGGTGACGGCCTGGAGTGGCTTGTCGTTGGTCCCGGGATAGGTGAGCGACAGGTCGTACGACGTCACGTCGTAGCCGGGATTGCCCAGGTACGGGTAGAGCCGGTCGCCGACGCCGAGGGGCTTGGCCGGGGTCCCGGCGGCGAGGAGACAGACGGAGACGGCGGAGGCGAGCAGGGCCGCCTTGCGGTGCCCGCAGACACGGGACTGAATCCGCGACTGGGAGCGGGCGCGGCGGTTGAAGCGTGGGGTGAGCGGCATGCACCACCGCTACCAGTGCGCTCCGGCGCTGCGACGGCGACGCGCGCCCGACCCACCCGAACGGGTCCCGTCCGAATGCCTTCTGTCCACAGCCCGGCGGCGTTCCGATCGCGGGGTGGGAGCCGCGTCAACCGGTGTCGCCCTCCTGCCGCGGGGTGCGTGACCGCCGGACCGGCGCCCCCGTCACGCCTGGCGTCCGTTCGTCACGCTCCGGCGTCGGTCAGGGGGTCGGGGCCTGGTGCTGGGCGCGGGCCACGTCGTAGACGCCGGGGACGTCCCGCATGGCGCGCATCAGGGCCGGCAGGTGGGCCGCGTCGGGGAGCTGGAGGGTGTAGGTGTGCCGTACCCGTTGCTGGCTGGGCGGTTCGACGGTGGCGGAGACGATGTCGACGCCCGCCGAAGCGATCGCCTCGGTCAGGTCGGCGAGCAGATGGGGACGGCCGAACGATTCAGCGACCAGCGTGACCCGGCACTCGGTGGTGTCCCCCCAGCGCACGCCGATCTCCGTGCGCCCCCGGCTCGTCATGTGCGCCACCGCGGCACACTCCACCCGGTGCACGGTCACCACTCCCCCGCGTACCGCGAAGCCGGTGATCTCGTCCGGGGGCACGGGCGTACAGCACCCGGCGAGCCGCACGGCGGCCCCGGGCCGGTCCGCGAGCACGTCGGCGCGCCGGGGTCGGGACGCCGGAGCTCCCCCGGCGGGGGCAGCGGCCGGGCCGAACGGGGTGGTGCCGCCGGCGGGAGTGGCGGCAGGGCGAGGTGGGGCGGTGCCGTCGGCGGGAGCGGCGGCATGCGTGGGGTGAGGTGCGGCGGTGTCCTCGGCGGGTTCGGCGCGTGCGCCGGTCGTCTCGTCCGTCCCGGTGCCGCCGCCGGGGTGCGTGGCCAGCCAGCGCTGGATGGCGATGCGGGCGGCCGGGGTGTGGGCGTGCTCCAGCCATTCACGGGAGGGCTCGGAGGCCGGGTCCTGGCCCATGAGGAGCTGGACGGTGTCGCCGTCCCGCAGGACGGTGCTGAGGGTGGCCAGGCGGCCGTTGACACGGGCGCCGATGCAGGCGTGCGCGTCCTCGCCGTACTGGGCGTAGGCGGCGTCGACGCAGGTGGCGCCCTCGGGCAGGCCGAGCGTGCCGCCGTCGGGGCGGAAGACGGTGATCTCGCGGTCCTGGGCGAGGTCCTCGCGCAGCGTGGACCAGAAGGTGTCGGGATCGGGTGCGGCCCGCTGCCAGTCGAGGAGGCGGGAGAGCCAGCCGGGGCGGGTGGGGTCGGCACGCTCACCGTCGGCGGGGACGTCGGAGGCGGAAGCGTCGGAGGCGGGGGCGTCGGAGGCGGGGGCGTACGGGTTGCCGAGGGCGACGACGCCGGCCTCGGCGACCTTGTGCATCTGGTGGGTGCGGATGAGGACTTCGACGACCTGGCCGTCCTGGCGGGCGACGGCGGTGTGCAGCGACTGGTACAGGTTGAACTTCGGTACGGCGATGAAGTCCTTGAACTCCGAGACGACCGGCGTCATACAGGTGTGCAGTTCGCCGAGGACGCCGTAGCAGTCCGCGTCCTCTCCCACCAGCACCAGCAGGCGGCCGAAGTCGGTGCCGCGCAGCCGTCCGCGTTTGCGGGCCACGCGATGGACGGAGACGAAGTGCCGGGGACGGATGAGGACTTCGGCCTGGAGGCCGGCCTCGCGCAGCACCCCGCGCATCTCGTCGGCGACCTCGGCGAGCGGGTCGTCCGGGCGGGCGGCGTTCCCGGCGATCAGTTCCCGGGTGTGCTCGTACTCCTCGGGGTGCAGGATGGCGAAGACCAGGTCCTCCATCTCCGTCTTCAGGGCCTGCACGCCGAGGCGTTCGGCGAGCGGGATGAGGACGTCGCGGGTGACCTTGGCGATCCGCGCCTGCTTCTCGGGGCGCATCACGCCGAGGGTGCGCATGTTGTGCAGGCGGTCGGCGAGTTTGATCGACATCACGCGCACGTCGCTGCCGGTGGCGACCAGCATCTTGCGGAAGGTCTCCGGCTCGGCGGCGGCTCCGTAGTCGACCTTCTCCAGTTTCGTGACGCCGTCGACGAGATAACGAACCTCCTCGCCGAACTGTTCCCGCACCTGATCCAGCGTCACGTCGGTGTCCTCGACGGTGTCGTGGAGCAGGGAGGCCGTCAAGGTCGTGGTCTCGGCGCCGAGTTCCGCGAGGATCAGGGTCACGGCGAGCGGGTGGGTGATGTACGGTTCACCGCTCTTGCGCATCTGGCCGCGGTGCGAGGACTCCGCGAGGACGTAGGCGCGGCGCAGCGGGTCGAGGTCCGCATCGGGGTAATGGGCGCGGTGCGCCTCCACGACGTGGCCGATCGCGTCGGGCAGCTTGCCGCGGACGGCGGGGCCGAGCAGCGCGGCCCGGCCCAGCCTTCGCAGATCGAGCCGTGGCCGCGACTTCCTGCGGTCCGCCCTGGGCATCGCGGGGGCGGTGGCCGCCGCGGATGCTGTGGGCGTTACCGGGCCAGGGGTCGCAGGGTTCGTGGCCTCCGCACTCATGGGCACCTCCGGCTCGTGGACCGGCGGACGGGGGCCCCAGGGCGTACGCGGCTCAGGGATGGCGACGTCCCCCCGTCCGTGCCGGTGCTTGATGCTACCGAGCCCACCACGTGCGACCGACCGCCTCTCGGCGAGCGTGAAACGGATCACCCATTCGAGCGATGGAAAGGAGGTTTAGGGTTTGCGCCATCCGCCCTTGGATCGCCCGCTGTTGGGAACACCGCCGGTCACGGGAAACCGCTGATCCGGGAGCCGGGGAGCGTCTTCCTCGTGCTTACGCCGGGTCAGCGAAGCGCGTTTTCCAGCCATTCGCCGTCGATCTCGCCCTCGGCGACGATCACGGCGGGTCCGGTCATCTCGATCTGGCCGTCGGGCCGCTCGGTGATGACCAGGCGACCGCCGGGCAGGTCGACGGTGTACGTGGCCGGGGTGCCGGTGACGGCCGGGTCGGCGCCGTCGCGCCGGGCGGCGGCCACGGCGACGGCGCACGCGCCCGTGCCGCACGAGCGGGTCTCGCCGGAGCCGCGCTCGTGCACCCGCATGGCGACGTGACGGGGGCCCCGGTCGACGACGAACTCGACGTTGACCCCGTCCGGGTAGGCGGCGGCCGGGCTGAACGGCGGCGGGTCGTACAGGTCGCCGGCGTGCGCGAGGTCGTCGACGAAGGCGACCGCGTGCGGGTTGCCCATGTTCACGTTGCGCGCGGGCCAGCTGTGCTCGCCGACGCTCACCGTGACGTCGCCCTCCGGCAGGCGGGCACTGCCCATGCCGACGGTGACGTCTCCGTCCTTCGCGAGGTGGACGGTCTTCACGCCCGCGCGCGTGGCGATCGTGAGGTCACCCTCGCCCACATGTCCCGCGTGCTGGAGGTAGCGCGCGAACACACGGACTCCGTTGCCGCACATCTCGGCGACCGAACCGTCGCCGTTGCGGTAGTCCATGAACCACTCGGCCTCGGCCGCCATCGACCCGGCCTCCGGGTGCGCGGCCGAGCGCACCACATGCAGCACCCCGTCGCCTCCGATTCCGGCCCGGCGGTCGCACAGGGCGGCGACGGCGGCCGGGCTCAGGTCGAGGGCGTTCTCCGGGTCCGGGACGATCACGAAGTCGTTTTCGGTGCCGTGCCCCTTGAGGAAGGCGATCCGTGTGCTCATTCCTCGATCGTACGGGTTCACTCCGCTCGGGTTGACCGAAGGAGGTTCAGCGCAACCGTGCTACTCGCCAGACGGCGAGTAGCACCACCACGGCCACCAGGAGTACGTACCCGAGTACGACCCGCCAGTCGGGGCGGCGGTCCGAGCCCCGTGCCGGCAGGCCGGGCCAGGTGTAGCCCACCTTGCGGGCGGCCATCATGGCCCAGCCGGCGGCGCAGGAGCAGATCAGCAGGCCGAGCATGGCGATGACGGCGCCGCTGTCGCCGAAGTCGAAGGCGAGCGGGAAGGCGAACATCAGGGAGCCGACGGCGGACAGACCCACAATGGGGGCGAGCTGCCAGAGGCGCAGCCGGCGCTGCGGGCGCAGCTCGACCTCGACCTCCGGACCGCCCGGGTACATCTCCTCGGGCTCCGGCCCGTCGTCGGTCACACCGTCCGGCGTCTCGTCGGGGCCGTCGTCCGTCAGCCGGGTATCGGCAAGGGCGAGGGCGTCCCCGGCCGGTCGGCTGTCGGTGAGCCGGTCTCCGGCCGACCGGCTCGCGGTGAGCCGCTCCTCGGCCGGCCCGCCCTGCGCGTGACGGCCTTCGGCCGGCCGCTCCTCACCGAGGCGGTCTCCGTTCGGACGGCCGTCGGCCCGTCGGTTCCCACCCGGGCGGTCCCCGGTCGCACGGCCCTGGGCCGGGTCCGGTTCGTCACCCTCGGTGGTGACGTGCTCGGCACTTTGTGCGGTGTCGCGAGGGCCGGCCTCCATCGCCACGCGCCCTCCCAACTAGGCTCCACTTGGTCGATCGAAGCTCGATGATGGCACGGCCCCGAAGGCCGCGATGACCGGCGGCGCATCCCGATGCCATGACGTGATCAGGCTGTAACCGGTCGTTCGACCAACGCCAGGGCCTGCTGCGGAAGTTCCCGGCGATCCGCCACGGCCCCACTCAACCAGTGCACCCGCGGATCGCGCCTGAACCATGAATCCTGGCGGCGCGCGAAGCGCTTGGTCGCACGGACGGTCTCGGCCCGCGCTTCCACTTCGGTGCACTCCCCGGCGAGCGCCGCGAGCACCTGCTGGTAACCCAGCGCACGCGACGCCGTGCGCCCCTCGCGCAGCCCCTGCGCCTCCAGTGCGCGCACCTCGTCCACGAGGCCCGCCTCCCACATCCGGTCGACGCGGTGCGCGATGCGCTCGTCCAGTTCCGGCCGGGCCACGTCGACGCCGATCTGGACGGTGTCGTAGACGGAGTCGTGACCCGGCAGGTTCGCGGTGAAGGGCCGGCCGGTGATCTCGATCACCTCCAGCGCCCGCACGATACGGCGGCCGTTGCTCGGCAGGATCGCGCGGGCGGCCTCCGGGTCGGCGGCGGCCAGGCGGGCGTGCAGAGCGCCCGAGCCGCGCAGGGCCAGCTCCTCCTCCAGGCGGGCGCGGACCTGGGGGTCGGTGCCGGGGAACTCCAGGTTGTCCACGGCCCCGCGGACGTACAGGCCGGAGCCGCCGACCAGGATCGGCCAGCGGCCCTCGGCGAGCAGTGCGTCGATCCGGGCGCGGGCCAGCTTCTGGTATTCGGCGACGGAGGCGGTGACCGTCACGTCCCAGATGTCCAGCAGGTGGTGCGGGATGCCGCCGCGCTCCTCGGGCGTCAGCTTGGCGGTGCCGATGTCCATCCCTCGGTACAGCTGCATGGAGTCGGCGTTGACGACCTCCCCGCCGAGCTGTTGTGCCAGGAAGACGCCCAGATCGGACTTTCCGGCCGCGGTGGGTCCGACGATGGCGATGACGCGGGGGCTGGGGAGTGCACTGCTCACCGCACCAGTCTCGCAAACCTCCAGGCGGTGCCTCGAACGAGTTACGTGACGGGTGGGGTCGCCGGTCGTTGCCCGTGGCGAGATACCGCCTTCCGGTTCGCCGGAGGCGGTGACCTGGGCGGCGCAACCGTACGCACCGGGTAACGCGGGAATTCGCCCGCACGAGTACCGTATGGAGTGGATATGGGCGTTTTTGCACGACTCCTCGGCAGGTCGAAGGTGACTCCGGAGGCGTCGGTCGCCGAGGCGGAGGCAGGCGCGGAGTCGGCAGGGGCCGAGGTGGCGGAAGCGGAGTCGGCGGAGGCGGAGGCGGCCGGATCGGCGGAGGCGAAGGGTTCGTCCGGGGACGGGAGCGAGGACGCGGCGGCCGAGTCGGACGCCGGTGCGGACGACGCGTCCGACGGCTCCGGCATCCCCAAGCAGCAGTCCGCCGAGGAAGCCGCCGACAACGAGGCCGGCGAGGGCGCCCGCAGGTAACGGCCCGCGAGGGAAGGTGGACCATGGGTCTGATGGACAACATGAAGGCCAGGCTCGGCCCGGCCCGGGACAAGGTGTCGGACCTCGCCCGGCAGCACGGGGACAAGGTCCAGCACGGCATCGACAAGGCCGCGAAGGTCGTGGACGAGCGGACCAAGCACAAGTACAGCGACAGGATCCACGCGGGCACCGGCAAGGCCAGGGAGGCGATGGACCGCCTCGCGCACAAGGAAGGTCCCGGCCCGCAGACGGTCACCGGCGATCGCACGCCCCCCGCCCGTCCGGAGGGCCCGCCGCCGGCTTCCTGAGTCTCCTGCTGAAGGGCATGTGGATCGGCGGACGGTCGTGGAGCACAACGGCGCTCCCGGCCGTCCGACGTTTCGCGCGTGCGCGGAGGTGACCGCGATCAGCCAGTCACCCGCGCCCGCGTCCGGGCTGTGGCCAGGAGGCGGTCGACGGTGCCGTCGGCGGCCCGGCGGGCGATCCGTCCGGGGCGGACGCCCGGGCCGTGCGGCGGAAGGCGGCCCGGTAGGCGCTCGGGCGGTGGCCGGTGTGGCGGGCGAAGAGGGCGGCGAAGGTGCCGGGGTCCTGGTAGCCGACGGCCGCGGCGACGGCGGCGACGGTGCGGTCGGTGGTCTCCAGAAGGTGGCGGGCGCGGCGGACCCGGGAGGCCTGCAGATGGGCCAGCGGGCTGCGTCCGGTTTCTTCGGCGAAGCGGCGCAGCAGCGTGCGGGTGCTGACCCGGAAGGCGTCGGCGAGCGCGGCGAGGTCGTATCGCTCGGCGAGGTTCTGGTCGAGCCGCCGCATGATCCGCTGGGAGAACTCCCGGCCGGGCTGCGGAAGGAGCCGCGGGTCGACGTACGGGGTCTGGGAGGTCCGCGCGTCGTCGACGAGCGCCAACCGTGCGGTGGTGCGGGCCACCCGGGTGCCGTCGTGCCGGCGGATCAGGTCCAGCGCGAAGTCGTACATGGCGCTGAAGGCGGCCGTGGTCGTCACCCCCGTGTCGGTGACGACCAGGTGCTCGGGCCGCACGTCGGCGTCCGGGCAGCGCCTGGCCAGTTCGCCGGCGTGCAGCCAGGAGGTGGTGGCCCGGCGCCGGTCGAGGAGCCCCGCCTCGGCGAGCAGGAACGCGCCGACGCAGAGGGAGACGACGGCGGTGCCGGCGGCGGCCTGCGCGCGGATCGCCGCGATCTCGGGGGCGAGCCGGGCGAGCCGCGCGTCGAGGTCCGTGTCCGGGCGCAGTTCGAAGCCGGGGACCACGAGGACGTCGACCTCGCGCAAGGGACGCACGTCCAGGCTCGCGCCGCCCGAGGCGGTGACCCGGCGGCGGGGCGAGACGACCGACACCCGGTAGCCGGGCGCGTCCGGTCCGGCGACGTGCCCGGCCATCGTCAGCAGGTCGGGGACGCCGAACACTTCGGACGCGAAGCAGTCCGGGTACGCCAGGACCCCGACCCGCAGCGCACCCGGTCCGGCGCCCGGACCCGCGCCGTCCTCGGCCTGCCGCGCCGCCTCCGCCATCGCTCCCCGTACCCCCTGGTGTCCCCGCCCCGGCCCCGGATCGCGACCGCGTACCGTTCGCCTCTCTCGCCGGTGGCGAGATTACCCCTGGCCTTGGCGATGCCGCCCCTCACCCGGCGGCCGGCCCCGGGACCAGGCTGGCCCCATGAGCGACGACGATCCGATCACCGACTTCACCCGCCGGAGTGTGGCCGTGGAGGGGGTGGCGAAGACGGTGTACGTGGCCGGGGCCGGGCCCGCGGTCGTGGTGCTGCCCGAGATGCCGGGCATCAGTCCCGACGTCCTGCGGCTCGCGCGCTGGGTGCGGGACGCGGGCTTCACCGTCCATGTGCCCTCCCTGTTCGGGACGGACGGTGCCTTCCCCACGGTCGACGGAGGCCGGGAGGTCGTCCGCCGCGCCTGTGTCAGCGCGGAGTTCCGCGCCTTCGCCGGGGGCGGCACCAGCCCGGTCACGGTCTGGCTGCGCGGCTTGGCGCGCCAGGCCCACGCCGCGTGCGGTGGGCCGGGGGTGGGTGCGGTCGGCCTGTGCTTCACCGGCAACTTCGCCCTCACCATGGCCCTGGAGCCGGCGGTGATCGCCCCGGTGGTCAACCACCCGTCACTGCCGCTCGACGACCCCGGCGGACTCGAACTCGACGCGGCGGACGCGCGCGCGGTGCGCGACCGGCTCGACCGCGACGGACTCACCGTCCTCGCCTACCGCTTCGAGGGCGACCGCTGGTGCACCGGGCAGCGGTTCGCCGCCTACCGCGCGCTGCTCGGCGACGCCTTCGACGGGCGCGTCCTGCCGGACAGCGCCGCCAACCCGGCGCCGCCGCCCTTCTTCGCCGACCTGGTCGGCACCCCGCACAGCGTCGTCACCGCCCATCTCGTCGACGAGGCCGGCCATCCCACGGTCCGGGCCCGCGACGAGATCCTCGCCTTCCTCACCGGCCGCCTGCACCCGCACGGGAACCGACCGCTGCCATCCGCCTGACCGGGCCCTGGCCCGCCGGGCCGCTGCCTCGCCGTCATCACCCTCGCCGGCACCCTCGCCCCGGCTCGGCCAAGGACCGACACGACGCTCGTCCGGCTCCAGGGCCGAGTGGCCGACACGGCGGGCGCCGCCGGGGCCGGGCCGCCGCCCCATGCCCGGGCAGTGCCAGATCGCCGCCACGAGCGCCGCCAGACCAGGTGGCCACGACGAACCCCGCCAGGGCAGGTCGCCGACGGGAAGCCGCCAGTGATCCGGTCTTGAGTTCACGTTTCGCCACGTGCGTCGTCGTTCGTTTCAGACACTAGGACCAAGTCGCCACCACATACCCGACGCCGTACGGCGCATCCTCGTACAGCAGCGCGCCGGCGAGGTCCGCGCCCTCGGCGGCGCCGGCCAGGACCTGCCAGGGGGCCCGGCCGGAGGCCTTCAGTTCGTGCGCCAGCTCGACGTGCAGCGCCCGGACGGCCGCCACGTCCGCCGCACCCAGCGCCCGCGCGACCTCCGCGTCGAAGGGTGCGGCCCGCTCGTCCAGGTAACCCGGCGCCTTGACCGTGCGGCACGCACTGGCGTCTCCCATCACCAGCAGCGCCACGCGCCCGGCCCGGGCGCCGATCTCCCTTCCGACTTCGATACACCGCTCAGGCGCGAGCAGTTCCCCGACACCGAGTCCCTCGATCGGGGCATCCGCCCACCCGGTCCGCTGCAGCAGCCACGCGCCGACGGCCAGCGAAGGCGGCAGCTCGCGCTCGCCGACGGTTTCCGTCCCGGACCCGAGCTGTACGTCCAGATCGACCCCGAACCCGCGGAAGGACCCCCGGGCACCCTGCGGAAACGAGCCCCGCCCGCTCTGCTCGGCGGGCCCGACCACCACCAGGAGGTCCGGGCGGGCGGCCGCGAGCACACCGAGCGCGTCGGCGCAGGCCGACCGCGCGGCGTCCATCTCGGGTGCGGCACCTGCCGCGACCTCGGGTACGAGCAGCGCAGGGCAGGGACAGACTGCGGCGGCGACAAGCATGATCGGCAGGGTACGCGGTCAGGCGGTCCGGCGCCCTGACCGTACGGTGCTCCGGCGGTCAGTAGGTGATCGGTCCCGAGTCCCACTCCAGCTCGGTGAACAGGAAGTGGTACGTGAACACCCCGCCGGACGAACCGTCCCCGGCGAGCATCCAGCCGTCACCGGTGCGGTACCGGCGCATCCGCAGCGGATACCGCGGGTGCCGGGGCTGGTACAGGCGTACCAGCTCCCCGAACCGCGCCTCGGCCTCCTCGCGCGTGCCGTCGATCGTGGCCATCAGCTCGTACTGCCTGCGGTACGGCCCCTCGCCAGGCGGTTTGTCCAGCAGCAGCGCCCATCGAGGCATCAGCTCGTCCCCGTCCCCCGTGTACACATTGTCGACAAGTAGCCAGGCCGGGCCGGGTCAGTCGCAGCCGCAGCCGGACCCCGTGGCGACCGGCAGCGGGGCCGGTACGCCGACCTTCGGCAGGCCCAGCATGACACCGGCCGGCTTGGCGGCCTCGGCGGCGTTGCGCTTCTCCCAGGCGTCTCCCGCGCGCGTGCGGCGCACGTCGAGTACGGCGCCCTCGGCGAGGAGGTGGTGCGGGGCGGCGTACGTCACCTCGACCGTGACCACGTCACCGGGGCGGACCTCCTGCTCCGGCTTGGTGAAGTGGACGAGCCGGTTGTCGGGGGCGCGGCCGGACAGGCGGTGCGTGGCGCCGTCCTTGCGGCCCTCGCCCTCGGCGACCATCAGCTCCAGCGTGCGGCCGACCTGCTTCTTGTTCTCCTCCCAGGAGATCTCCTCCTGGAGGGCGACCAGCCGCTCGTAGCGCGCCTGGACGACCTCCTTGGGGATCTGGTCCTCCATGATCGCGGCCGGGGTGCCGGGCCGCTTGGAGTACTGGAAGGTGAAGGCCTGCGCGAACCGCGCCTCGCGGACGACGTGCAGGGTCTGCTCGAAGTCCTCCTCGGTCTCGCCGGGGAAGCCCACGATGATGTCCGTGGTGATCGCGGCGTGCGGGATGGCGGCGCGCACCTTCTCGATGATCCCGAGGTAGCGCTCCTGCCGGTACGACCGGCGCATCGCCTTCAGGACCGTGTCCGAACCGGACTGCAGCGGCATGTGCAGCTGCGGCATGACGTTCGGGGTCTCGGCCATGGCGGCGATGACGTCGTCGGTGAAGTCGCGCGGGTGCGGGGAGGTGAAGCGGACGCGCTCCAGGCCCTCGATGGTGCCGCAGGCGCGCAGCAGCTTGCTGAAGGCCTCGCGGTCGCCGATGTCGGAGCCGTAGGCGTTGACGTTCTGGCCGAGCAGCGTGATCTCGGAGACACCCTCGGTGACCAGCGCCTCGACCTCGGCGAGGATGTCGCCGGGGCGGCGGTCCTTCTCCTTGCCGCGCAGGGCCGGGACGATACAGAAGGTGCAGGTGTTGTTGCAGCCGACGGAGATCGACACCCAGGCCGCGTAGGCGCTCTCGCGCCGGGTCGGCAGGGTGGACGGGAAGGCCTCCAGGGATTCGGCGATCTCGACCTGCGCCTCCTCCTGCACGCGGGCGCGCTCCAGCAGGACCGGCAGCTTGCCGATGTTGTGCGTGCCGAAGACGACGTCCACCCAGGGCGCCTTCTTCACGATGGTGTCGCGGTCCTTCTGCGCGAGGCAGCCGCCGACCGCGATCTGCATGCCGGGCCGCGAGGCCTTCCTCGGCGCGAGCCGGCCGAGGTTGCCGTACAGCCGGTTGTCGGCGTTCTCGCGGACGGCGCACGTGTTGAACACGACCACGTCCGCGTCCCCGTCCGACCCCTCGGGGGCCCGCACGTACCCGGCGTCTTCGAGCAGCCCGGCCAACCGTTCGGAATCGTGGACGTTCATCTGGCACCCGTAGGTGCGGATCTCATACGTCATAGATGAACGAAGGTCCACGGTCTGGCTCCGGTCGCTGCTGCTGGTCATGGCTCAAGGGTAGGCGGTCCCCGGAGACCGCTGCCGTGGCCCTCGTGTCCGCAGCAGTTCATCGACCGGTTCCACAATCTGCGACTCTCTTCGCACGATGCGTCATCGGAAAGGTGTACGAGGGGACCTTTGCGGCAAAGCCGCAGGTCAAGCGTCACTTCACTTGCATCCGCAGGACATGGCGATGACAACGGTCTGCCTTGCGGATCGCGATCGACAGGGTCGGACCGGGAGTCGCTGGTGTGCCGTCCGGGCTGCTCAGCAGGAGACGGCCATGGACATGCGTACCAGAGTGTCGAACAGGTTCTGCTGGGCGGGGTCACTGTGCGCGGTGTCCTCCGGGTGCCACTGCACGGCGCTGAACCAGCCTCTTGCGGTGGGTATTTCGAGGGCTTCGATCGTGCCGTCCTCGGCGGTGGCTGTCACGGTCAGGCCGTTGCCCAGGCGCTCGACCCGCTGGTGGTGGTAGCAGGATACTTCGGCCTTTTCGGCACCCACTGCGTGTGCCGTCCGCGTTCCTGGGCGGATGGTCACCGGGTGCAGCAGATGGCGATGCTCGTGGTCGGGGCCGCCCATGTCCTGGTGGAGGGTGCCGCCGAGGGCGACGTTGACGACTTGGAGGCCCCGGCAGATCGCCAGCAGCGGGATCCCCGTCTCCAGTGCCTGGTGGGCGACTTCGAGGTCGAAGGCGTCCTGGAGGTGGTCGACGTCGTAGACGCTGTCGTGGCGGTCGGTTGCGCCGTAGCGGTGCGGGGCGATGTCGCCGCCGCCGGGGAGCAGGACGCCGTCGAAGCGGGCGAGCCGGGTGGCGACGTCGGTAGGGGTGGGGTCCGATGGATGGATGCTCACCGGTTCGCCACCGGCCCGCCAGACGGCCTCGACGAGGGCGCGGGCGTTGACCTCGGCGGCGTACCGCAGCGCGGAGGTGGTGGCGGAGAAGCGGGCCGGGATGGCTATGAGCGGGCGCGTCACAGCTGGATCCAGGTGGTCTTGAGTTCGGTGTACTTCTCGAGGGCGTGGACGGACTTGTCGCGTCCGTTGCCGGACTGCTTCATGCCGCCGAAGGGCACCGTCAGGTCACCTTCCTCATAGCAGTTGACCCAGACCGTCCCGGCCTTCAGGACGCGGGAGACCTTGTGGGCGGTGGAGAGGTCGGAGGTCCACAGGCCGGCGGCGAGGCCGTACTCGGTCGCGTTGGCGAGGCGTACGGCCTCCTCGAGGTCGTCGAAGGTGAGGACGGACAGGACGGGGCCGAAGATCTCGTCACGGGCCAGCCGCATGCCGGGGTCGACCCGGTCGAAGACGGTGGGCTGGAGGAAGCTGCCGCCGGTGGCGGTCACGGTGCGGTCCCCACCGGTGCGCAGTCGGGCGCCCTCCGACCGGCCGGTGGCGATGTGGTCGAGGACGCGCTCCAGGTGGTCTTCCGAGACGAGGGCGCCCATCTCCGTCGCCGGGTCCAGCGGGTCGCCGACCTTCAGTTCCCGCGCCCGCCGGACGACGGCCTCGGTGACCTGCTCGGCGACGGAGGAGTGCACGAGGAGCCGGGAGGGGGCGGTGCACATCTCGCCCTGGTTGAAGAAGATGCCCCAGGCGGCGGTGGCGGCGGCCTTCTCGAGGTCGGGGGCGTCGGGAAGGATGATGTTGGGCGACTTGCCCCCGAGCTCCAGCCAGACGCGTTTGAGGTTCGAGTCGGCGGCGTAGCGCAGGAAATGGCGGCCGACGGCGGTGGAGCCGGTGAAGGCCACGACGTCGACGTCCGGGTGCAGGCCGATGGCCCGGCCTGCCGTCGGGCCGTCACCGGTGACGACGTTGAGGACACCTGGAGGGAGGCCGGCGTCGGTGGCGATGCGGCCCAGCAACAGGGCCGACAGCGGGGACGATTCGGACGGCTTCAGGACGACGGCGCAGCCCGCGGCGAGGGCCGGGGCGACTTTCCAGCCGGCCAGGGTGAGCGGGAAGTTCCACGGCACGACCGCGCCGACCACGCCGGCCGGCTCCCGTGTGACGAGGGCCAGGGTGTCGGGTGCGGTGTGCGGGGATGCGTCGGTGAGCTTGTCGGCCAGTTGCCCGTACCAGCGGAAGGTGTTGATCGCAGCACGCAGTTCGATGTCGTGCGCCTCGGTGATCGGTTTGCCCATCTCCAGGCTGATCGTGAGGGCGACTTCCTCGCGTCGTTCTTCGAGGAGGCCGGCGATCCGCAACAGGATCCGGCCCCGGTCGGCGGGCGCCATGCGCGGCCAGGGGCCGGAGTCGAAGGCACGGCGTGCGGCCGCGACCGCGAGTTCGACCTCGGCCTCTCGCGCGTCGGCGATGTGGGTGAGGATCCGTCCGTCGCGGGGGGCGACGACGGGGAACGTTGCGCCGCTGCCGCTTTCGGCCCGGCCGCCGATGTGGTGCTGGGTGGGCAGGTGGAGCTTTTCGGCCCGGGTCAGCAGTTCCTCATGGGTGACGGTGTGCATGGAGGTCTCCGGACGGCCTCTCACTCGGCGCCCGAAGTGCCGGATTCGAGCAGCCGGCCGCCGTCCCACACCACGCCGACCTGCCGGTAGTAAGCGGCGATCGGCTCGAGGATCTCCAGCCGGGCCAGTTCCTCGGTGGGGGACTCGAACAGTTCCAGTTCGGCGTCGCCGACCCAGGGCCGACCGCCCTCGACGGAGGCGGCGCCGGACTCGATCAGCTCGTCGAGTGCGAGGCCCTTCCCCTTCTCGATCGAGGGCAGCCAGCGGTGGTGGGCCATCGGGTGGGCGTTGACGAACCCGTTCGTCTCCGCCGGCTCGCGCAGGGTCACCACGGCCTGGGCCAGGCGCCGGTCGGCGGCGGCGAGGGTCGCGCCGAACCGTGCCCCGGCCTCGATCCGGGGTGCCGGCCCGTAGGGGTGCGGGCGGCTCTGGTGGATCGAGCCGAGCTTCTTGGGGTAGCCCTGATGCAGTCCGCGGGCTATGGCGAAGTCCTTGTCGACCCAGATGTACACGCAGCGGGTGTAGGTCTGGCCCTTGTACTGGCAACGGACGACGGCGAACGCCTCCTTGTACTGGGCGCGCACCGGATCCAGCAGCTCGGCGCCGGATGCCGAACACGACTGCCAGTCGGCCCAGATCAGCGCGACCGCGCCGGGGTCCTCGTCGGCGAGTTCCAGCGGCTCGGGCAACAGTTCGCGCACCCGGGCCGGGTCGGTGCGGTACTCGACGGTGAGGAGGTCGCCGGAGTAGTGCCACGGTGGGGAGGGAATCAGCGACGAGGCACCCGTCGCCGTCCTGGGGTGGAAGTAGCCACGGACGCGGGCCATGCCATCACGCTCCAGAGAGATCAGCAGGGGCGGATACGCCGTCTGCGACAGACGCGGCGGGCGGGGAGAGGTGCGCCGTCGCGTGAGGTTCGAATCGACCGCCCCGCTTCCGGATCACCGTCGGCCGGGCCCCGGTGAACCGGTGACGCACGGGGCGGTCAGGAGCGGGCGAGCTGCTCCAGCCGCTGGTGCAGGTGCTCGACGTAGGTCTCGGATTCGGGCTTCATCAGCACGCTGCGCAGAATGCGCGCGCCGTCGGCGTCGGCGGTGATCTTCGGGTGGCGGTTGGTGAAGCGCTCGGCGCCCACGCGGAGGGTGCTGAGGAAGACCGGGTCCTGGGTGTCGGTCATCCCTTCCTGCAGGATCCGGTTGCTGGCCGCGTCGATCTGTGAAAGGGCGGTGCCCGCGGTCAGCGGGAAGTAGCTGACGATGTCGAGGTGCGGCGGCTGGTAGAGCTCGAGGTGCTCGGAACCCTCGATCAGTTCCGCCCAGCGCAGCGCCGCCCGCCGGCCGGCCGCCAGCACCTGGCCCAGGCCCTCACGGGTGGGCGGCAGCAACTGGAAGGTGAGCCACAGCGCGGCGGCCGCCGCACCCGCCCGGGAGCATTCCAGGCTGATCTCGCCCAGGTGCAGTTCCTCGGAGGTGAAGTACGTGTACGGCGAGTCGTGCAGGTAGAACCGGCCGACCGAGGGGTCGCGGAACAGGACCGCGCCACAGCCGTAGGGCTGCAGGCCGTGCTTGTGCGGGTCGACCACGATGGAGTCGGCCTGGGCGACGGCCTGCCAGGGCTCGGCCGGCAGGCCCTCGGGGCCGTCCGCGCCGGCCAGCAGGGCGAAGAATCCGCCGTAGGCGGCATCGACGTGGATCCGCACACCGTAACGCTCACGCAGCGCCAGCGCCTCGTGGACCGGCTCGACGGCGCCGAGCCCGGTCGTACCGGCGGTGAGCACCACCGTGCCGACCCGGCCGCCGCGCAGCAGCTCCTCCAGCGCGTCGAGGTCCATGCGGCCGAGGTCGTCGGTGGGGACGGGGAAGCCTTCCACCCCGAGAACCCCGCACATCCGGCCGTGCGTGTAGTGGGCCTCGGTGCTGTACGCGACGCCCTTGCCCGGGTGCAGCTCACGCGCCACGAACAGCGCCTCGAGGTTGGCGATGGTGCCGCTGGTGGTCAGGTGCCCCAGGTGGGTGTCGTAGCCGAACATCGTGGCTAGCTGCTGGACCACCTCCCGCTCCATCGCGGCGGTGGCCGGACCACCGTCCAGGGCGTGGTTGTTCGGGTTGATCAGCATCGCGGTCAGGTAGCCCACGACCGCTGCCGGGTGGGGCGGCTTGAGCATCTGGCCCGCGTAGCGGGGGTGGAAGAAGGGGTAGTTGTCCTTCAGCCGCTCGGTGAAGACCTCGAACGCGGTGGCGAACCGGTTGTCGTCGACGACCAGTGCCGGGTGCGGGTCGAAGGGTCCGAAGGTCTTCGCCCACTCGGCGTTCGACGCGACCGCCGAAGCCAGCCACTTGTTCAGATCCATTCCGTCCCTCTTCCTCGATCTGGTGTATGGACGCGGTGGGGCTCAGCGCCTGGGCGGGCGGATGCCGCGGAACTCCCAGTCGCCGCCCAGGGCGGTCGAGAGCACTTCCTCGGACTCGGTGGGCTGGGCGCCGACGTCGGTGCGGACGGCGGTGGGGCCGGTGACGACGTGGTTGGTGAGTCTGCCCAGTCCCTCGACCTCCACCTCGACAACGTCGCCAGGCTGCACGGAACGGGAGTTGGCGGGGGTGCCGGACAGCAGGACGTCGCCGGGACACAGGGTGATGGTGCGGGCGATGTCGGCGACGAGGTAGTGCATGTTCCACGTCATTTCATCGGTCGAGCCGTCCTGGACGACCTTGCCGTTGACGTAGGTGCGAAGCCGCTTGCCGTGGAAGTCCCAGTCGGTGACCAGGCCGGGACCGAGCGGGCACAGGGTGTCGGACCCCTTGACCCGGAGCATGGACCCGGCGTCCGTGTCGCGGAAGTCGTGCAGGCCGAAGTCGTTGGCGATCGTGTAGCCGGCGATGTACTCCCCCGCCTCGGCCGGGGAGATGTTGCGGGCCGTCCTCCCGATCACCAGGGCGACCTCGCCCTCGTAGTTGAGCCACTTGCAGCCCTCGGGGCGGACGACCGCGCCCTTGTGGCTGTTCAGTGCGGAGACCGGCTTGTGGAAGTAGGTCGGGGTGTCCGGCAGGCCGATCCGGAACTCGTCCACGCGGCTGCGGTGGTTGAGGTGGACGGCGATCACCTTCGAGGGGAGCACGGGTGGCAGATGGTGGGCCTCCTCGGTCCTGACGCGACGGCCGTCCCCGGCGACGAGCTCGTCCCCGTCGACCGTGACCTGGACGGCGGCGCCGTCGAGGAGAACGCGGCGGTACTCGGGCATGAAGGGCTCCTAGATACGGCTGTGCGGGGTGCGCGAGGCGGGCAGGCCGGTGCCGGTCCAGCCGTCGGCGGGGCGGTCGAACCAGAGGTGGACCTGACCGGTGCCCACCGAGTTCTCGTACTCGCCGTACTGGCGGGCCCTGGCCCTGCACGCCCGCTCGCCGAGTGCGCCGGCCATCATCAGGTAGTGGAAGAAGTTGGCCTCGGGCTTGTACTTCCAGAACGCGTCCATGGTGTCGAGGACCCTGTCGTGGCGGCCCTCCTTGAACCAGGCGATCCGCTCCTCGTCGGCCGCGCGCGCCTCGGGCGTGAAGATGTGCGTCGGGTCGCTGGCCTCGTGGTCGCGGATCTCACGCAGCGGCCAGAAGGTGTGCGACAGCGCTCCGGAGGCGATCAGCAGCACCCGGCGTCCCGGGGTGGCGGCGATGCCGTCGGCCAGCGCCCGGCCGAGGCGCAGGTGGTCCTCCATGTCGCCGGTCTGGCAGACGCCGATCGTCACCCACCGCTTGTCCTGCAGTCCCTCACCGAGGAACTTCCACAGGTTGACGGTCGCGTAGAAGATCGGCAGGTACACGTCGTCGATCGCCGTGATGAACGTGCCGTGCTTGTCCGCGAACGACGCGATGTGGTGGGCGAGTTCGGGGTCACCGGGGAAGTCGTACGGCATTCGGCACATGCCGCGCGGCAGTTCCTCGGAGGTGAACAGGCCGGCCCGGCGGGGCTGTGCGGTGACGACGAACTCGACGGTGGTGGCCCAGTGGGAGTCGAGGACCACGACGGTGTCGTATTCGTTGGCGGCATCGCGCTCGAAGACGTCCTTGCGGAGCTGTCTCAGGCCGGTGACGAGGGTGATCTCCTTGCCCTCGTTCAGCTCCCGCCGGGTCTCCTCCGGGAGCACGATGGTGGGGACGTGGGCGAGCAGGCCCGCGCCGACGATCTCACCCATGGTGCTTCCATCCGTTCGGTGCGGTGACGGTGTTCTTCACGTCGCAGTAGAAGTCGAAGCTCCAGGTGCCGCCCTCGCGGCCCACGCCCGAGTGGCGGGAGCCGCCGAAGGGCGCCTTCAGGTCGCGGACGAAGAAGCAGTTGACCCAGACGGTGCCGGCGACGAGTTGCGCGGTGACGCGCTCGGCGCGCTCGGGGTCGCTCGTGGCGACGGTGGCGGCCAGGCCGAAGCGGGTGTCGTTGGCGAGCCGGACCGCCTCTTCCTCGCTGGTGAAGGTCTGGAGTGTCAGAACCGGGCCGAAGACCTCCTCCTGGACGATCTCGGACGTCTGGGCGACGCCGGTGAGGAGGGTCGGCGCGTAGTACTGCCCCTCCTCCGGGTGTCCGCCGATGACCGCGCGGGCGCCGGCCGCCAGTGCCCGCTGCACGAAGCCGTCGATCTTCTCCAGCTGCCGGGGGTGGATGTTGGGGCCGATGTCGGTGGCCTCGTCCCGCGGGTCGCCCTGCTTCAACCGGGACGCCTTGTCGACGAAGCGGCGGGTGAACTCCTCCGCGACCGTCTCCTCGACCAGAATGCGGGTGGCGGCGAGGCATACCTGCCCGGCGTTGTCGTACTGCTCCACCGCCAGGTCGACGGCCAGGTTGAGGTCGGCGTCGGCGAACACCAGCAGCGGGGACTTGCCGCCCAGCTCCAGACTCATCGGCGTCAGGTTGGCGGCGGCCGACGCGGCGATCCGCCGCGCGGTCGCGACCGAGCCGGTGAAACTGATCCGGCGCACGTCCGGGTGCGAGGTGAGCGCGTCGCCGATCTCCGAGCCGTAGCCCTGCACCACGTTCAGGACACCGGCTGGAAGCCCGGCCTCGGCGGCGATGTCGGCCAGCAGCGAGGCGGTCAGCGGAGACCACTCGGCCGGCTTGAGGACGACCGTGTTGCCCGCCGCCAGCGCCGGGGCCACCTTCCACGTGGCGAGCATCAGCGGTGCGTTCCAGGGCGTGATCAGCACGCAGGGGCCGGCCGGGTCCCAGCTGACGTGGTTGGTGTGACCGCGGGTCTCGAAGTCCTCGTGCTCCAGCTTCAGCAGCCGGTCGGCGAAGAAGCGGAAGTTGTGCGCGACGCGGGGCATGACGCCGCGGCGGTGGGAGCGCAGGAGGGCGCCGTTGTCGGTGGTCTCGACGAGGGCCAGCTCTTCGAGCCGCTTCTCGACTCCCTCGGCGATGGCGTGCAGGATGCGGGCGCGCTCGGGGCGCGGGGTGGCGGCCCAGCCCGGGAAGGCGGCCGTGGCGGCGGCGACGGCCGCGGCGGCCTCCGTCGCGGTACCCCGCGCGATCTCCCCGATAACGCTGCCGTCGATCGGTGAGATGTCGGTGAACGTCTCACTGGAGGCGACGCGCTCGCCGCCGATCCAGTGCCGGGTGTCAACGGATACTCCGGCGATGACAGCTGCTTGGGACTCGCGGGTCATGTCCCAACCTCCAGTTCGTTTGACCCCAAATAAACAGTCGGGTCGCGAGAGCGTCAAGCCCCGCGCGAAGATTTATTTGGAACCAAACGTTTTGGCTGAAGGTCGACGGCTGTCGTCGGCGGCACACCCCCGCGGATCCGGCGGGCGCACGCCGCCTCCGACGAAGAGCGCGACACTCCAAGGTGAGCGCGGCACGTCAACAGGGACCGTGGGCTCCGACAGGCCCTAGGGGCGCGGACGGCGGCCCGAGCGTCGTGGGGCGAGGCTTTCGCCGTCGAGGAGCTCCCGCCTGCGCTGCTCACCGTGCTCCTCGAGCCGGCCGACGATGACACGCAGACTGTCGGCGAGTTGCAGGCACTGGTCGGGGCTGAGCGGGGCGGCGACGAACGCTTCCTCGGCATTGAAGGCCGGGAACAGCTCCTCCATGAGCTTCTCACCTTCCCGGGTCAGCGAGAGCAGGACCCGGCGACGGTCCTCGGGGTGGGGAGAACGGGCCACGAGGCCGCGCGATTCGAGGGTGCGCGAAATGCCGGTCAGGGTGCCCTTGGAGATGCCCGCCTCCTCGGCCACGGACCAGGTTTCCGCCTCGCCCCAGATCCACAACACCCAGAGCACGACGAAGCCGGTCCACGTCAGCTCGTGCGGACGCAGCACGGAGTTCTCCAGGTGCTGCCGGACGGCGGCGGCCGCCCGGTGGATGTTGCCCACGGCTGCCATGGCCTCGCGCTGCAGAGTCAGGCCACCCAGCCGCCGCTGGACAGCTCGCTCCGTTTCGGTGATGGATCGGCGGGGCCCGGACACGGGCTTCTCCTCGTCGTTGGGGCGGTGCGGGCCGCCGAAGCTTCATTTGAGCTCAAATGTATCTCCGCAGCCGCCGGATCCGGCGTCCTCGGCCCCGGGTGGAGGCAGGCGAACCTTCGCGCCCCTCTTGCTGGCCGGTACAGCCGACTCTTATCGTTTGACATCAAATGAATGTCACCGGCGCCACCGCTCGGCCGTCTCAGTCATGAGGCCGCATGGATCCGAGCGAGCAGATCAGGACAGAAGGCAAGCCTTCACCGCATCCCTGGAGTATCCCTTGAGCGCTCGCACAGACCGCCAGGTCCGACAGACGATCGAGGCGCTCGACGCCAAGGGGATCGATGTCCTCCGCGTCGCCTACCCGGACCTGATGGGATCCGACCGCAGCCGGGACATCCTGCTGCACCATCTGCCGCACGCGGCCGGACACGGCCTCGCCTTCAGCCGCGCCGTCTATCACACCGGCGCTCTGGGCGATCACTCCGACATCGCCGGTGGCCTGGAGGCGGGCATGCCCGACGTCCTGGTGCGCCCGGATCTGGACACCGTCGTCCCGCTGCCGTGGGAGCCGCACGTCGCCTGGTGCATCGGTGACGTCCTCGACCCGGCCACCCGCCAGAGCGTGCCCGAATCGCCCAGGGACCTGCTGCGCCAGGTCCTCACCCGCCTGAACAACGCGGGCCTGACCGCGCTCGTCGGCCCCGAACTGGAATACGTCCTGCTCACCCCGGACGCCGACACGCCCACCGGATGGCGGCGCTACGCCCCCGCCCCGGGCAACGTCTACACCACCGGCCGCCGCGCCGACCCGGACGGACACCTTCTGCGCACGGTGCGCGCCCTGCACGCGCTCGGCCTGGACGTCAGCGGCGGCAACCGCGAGTTCGACGGCGGACAGTTCGAGATCAACCTCAACCACTCAGAAGCACTGAACGCCGCTGACCGCGCCTTCCGGTTCAAGGCCGCAGTCAAGGAACTCGCCCGAGCCGAGGGCCGACTGGCGACGTTCATGGCCAAGCCGTTCAACGACGGCGGCGGATCGGGGTTCCACCTGCACGTCTCCCTGATCGACGCGGACGGGAACAACGTCTTCGACGCCCCCCGCCAGGCCCACGGCCTCTCGGCCACGGCCCGTCACGCCCTGGCCGGCGTCCTCGTACACGCGCCCGCTCTGTCCGCGCTGCTCAACCCCACCGTCAACTCCTACAAGCGGTTCGGTCCCGACACCACCGCCCCCTGGCTGATCAACTGGGGCCTGGACAACCGGAACGCCATGGTGCGCATCCCGCCGGAGCGCGGTGCCGCATCCCGACTGGAAGTCCGCCTCGGCGACGCCACGGCCAATCCGTACCTCGCCGTCGCCGGCCTCCTGGCCGCCATCCACCTCGGCATCACGGCCGCGGCCGACCCTCCGGCGCCGGCAACCGGCCTCGCCGCCGACACCGGGACCGCCGACCGGCTGCCCACCGACCTCGGCCAAGCGCTCGACGCCCTGCAGGCCGACGATCAGCTCATCGACGTCCTCGGCAAGTCGTTCGTCGACGCCTTCCTCACCTTCAAGCGGGACGAACTCGACCGGTTCCACCAGTACGTCACCGACTGGGAGTTCCGCGAGTACGCCCAGATCAACTGACACCGCCCGCTTCCCCTGGTCGACCACCTGATCCCGCTTGTGGGTGGAGTCGACGTCGATGAACGCCGTCTCGCCGGAGCCGGGCAGCAGCGGAGTGTGCGCGGCCAGCAACCGCCTGTGCACAGGTGCAGTTGCAGAGTATGACCGTGGGTGAACGCGCGCAGGAGGTGCCCAGGGTGGACGGGGCACGGATACCGCCGAACACGGTCGGCATCTCACCGTGCCGCAGGACGTCCAGGTCGTCGATGCTGTCCGCACCCGCGACCATCCCGGCCACGATGCTGGTGACCTTGGCGTCCGTCGCCGCGCCCGCGCCGTTCCTCGCCCCGGCCAGCCAGCCGGGGCAGACCGCATCGCTCGGCCAGCCGCATCACCGGGACCAGACCGGCATGCGCGATCAGATTCGCCTCATCGAACGCTGCGGAGACTGCCGTCGGCGTACGGGAGACTTGCATCTCGGAAGTGCCTTGCTGATTGTGCGTGCCGGAAGCCTGACGAACGGGTCGGTCTCGCGCTGTGCCTCCCCATTGCCCTGATCGTCGGCGGCCGGCGGCCGGACCCGGCGGCACTGCGAACGGAGTGAGCGTGAGCGCAGCGGTCACCAGCCGTGACGAAGTGGGGGGGGGGGGGGGGGGGGGGGCCCCCCCCCCCCCCCCCCCCCCCCCCCCCCCCCCCCCTCCCCCCCCCCCCCCACCCCCCACCCGGGGAGACAACCCCACCCCTCCCCTTTTTTTCCCCTTTCC